>CALGMT010000013.1 GCA_937958885.1 uncultured bacterium | reverse complement strand
CTCGCCCCCCTCTCCCGCCGCGCGGCAGAGATCCAGACCAGGCATCGATCAGATACACGCCTATTTCACCCTATGAGAAAATTCAGCGCCTGACCCCTTTTACCCAGGCATCGATCAGATACACGCCTATTTACCCCTACGAGAAAATTCAGCGCCTGACCCCTTTACCGTGACCGCTTTACCGCGCACGGTTCGCGGTCGCCGCCCGCATCCACAGCATCCCCCTCTCCCGCCGCGCGGGAGAGGGTTGGGGTGAGGGCGACGATCCGCCAGCTCGGCGGGCTCGGAGTTCCCGCCCTACCATCTCCTTTCGCTATTCGAATGTTGTAGCTCCGGCATTCCGCCGCCGGAGAGTTTCGTCTTCACACTTCCGTCGGCGGAGCGGCGGTACTACAGCGCTAGGAATACCTCGCCGATTCGTAGATCGATGCGGTCAGCGCCCACGTCTGCCGATAATCTCACTCGCGCACCATTACGGGGCAGCCGATCGACACCATCTCCATAAGCTTCCGCGCGTTCCAGTTCGCGAGTCGAAAACAACCGTGCGATTCGGTTTTGCCGATCTCTTCGGGGAACGGCGTGCCGTGAATCCCGTAGCCGGGTCGATCCAAACTCAACCATGCGACGCCAACCGGATTGTTGGGGCCGGGCGGGATCAGCAGTCGCCGCTCGATGCCCGCGGCGGCCGGGTCGTCGCGAAAAAGATCGGGGTCGAAGGTGTAGTTCGGATTTTCGGCAGCGTTCACAACCCTCAGCTCGCCGACGGGTCGCTTTTCAACCTGACGCGCGATGGAACACGGGAAGCGCGCGATGATCCGTCCTTCGGCGTCAAAGACGCGCAGTGTTTTTTCGGACAAGACGATTTCTATGCGCGCCGCGGCGGCGCGCGCGTATGGACGAACGCGCGGAACGCGCAGCGCGGCGCCTGCCGGCGGATTGGGCCACGCGACATCGGGATTGAGTTCGCGAATGAATCGCTCGGTGGCGTGATAGCGCTCGGCAACGGCCTCGATAATGGTGGAGTGGCCGTGGTGATCGAGCGCGGCGCGCGCGCGCCATCCGCTCGGGAACGGGCGCAGCGCGGCATGTTCCGCATCGGTGACGAGATGCGCGGCGAAGGCTTTTTCGGCGTCCGGCGCGCGGGCGAGGAGCGCGTCGTCCGGTTCTCCGGTCTCCGGCAGGCCCTCGCGCCGCTGCCACTCGCTCAGCGCGGCGCGTGATAACGGGCCCCAGCGGCCGTCGATCGGACCGGGCGAGTAATTCGCGCGATCGAGCATGATCTGCACGCGCGCGATCTCTTCCTGTGATCGATGAGGCGTCTGCGCCGGCCGCTCGCCAATGTCCGGTATGGACGCGAGCGCGGGCGCCGAAGGCGCGAGGCGCGTTTGCGCGGCGCCGCTAGGGGCCGGGTCGATCGGCACCGGCGGCAGGTCCGGCGGCACCGTCGCGCAGCCGGACGCAAGCGCGAGGAGCGCGGCGATTGCGACGGAGGCGCGCGCGGGTGTCGCTCGGCGAAACATTAGTAGTCCTTTCTCCATTTGAGGCCGATGCCTTCGCGGATACGCGGGCTGGTTTCGGTGGTCAGGATGAGCGAGGGGGTGAGTTCGACTTCAACGGCGATCGAATCGGCGGCGTCGCCCAGACTTTTCTCGCCTTCAACATAGACCCTGCGTCCGATGTATTTGCCGACACTGATGGCGGAAATTCCGATATCCTCATCGCTCTGCACCAATTCGATCTGGTCCAGGCGCAGGGCCGACTGGCCGCGCTCCAGCACGTCAATCGTGCGGCCGCGCCCGCGCAAGAGGTTTAGTCCGTGCGCGAGGCGCACCGCCTGGAACGGACTCAATGCATCGGTCGAGCGGCTATAGAGCAGGCGCGAGAGGATTTCGTCCGGCGGATAGGCAGGCTCCGACTCGAGCGCGAGCTCCGGCGCATCGAACGGACCTACGGCATAGAACCGCGCATACATATCGCCCACGCGGCTGACGGCCAGCAAATCGAGCATCGGTTCCGGCGGCCAGCGCCCATCTAACGAAAGCGCCGCGCGTTCGAGCGCGAATCGACGCCCCATGAATAGGAAGAAGCCGCGCTCGAGAGAGACAACGCCGCGCACCTGGGGGGCAGCCATGCTGCCCGCGGCATGCAGGTCCGCGCGCCAACTGGAGTCGAGACCGCGGCCGTTGACGCGGATATTGCGCCCGCGAAGGCCAATATCCAGCTTCACCCTATTCAAGTATGAAGTCGCCGCGACCGCGGATGCGCGGTCGACCTCGACCTGCTCAACCGGCAGGCGGGGGATGGAGGGCGGCGTCGGACGAAGACGTATTTCCGCCTCTGCCACGCTCATTTGACCGGTCACCATCGGTGCGCCGACGGTTCCGACCAGCGCCACCCGACCGCTGAGACGCGCGAGGTTGCCGTTCTGGCGCCAAATGGTAGCGCGATGCAGCGTCAGCGCGGCATCGAGGGGAAAGCCGTCCGCCGGTTCGAAGCGGATCGCGCCTTCCGCCGATATCCGCCCGCCTGCGCCATCGTGGCCGTCCGCGCGCCGAATCGTCAATTGCGAGGTGTCGCCTTCCAAGACGAGGACGAAATTGCGCAGCGCGGCGCCGCTCTCCGCAAAGACTGCGTTGCCGTTGGTGAGGACGATCCGGCCCTGTATTTCCGGGCGGATCCAGATGCCGCCCAGCGTTACATCGCCGGTCAACCAGCCTTGGATTTCGGACCCGCGCAAGTCGGTGAATGTGCCGACATCGGCGAGATCGACAGCGAAATGCAATCGCCCCGCAATCGGGCCTTCCGGGTTGATGCCGTACTCGCCGCGCGCTCCGCCCAGGGAAAGAGGGATTTGCGCATCGAATTCGACCGGCGAGGCGGTCCACCCGCTCCAAGCGGCCTGCAGGCGCGCGACTCCGCCTGACGCGATTGCCGCGAGGCTCGCCTGCGCGGGGTGAAGATGGTAGGCCCCGTCCGTTCGCACATCGAGATCGATCCCCTGCGTGTCGAGCGTCCACACCGGATCCGAAGTAGAACCGGCAACACGCACAATAGCGCGGGCGCGGCCGCCTCGCAGCCATTTGCCGAGTGGCGTCGAGGCGAGATCGATCGCGTCGGCCTCCAGGTCCGCATCCCATACGTTCGTCGTCAGGCGACCCGCGCTGCGCGCTTCAATCGACATCGCCGTGATGCGGGGCGCGTACCACTCGAATCCGCCCGCAATAGAACCGACGCGCGCGGGCAAGGCGACGCGGATAGGCTCGCCCGCGTATTCTGCGTGTGCGTCACGGATGACAGCGCTCCAACCGACCCCGCCTCCGCGCCAAACGCCTTCGGCCTCGAGAACCCCGTTGGAGAGCCCATATCCAGCCCAGCCGGACGCCGATATGCGCGCATCGACGCGTGTCGCGCCGCTCCACGAAACGACGCCTTCGACCGAACCCGTGCCGGCGGCGTCCAATGTCGCGAGCCGTGCGACGAGCGGCGCGTTGGAAAACGTTCCGGAAAATCGGAACTCCTCACGCGGGCGCCACATCCCGCTCCCCTCGAGACGAATCCCTTCCGCCTCGACCTGACGCACGTGGATCAGCCCCGTCTCTGCGGTCTGTTTCGCGGAGCCGACGACGAATACCGGTTCACCGCGCCACTCGGTAGAAAGCGATGCGACAGCCGTCCACGCGTTGCTTTCCATCTTAAAAGTGGCCAGTAATCGACCGGCAAACGGCTCGCCGCTCAGCGCCGCTCCGACGTGCAACTCCTCGACCGTCGCATTTTGAATCCAAAACGGCCAGATGAGCGTATCGGGCGCTTCGCCGCTGTTGCGGGCCGCAGGTGAAATCGGTGCGCGATGAATGAAGAGTCGTCGGATATCCACTTGGCGCACCACGAGTTCACGGCGCAACAGCGATCGGCGCACGATGCGCCACTCGACATCCTCGGCCTCGAGCCAAACGCCCTCTTCGTCGCGCAGCGCCACGTCCGCCGCGCGTCCGGCGAACGGCAGGCGGCCGGAGAGGCCGCCGATTTCGACCGACTCCGGCAATTGCGCGCGCAGGAGGGCTTCCAAGCGCGCCTGTCCCGCCGGCAGGCGGAGCAGCCACGCCGCGAGAGCGGCCGCGACGGCGGCAAGCGCGAGAAGGATGATCGCAACGCGTTTCATTTAGAACGCCTGTCCGAGGCTCAGATAAAATTGATAGGCCTTGTCGAACTCGCGCCGCCGGTCGAACGGAAACGCGATATCCGCGCGGAGCGGGCCGACCGCGGTAAAATAGCGGACTCCGACGCCGCCGCCCCAGCGAAACGGTTCGTCGAAGTCCGGCACATTTTTCTCGTAGGCCGTGCCGCCGTCGAGGAAGAGCACGAATCCCAGCGACTCGGTCGCCTGCGCGCGCAGCTCGCCGGAGACCTCGAGCAGCGATCGGCCGCCGAGCGGTTCCCCGTCGCGCAACGGTCCGACGGTTTGATAGGCGTACCCGCGAACCGAGCCGCCGCCGCCCGCATAAAAGCGTTCGTCTGCCGGCACTCGGCTCGCGCTGGTGCCCGCGATAGATCCCGCGGTCACACGACCGGCGAGCAGCCAGGTGCGCTCGCGGTTCAGTTGTTGATATCGATTCAGCGTGAAGGCCGACTTGAAGAAGCCGCGATCTTTTTGTTCGACATCGAAGAACGGTTCGGCGCGGGCAAACAGCCGGAACCCGCCGCGCGGATCGAGCGGATTTCCGCTCGTGTTCCAGTCCGTCTCGAACGGGAGCGAAAGAAACACGAAGTTTCTGTCTTCGTCGAATTGATCCACCTCGCTCAAGCGGAACGCCGCGCCGCCGCGGACCCAGAGCAATTGCCTCCATTCGCGTTCCAACATCGCGCTGGAGCGAAAACTGCGGCTGCTGTAGGCGTCCGGCGTTTCATCCGCCGCGCGCGCGGTGAGCAGGAGTCGCTGACGCGGACGGCCGAACTGCGGCATCGCGAGCCGCGCCTCCAGCGCGCGGGCGGACTCGCCGTAGTCCGCGGAAAGACGCAGGCGCTCGGCGCGACCGCCGAGGTTGCGATGCTCCCACTCGCCGCGCGCGCCCCACCCTTCGTCGGTTGTGTAGCGGACGCCCGCCGCGATCGTGCGCGGGCGCCGCTCGCGCACAGCAAGTTCGACGGGGAGCCGACCCTCCTCGTCCACTTCCGCGGCCGGCGCGAGCGCCACAGACGAGAAGAGCCCGAGGCGGATCAATCGGGCGCGGCTCTCATCGAGCCGAGCGGGGTCATAGCGCGCGCCCGGCGCGAGAGAGAGTTCATCCCGTAGAAACCCCTCGCGTACGCGGACGGCGCCCGTCACCGATATGGCGCCCCAAACCGCCGCGGGGCCCGGATCGATTTCGAGGCGGACATGCACGCGGCGCGCTTCGTGGTCGAGCGTGTAGCGACGCAGCGTATATTTCGCGAATGGATAGCCTTGCGCGTGCACGTGGGCGAGCCATTCCTGCTCGGCGGCGAGCAGCGCCGCCGCGCGCGCGGGCATATGCCGACTCCAGCCCATCGCGCGGAGGCGCGCAAGGGTCGGAATCGCTGCGACGCGTTCGACCTCTCCGAGCCGGTAGCGCGGGCCGGGGTTCAGATGAAACACCACGCGGCGCGGCGTTGAGGCGATCAACTCTACGCGCGGATCGGCTCCATAATATCCCGCCGCGCGAAGCACGTCGCGCACAATCGGCAGGTCCTGTTCCGCGCGCCGCCGCAACAGCGTGTCGGTCGGCGGCGGTCGATCGCGCAGCGAATAGGTTTCGCAGTGTTCGCGCAGCATCCGAACGATCCCGCGTTCCGGCGCATCGCGGAAACGCACGCGGTAGGCCGCGTCATCCTGCCCGCGCGCCGGCGCGGCGGCGAGGAAGGCGAGACCGACGGTCCATCGCGCGATTCGTGAAAGATGGCGCATGCAAAAGGAGTATGCGCGACCCCCGCACGGCGCGAAAGTCGATTCAAGTTCCGCGTCGCCGGGCGCTTTATTTTATGTGGCGCTCACTCATCCGCTTCCTATCGGGTAGCCGCGCGGGAGGCGAGCGGCGATTGGGCTTGCCATTCGGGGAATCCCCGATAGTGTGCGCCGCCACATGAAACGACTGGCTGGGCTACTCGACTACGCATTGCTTCTTGCTCTCGTCGCGTTGCCGATGGCGTGGCTGTTTGATCCCTTCCGAATCGAGAGCGGTCCGATCTCCTTGTCCATCCGTTGGGGGTGGAAGCCCATCCTTGTGCCCCTTCTGCTCTTTGCCGCACGCGCGTGGAATCGCAGCCGCGGGATTCCCGGCGGATTTCTGTCGCGACCGTTAATGAAAAAATGCGCCGCCTCCTGGTTGGCCACTTGGGGATTCTTTATCGCGCTGGAAGGGGCGCTCGCCCTGGCAGGCGTCGAACCGGAGGCGGCATCGCCGATCGTGATCCGCGGGCAGGAAAACATCGATTCCCTTCCCAGACCGGGCGACGAAAAAGTGATTGAGGATCCCGAACTGTTGTGGCGATTCGCGCCCGGAATTGATTGGGACGGCATCACCATCAACAGCCTTGGATTTCGCGATCAGGAATTTGCGGCGGGAAAGCTGCCGGGCACCCGGCGCGTGATCGCGATGGGCGATTCCTGCACCGCGCAAGGCAAGCCGCCCTATAGCGTCCTGCTGCACATGTTGCTTCAATCGGCCCCTCCCACGCCCGCGCCTTGGCAGGCCTGCAACACCGGCGTTTACGGATACTCCTCGATGCAGGGGTTGCGTCAATTTCAGTTGACCGTCCGCAACTTTCAGCCCGACGTGGTCACCCTTTATTATGGCTGGAACGATCACTGGCTGCACAAGCAACCCGATCACCTCCGCATGGCCGTGCGCCTGCATCCGCTGCGCGCCAATCTGACTGCCGGTCTTCAAAAGAAACGCATGTTCGGCGCGCTCGCGCGAGCCGTGCGCCAGCGCGCGCACGATGCCGAGGAGACGGAAGACAACAAAACCTTCAGAGTCCCGCCCGAGCTTTTTCGCGCCACGCTGACCCGATTTATCGAGGAGGTGCGCGCGATCGATGCCGTGCCGATCCTGATCACCGCGCCAAGCCGGACCCTGACCCCCGGCGCGGTGCGCGGCCGCAGTGTGCACAGCATCGAGGATGGCAATCGCGCACACCAAGACTACGTGGCCATCGTGCGCGAGGTCGCCGCCGCGACCGGCGCGGAGCTGCTCGATCTCGCCTCGATCATGGACGACCCCACATACGACGCCCTCTTCTCCGCCGACGGCATTCACTTCGAGCAGCCCGGCCTCGAGTTCATCGCACAGCGCATCCACGAGAAGCTGCTCGCCCTCGGCGCAGCCGGGGCCCTTCCATGAACCCTCCGCCAAGCGCATCCTGCGATTGAACGCGCGGCGAAATTAGGTATCTTAATTTGTATGCATGCCATCCGCACTCTGTTGCTTCCCTTGTCCATGGCCGTCCTTTTGGCCGCCGCCCCCGCGCGGGGCCTGGCTCAACAGCCCGGCACAACCAATGCCCCCCGCATCGTCTGCGACGAGCCGGTCTTTGACTACGGAACCGTGGACGCCTCCACGGTGGTCGAACACACGTTCACCATTCGCAACGAGGGCACGCTCACGCTTGAAATCTCGCGGGTTCATGCCTCCTGCGGATGCACCGTCGCGAATATCTCCAGCCAGAGCATCCCGCCCGGCGGCGAGTCGCAGATTTCCTCGCGTCTCTCCCTCCAGGGGCGCAGCGGGCCGCAGCAGAAAACAATTGTGATTGATTCAAACGACCCGCAGACACGGCAACTGGTCCTCACGCTTCGGGGCGTCGTCGGATCGGCGATCAACGTTCAGCCGCCCCAAATCACCCAACCCCGCGTCGTTCCCGGCAGCCGGCCGACGGCGAGTGTGTTTCTTTCAAGCGGCGATGGCGGCGAATACAGCATCACCGCAGTCGAGTCCACGTCGGAGCAGCTTCAAGCGCACGTTCACACCGTTGAGGACCGCAAAGCCTATCGCGTGGACCTCGCGCTCAACGACCCGCTCGAAGGCGGCGCCTTCCACGCCAGGGTCGTGATCCGCACAGATCACCCGAAGCGCGACGCCATTGAGGTGCCCGTCACCTTTATTGCCGCCCGCGAGGTCATCGTCGCGCCGCGCGAGATTGTGTTCGACCAACCCGCCGACGCGCCCGTCTCGCGATTCGTGCTCCTCCGCAACGCCGACGGCGCGCCCGTCGAGATCGACGGCGTCGAGCCGCCCGATCCCTCTGTGCACGTGGTGACCCAGCCGTTCGGCGCGAACGGGCTGCGAATTCAGCTCAGCAATCTGGTGCCGAACCGCGAGATGAACGGACGCGTATTGCGGATCCACTCGCGCGCGAGCGGTGTGATCGACGTCCCGATTCGCGTCAACTAATCGGAGGGAACGTCGAACCATCCGTCGAGCATTGGGGCCGCGCGAGGCAGCGGAGCCGCCGCCCGCGAGATGCGCGGACGACAACGCCATGACCGAATCCAATCGCCCAACCGCAGATCGATGGAGTCCGGGCGCGCAAGTCCTGCTGTTACTCCTTGCGGCGCTGGTCTTCGGCGCCCTCGCGCAGACCTTGTCGCCGACGCGCATCCCCTGGTCCGAGAGCTGGTCGGCCCGCGTGCAGACCAAGGCCCTCCAAGCCGG
This sequence comes from uncultured bacterium, assembly GCA_937958885.1. Classification (GTDB taxonomy): domain Bacteria; phylum Verrucomicrobiota; class Kiritimatiellia; order CAIVKH01; family CAIVKH01; genus JAMLJG01. The sequence continues at coordinate 72,871 of CALGMT010000013.1, read as the reverse complement.
CCTCGCCCTTGCGGAGACCGAGGACATCCGGGCCTTCATCGCCGACGGTTCGGCGCTGCTGTTCGACGCGCGTTCGATCAAGGATTACGACGCCGGCCGTCTGCCCGGCGCCCTGCCCTTCCCCGACTCGCGCCGCTCGGAGTTTTATCCCGATTACGCCGACCTGCTCGCGTCCGGCCAGCGCGCCGTGATTTATTGTTCAGGCCAGACCTGCGACGAATCGCTCCAGCTTTGCCTCTTTCTACTCGGCCACGGGCACACCAATCTCGTGCTGTACGTCGGCGGCATTCAGGCCTGGCAGCAGGCCGGCGGGGAGATTGAGCGATGAGCGCTGCGGCCATGTCTCCCGCAGCGCGCGCGCTGGCGGCGAACGCGATTCGACTTTTTATTGCCGCGGTTTTTTTATTTGCCGCGTGGCCGAAGATTCGCGATCCCGCCGGATTTGCCGAAGCGGTCTATCGCTACCATTTGTTGCCCGACGCGCTGATCAATCCGATCGCGGTGTTTTTGCCCTGGTTCGAGGCCGTTTGCGCGCTTGCGCTTCTCGCGGTCCCGCCGCTGCGGCGCGGCGCGTTGGTGGGGGTGGGCGTCATGCTGCTGGTTTTCATTGGCGCGGTGAGCATCAATCTCCATCGCGGGATCGATATGGCCTGCGGCTGTTTCTCCGTTTCCGGCGGCGAAGCGATGACGTGGCTCAACGTCGCGCGAAACGTCGGCCTTCTGTTCCTGACTGTTCTGGCCTGGCGCTGGCTTCCGGCGCGACCTGCCGCGCGCTAAAGTTCCATGCTCTGTAAAAACTTTTTTACAAAGTTCCATACTCTGTAAAAAATTTTTGAAACTCCAGGACCCTCACCCCAACCCTCTCCCGCTCGGCGGGAGAGGGGGCGGCGGAAAAAAGGGGTCAGGCGCTGAATTTTCTCATAGGGTGAAATAGGCGTGTATCTGATCGATGACCGGCATGATCCTCTTCCACACGGTGGAAAGGGGGATGCTGTGGATGCGGGCGCAGACTGCGGCGATCCTCGAATCGGCGCGGTCTTTCTGGTGCTGCAGGTTCGCCGCTCCGTCGGCGGAAGTGTGATGTCATAAATTTCCAGCGGCGGAGCGCCGGAGCTACAACTGTGGCGCGATTATTGAAAGGAAACGGAAGAGCGGGATCTCAGAGCCCGCCGAGCTGATGGATCGTCGCCCTCACCCCCGCCCTCTCCCGCGCAGCGGGAGAGGGGGATGCTGTGGATGCGGGCGCAGACTGCGGCGTTCCTCGAATCGGCGCGGTCTTTCTGGTGCTGCAGGTTCGCCGCTCCGTCGGCGGAAGTGTGATGTCATAAATTTCCAGCGGCCAGAGCGCCGGAGCTACAACTGTGGCGCGATTATTGAAAGGAAACGGAAGAGCGGAATCTCAGAGCCCGCCGAGCTGATGGATCGTCGCCCTCACCCCCGCCCTCTCCCGCGCGGCGGGAGAGGGAGAGGCTGTTGAAGTGGGCGCAGACTGCGGCGTTCCTCGAATCGGCGAGGTCTTTCTGGTGCTGCAGGTTCGCCGCTCCGTCGGCGGAAGTGTGATGTCATAAATTTCCAGCGGCGGGAATGGGGTGACCGGCGTCGCGATTGATGGCGTAATGCGCGCACGGATTTCATGCTCTGTTCACATCATCGGACGAGCCGCGCGAGGGACCAGCGGGCGTGCTCGGCAATCAGCGGGTCTGGGTCGCGCGCGGCGATTTCAAGCGGCGGAATCGCTTCTGCGCTCCCGGAATTGCCGAGCGCGATGCAGACATTTCGCAACAACCCGCGCCGCTTTGTCCGCGGGATCGGCGAGCCGCGAAAACGCGCGCGGAATCTTTCTTCGTCAAGCGCCGCCAAGTCGGCCAGGCGGGGGGCGATCCATTCGGGATCGTAGTTCAGAAAACGAGCGCGTCCCGGTCGGGAGAACTGCTTGACCCACGGACAAACCTGCTGGCACTCGTCGCACCCGTAAATCCAGTTGCCCATCTTCGGGCGCAACGCTTCGGGAATCGCGCCGCGATGTTCAATGGTCAGGTAGGAAATGCACAGGCGGCTGTCGAGGATGTACGGCGCGGGAAAGGCGTGCGTGGGACAGATATCCTGACAGCGCCGACAACTGCCGCAGGTTCCAAGGCGATCGTCCCCGGGCGGATCCGGCTCGAGGTCGAGATCGACCAAGAGCTCGCCGAGAAAGAGATACGACCCCCACTCGGGATGAATCAACAGCGTGTGTTTGCCGATAAATCCAAGTCCCGCCCGAGCGGCCCATTCGCGTTCCAGCACGGGGCCGGTGTCCACATAGGCCCGGTGCGCGACCGGGCGGCCGGCCTCGGCGTCAAGCCATGCCGCGAGTTCGCGCAGACGCGGGAGCAGTTCGTCGTGGTAGTCGCGGCCCCAGGCGTAGCGCGCGATGCGGCCGCGCAAGGGATCGCTCCAGTATTCGGGAGGCGGATCGGCGATAAAATACGAGAGGCCGACCACAATCATCGAGCGCGCTTCCGGCAGCACGCGGCTGATTTCGCAGCGCCGCTCCGGCTCGCGCGCGATCCACGCCATGTCGGCATGCCGCCCGGCTTCCAACCATGCGTGAAACGCTGCCGCCCGCTCCGCGCGGCCCGCGCGCGCGATTCCCGCAATATCGAAGCCCAGCTCCAAGGCTCGGGCTTTTACGCGTGCCGCATCGAGATGCATGGCGACAGCGTACAGGAAACCCGTGCAACAGGGAAATCCGCGCGCGATACCGCCCGTGCGCCCCGCCCGATCAGGTCAAGCCGTCGCCGCGGGCCATCAGGACTTTCCCGGTTCGGACAAGCTCGATGATGCGGAATTTGCCGAGCATGCCGACCAGCGCGTCGATTTTTTCGCTGTTGCCAGTGCACTGCAGGATCATCGAGGTTTCGGTAAGGTCCACAGTCTTGCAGCCGAAATGTTCGCCGATCTGCAGGACTTCGGCGCGCTGGGCTGCGCTGGCGCCGACCTTCACCAACGCCAGTTCTTTCACCACAGCGTCGTCGTCTGTATGATCCGTGCAGCGGAGCACATCGATCAACTTGCTGGTTTGCTTGATGATCTGCTCCATCCCCTCCGGATTGCCGCTCAACCCGATGGTCATGCGAGAAAACTGACCGTCCATCGCGGGGGAGACGACGAGGGATTCGATGTTGTAGCCGCGCCGCGCGAACACCTGCGCGATGCGCGCGAGCACGCCGGGTTTGTTCGCCACATACACGCTGATGGTGTGATGGCCGGTGTATGGGGCGATGTGGGGGTTGGCAACGGACGTGGTCATGGAGGCACCTCTATGGGGGAGTGTCGGAGCGACCGATCAGGTCGAGCCGGTGGGTTTTTCCATTTTGTATTTCGGGGCTTCGAGGATCATGTCCTCAATCGCGCGGCCGGCGGGGATCATCGGATACACATTGTCCGCTTTCTCCACCTCCGCATTGATCACGGACGGGCCGTCGGTGTAGTCCATAGCCCGCTTGAGAATCTTGCGGATGTCCGCGCCGCGCTTAAGCGTGAAGCCCTTCGCTCCGGGATAGCACTCGGCGAGTTTGGCGAAGTCCGGGTTGCCCTCGAGATTCACACCGCTCTCGCGGTTCTCGAAGAACAGTTCCTGCCACTGGCGCACCATGCCGAGGTAGTGATTATTCAGCACGAGGACCTTAACGGGCAGCTTGTGCAGCGCGGCGGTGGCGAGTTCGCACATCGTCATCTGGAACCCGCCGTCGCCGACCACGGCCCACACCTGGTCCTTCGGCTTCGCGAACTGCGCGCCGATCGCGGCGGGGAACCCGTAGCCCATCGTGCCGGCGCCGCCGGAGCTCAACCAGCCGTCGGGCCGGATGGTTTTGTTGAATTGCGCGGACCACATCTGGTGCTGGCCGACGTCGGTCGAGATGATCGCGTTGCAGCCGGTCAGCTTGTCGAGCTCGTCGAGGATGTACTGCATCTTGAGTCCGCCGTACTTCTTGTACTTCAGCGGATATTTCTTTTTGTAGCCGTTGAGATGGTTCAGCCAGTCGTTGGTGTCCAGACGCCGCACGTGCTGCGTGAGTTCATCAAGAATTTCGCGCGCGTCGCCCACGCACCAGTGGTGCACCTTGATCATTTTGTTGATTTCGGCGGCGTCGATGTCGATGTGGATGCGCACGGCATCTTTGCAGAATTTCGGGGCCTGGCCGATGATGCGGTCGTCGAAGCGCGAACCGATCGACATCACCAGGTCGCATTCGATCATCGCTTTGTTCGCATACGCAGTGCCGTGCATGCCGAGCATGCCGAGCGATAGCGGGTGGTTCTCGGGGAACGCGCCCTTGCCGAGCAGCGTGGTGGTCACCGGCGCCTGCAGGGTTTCGGCGAGGCGGCGGAGCGAATCCCACGCGCGGGAGATCAGCACGCCGTGACCGGCGAGCAACACGGGCCGCTTCGACTTGCGCAGCGCCTCGGCAATCGCCATCACGCCTGCCTTGTCCACCGGGATCGCGGGGTTATAGCCGGGCAAATCCATCGGCGGGTCGAGATCGGCGGTGCACGGACCGGAGCTCACATCCTTCGGGATGTCAATGAGCACAGGCCCCGGTCGCCCGGTGTTGGCGATGTGGAACGCCTCTTTGACGATCCGGGGGATGTCGTTGGTTTTCTTGACGAGGTAGCTGTGTTTGACGATCGGCATCGTAATGCCGAACACGTCCGCCTCTTGAAATGCGTCTTTGCCCAGCATGGGCGAAATCGTCTGTCCTGTCAGCACCACCATCGGCACGGAATCCATGTGCGCGGTCAGAATGCCGGTCACGGTGTTCGTCGCTCCCGGACCGCTGGTCACGAGCACCACGCCGGGCCGTCCGGTCACACGGGCGTATCCGTCGGCGATGTGCGTCGCCCCCTGCTCGTGCCGCACGAGCACGAGTTTGATTTTCGTACCAGTCGTGACGATTGCGTCGAAAATCGGGATCGCCGCGCCGCCCGACAGGCCCCAAATGTATTCCACCCCCTGCCGCTCCAGCCCCCTCACGAGCGCCTGCGCGCCATCCAGCACCTCACGAGAAACCGATGGCCCCTTGACCTCAATCGATGATTTTTGATCTTTGGCTTTTTCTGGAGAAGTTTTGTGCTCTACTGCTGTTGCGCTCATGAATTACCTCTTGATTTATCAAAAGATAGCACAGCAAAAATCGATTACAACAAAATTATGCGCTTATTTTTCAAAAAATAATGGGTCACATTTTAAATAGACTCTATTTTTTATGCTTTTCAACTATAACTCGCGATCCGAGCTTGATCCCGCACTGCTCGGAAGCGCTGCCTTCGCGGATGGCCAGTTCAAGCAATCCAGTCGACTCCATTAGCGCAACCTGCTTTCCAACAGAAACATCTGCATAAATTCGCCCGAATCCACGCGTACGAAAACTTTCGCAGGCGATTGAGAGGTTCGGGCCGAGTCGCGCGATCGTGGGCGCCGGAATGTTCGTGACGGCGTTTCCGAACCGGTCAATGTGGATCACCGTTCCGCGGATGGATGACCTTCCTTTAATAGGAAGAGGCCAATCGAAGCGCATAGGAGCGATGGGCTTTCCCGCAAGCGCGGATGGCGATACCCCTGACGCGAGCATCCCGGCCGCGAAGGCAAAAACATCCCGCCCGTGAAAGGTGTGCCCGACCGCGAGGCGGCGGCGGATGGCGGGCGAAAGCGTCCACGCCTCAAACCGTCGGCTTTCGCGCAGCGCCCACGAAAACACGCCATTGTCCGGTCCGATCAACCAGCGGCCATCCGCCCGGGCCATCAATGGGTGCCGCGCGGAGCCGACTCCCGGATCGACGATCGCAACATGGATCGTCTCTTCGGGGAACAATTTCCAATAGTGCCGCAGCGCCCACGCGCCGGCGCGGATGTCGTGCGCGGGAATGTCGTGGACCGCATCGACCACCTGCGCGCGGGGACAGGCGTCGAAAATGACCCCCTTCATGGCCGCGACGTAGCCGTCGGTTGTTCCAAAATCGGTCATCAACGTAATGATCTTCATAACCGAACGATAACAAATGACGTCGAGCCGACGTCACGCTAGGGTATAAACATGGAAAACGAGATGGAGCCGCTAATCAAGCAGATGCTGGTCGCGCTGGGCGAGGATCCCGAGCGCGAAGGCTTGGTCCGAACCCCGCACCGCGTGGCGAAGGCGTGGCAGTTTCTCACGAAGGGTTATTTCCAAAACGTGGAAGAGATCGTGAACGGCGCGTTGTTTGAGGCGCATTCGCGGCACATGGTGATCGTCAAGGACATCGAAATCTACAGCATGTGCGAGCACCACTTGCTGCCGTTCATCGGACGCTGCCACATCGGCTACATCCCGAGGGACAAGGTGATCGGCGTCAGCAAGCTCGCGCGCATCGCGGACATGTATGCGCGTCGGCTGCAAATTCAGGAGCGGTTAACGCAACAAATCGCGGATGCGCTAATGGATGTTCTTCAACCGCTCGGCGTCGGTGTGGTCGTCGAGGCTCAGCACTTGTGCATGATGATGCGGGGCGTGGAGAAGCAGAACTCGTTCATGATCACGTCCGCCGTGGTCGGCTGTTTCCAAGACTCTCTCCCCACGCGCACGGAGTTCTTCAAGCTGCTCGAGCGGCCTTCGCTGCACAGCTAAAGCCGCTGCGCGGCCGGCGGCGCTAGTCGAGCACGTAATCCTTGCGCCAGTCGACCTTGTCTTTCCACTCGGGCTGGTCGGCCTTGCTCAAGATGAAATCCCCGAGGACGAGGCAATCCATCTCGGTGCGCATGAAGCAGCGGTAGGCGTCTTCCGGCGTGCACACGATCGGCTCTCCGCGCACGTTAAAGGACGTGTTGATGATGCAGTAGTAGCCCGTGAGATCGCCGAAGGCCTTGATGATGTCGTAATAGCGAGGGTTCACGTCGCGTTCGACGGTCTGCACGCGCGCGGATTGGTCCACGTGAGTGATGGCGGGAAGTTTCGAGCGCGCGACGTTCACGCGCTTGCACAGGTCCGGGTCTTTCATGATCCGGCGCTGCTCGTCGGTGAGCTCGGTCCACAGGTCGCGGCGGACCGGCGCGACGAGGAGCATGTAGGGCGATTCGCGGTCGAGGTCGAAGTAATCGCTGACGTGTTCGCGCAGGCAGGAGGGGGCGAACGGGCGGAAAGATTCGCGATACTTGATCTTGAGGTTCATCACCGACTGCATCTTTTCGGAGCGCGGGTCGCCGATGATCGAACGGCCGCCGAGCGCGCGTGGACCGAACTCCATGCGGCCCTGCACGAGGCCGACGACCTGCTCCTCCGCCATGCGCTTCGCGATTTCCGCGGCCCATGCCGGACCGGTCAGCTTCTTTGCGGGGTAGCCTTTCGCCTGCAGGAACGCTTCGACTTCGTCGTCAAAATTGGGTCCGAGATACGCGCCCTGCATGCTGTCTTTTACGCCGTCCGCCTCGCGCGGGTTGCCCTTGACGTGATACCAGACCGTGAGCGCTGCGCCGAGCGCGCCGCCGGCGTCGCCCGCGGCGGGCTGAATCCAGATATTTTCGAACGGACCTTCGCGCAACAGGCGCCCGTTGGCGACGCAGTTCAGCGCGACGCCGCCTGCCATGCAAAGGTTTTTCTCGCCGGTGACCTTGTGCAGGTGGCGAGCCATCTTGAGGACAATTTCTTCAGTGACCACCTGGATCGAGCGCGCGAGGTCCATCTCGCGCTGGCCGATGTTCGACTCAGATGGACGCGCCGGGCCGCCGAACAATTTGGCGAACTTGTCGTTCGTCATCGTCAGGCCGGCCATGTAGTCGAAATATTCCATGTTCAGCTTGAACGAGCCGTCGTCGCGGACCGAGACCAGGTGCTCGTAGATTTGCTGGACGTAGCGCGGCTCGCCATACGGTGCGAGGCCCATGAGCTTGTATTCGCCGGAGTTGACCTTGAACCCGGTGAAATACGTGAACGCCGAATACAGCAGGCCCAGCGAGTGCGGGAAACGCAGATCGCTGAGGATCTGCAAATCGTGCCCCTTCCCGTGGCCGAGCGTGCTCGTCGCCCACTCGCCCACTCCGTCGACGGTGAGAATTGCGGCGGTCGGATAGGGCGACGGGAAAAACGCGCTGGCGGCGTGTGATTCGTGGTGTTCGGGGAAATACAGCTCCGGCTTCTCGGAATTAATGTGGCACTCGTCCAGCGAGCGCTGGATTTCGAGCGGGATCCAAAGCTTTTCGCGAATCCAGATCGGCATCGCCATCATGAACGACTTGAGGCCCCGGGGCGCGACCGCAAAATAGGTCTGCAACAGACGCTCGAACTTCTGGATTGGCTTGTCGTAGAACGCGACCGCGTCGAGGTCGTCCGGCCCCACCCCGCCCTCGTGCAGGCAGTAGCGCACGGCGTGAAAAGGAAATCGCTCGTCGTGTTTTTTGCGCGAGAAGCGCTCTTCCTGCGCTGCGGCGATGATTTTGCCGTCGCGGACGAGCGCCGCCGCAGAGTCGTGATAAAACGCGCTGATACCGAGAATGTTCATGGGTTTTTCGGCCGACGGCCTCTTCAGTGCTGCTTTCGATATTGATCCATGCTCGGCACGGGCGGGCGCGGCGTCCAAAACGAGTCGCGCGCCTTGTCGGGAAACGCGCGGTCCATCGGGTCGATTTTCCTCAAGATCAGCACGAGGCGGCCGAACGTGAACGTCAAATAGAAGAACGGGACGAGCAGCCCCCATGTCAGTCCGGCGGATACCCAGTAGGCCATCTTCGCGCCGAACTTTTCGAAGCCGTGAAAAATCGGGGGCACGAACCAGCCGCCGATCAGCACGAGGCCCGCGAGCGACCACACGATCGCCGGGCCGATTAGATGGTCGAACACTTTGTAAATAATGAACCCGATCGCGGTCATGGCCGCGGCCTGAATCGTCGCCTTCAGCCGGATCGGCATGGGCTTCTTCTCCGGCGGAGCCTTGCCGAGGCCCTGCCAGGGCCATGTATTCATCGTCTTCGAAACCTGCGCCACGATACGGGTTCTCCTTGAAAGGTTGACAGCCTACGGAAACCGGCACCAGAGTCAACCGATTCGCGCGGGGGGTGTAAGGGAAATTGCTGCAGCGCGATGTACGTTTATGCGCAAAATTATCATCCTGTTTGCCCTGCTCGCGCTGCCGCTCATCGCCGCCGCGGCATCAAAGCCGGTTTTCCCGGCTGTTGTCGAGGCGCACGGCGCAAGGATGACGCTGCGGGGCGAAGCACTGCTGCGGGTCGGGTATATTTTTCGCGTGTATTGGGCCGCGCTCCACGTCGGCGAAGGAGTGCCGACCGAATCGGTCCTGGACGACGTGCCGAAGCGGCTGGACATTGTGTATCTCCGCACTATTTCCGCAGCCGATCTGATCAAGGCGGGCGACGACATGCTCCGGCGGCATTTGAAACCGGATGAGCTCGCCGCAATCCAGTCGCGTGTGGATGAAATCAATCGACTCTACCGCGACGTGCGCCCGGGCGACCGATACACCTTAACATATGTGCCCGGTGTCGGCAGCGAACTGGCGTTCAACGGCGATCCGCTCGGCGTGATCCCCGGCGCGGATTTTGCAGGACCCTATTTCGGCATCTGGCTCGACCCGCGCACGGACTATCGGGACTTTCACGCTGCATTGACCGGGCGGCGCCGCTGATCACACGTTGCGGCGCAACACGAACATCCGAATTTCCGTCATGTCTTCCATCGCGAAGCGGACGCCTTCTCGGCCCAGTCCGCTTTCTTTGACGCCGCCGTAAGGCATGTGGTCCACGCGCCAGGAGGGGACTTCGTTAATCAGGACGCCGCCCACGTCCAGCGCGTCCCATGCGCGCCAGGCTTTTTGGATGTCGCGCGTGAACACGCCGGCTTGAAGACCGTAGCGGCTGTCGTTGACGCGCGCGAGGGCGGCGTTGAAATCCGGCGCGGATTCGAGGATGACGACGGGACCGAAGACCTCCTCCGCATAAAGCTTTTCGTCGCGCGGCACATTTTCCAGGACGGTCGCTTGGATAACGTTTCCCTCGCGTGTGCCTCCGCAGAGGACGCGCGCGCCGCGCTGGACCGACGACGCCATCCACGCCTCGATGCGATCCGCCTCTTTCGCGGAAATGATCGGGCCGATGAAGGTCGCCTCGTCTCGCGGATCACCCGCCTTAAGCGCGCGCGCGGCCGCGACGAGGCGGTCGCGCAGGTCTGCATACACCGATTCGTGCGCGATCACGCGCTGGACGCTGATGCAACTCTGGCCCGACTGGTAGAACGCGCCGATGATGATGCGATCGACCGCGTCCTTCAGGTCCGCGTCGGCGTCCACCACGACCGCCGCGTTGCCGCCGAGTTCGAGCACGACCTTTTTCTTGCCGGCCTTGGCCTTGAGCGCCCATCCGACGTCGGGTGAGCCGGTGAACGAGAGCAGCTTGATGCGCTCGTCGGTGGTGAACAAATCCGCGCCGTCGCGCGGGCACGGCAGGATGGAAAACGCGCCTTCCGGCAGATCGGTTTCCGCCAGAATCTCACCCAGCGCGAGCGCGCCCAGCGGGGTCAAGCTGGCGGGCTTCAGGACGAATGGGCAGCCGACCGCAAGCGCGGGGCCGATTTTATGCGCGACGAGGTTGAGGGGGAAATTGAACGGCGAGATGAACGAGCAAACGCCGATCGGCACGCGCTTCCACATTCCGGCGTAGGCGGCCGTGCGCGGAGAGATATCGAGCGGCATCACTTCGCCGGTCATACGCACGGACTCCTCGGCGGAGATCCGCAAGGTGTCGATCAGCCGGGCGACTTCGCCGCGGCTGTCCTTGATCGGCTTGCCCGCCTCGGCGCAGAGCAATTGCGCGAATTCGTCGGCGCGCTCGCGCACGCGGCGCACGAGATGGTCGAGCACGGCCTGTCGTTTGTAGGCCGGCCAGGCGCGCAGCGGTTCGACGGCGCCCTCCGCGCGGGCGATCGCCTCGCGGATCATGGTCGCGTCGGCCTGAGCGACCCGCGCGACGAGCGCGCCGGAATACTTATCGCGCACTTCCAGATCGGAATTAGGGGCCTCCGCGCGATTTGCCAGAAACAGCGGATACATATTCTTCATAGTGTCACCATAGGGTTTATACCCTTTCGCAAAGCTTTGTGACACTCATTCCGCAGCCGCGCACACGGCGACGCCGGGATGACTTTTGCGGAGCAATCGACAGCGCGCGTGCGCCTCAGCGGCGCATCGCAGCGGCCACCATCTCGGCGAGCTCGTCGATCGTATTGGCGACCGGAACGCCTGCGTGAGAAAAGGCTTTGAGCTTCGAGGCCGCGGTTCCGGCGCCGCCGGATACGATCGCGCCGGCATGGCCCATACGCTTCCCCTCCGGCGCCGTGTGGCCAACGATAAACGCGAAGACGGGCTTCTTGATATGCTCGCGAATGAAGGCGGCGGTGCGTTCCTCTTCGTCGCCGCCGATCTCGCCCACCAACACGATCGCGTCTGTGCCGGAATCTGCCTCGAATAGCGGCAGCAGGTCCATCGGGCCGGACCCGACGATCGGGTCGCCGCCAATCCCGATGCAGGTGGACTGGCCGACGCCCAGATTGGTCAGCGCATACACAATCTCATACGTCAGTGTGCCGCTTCTGGAAATGACGCCGACCCGTCCGGGCTTGTGAATGTGGCCCGGCATGATGCCGATCTTGCACTGGCCGGGCGTAATGACGCCGGGGCAGTTCGGGCCGATCATCCGAAGCCCGCGCGCGCGGACCTCGTGATAGATGTCCATCATGTCGAGCGTCGGCACGCCTTCAGTAATCGTCACGATCAGCGGGATCGCCGCGTCCATCGCCTCGCGCATCGCGGCGGGGGCGAATTTTGCGGGCACGTAAATCACCGTCGCGTTTGCTCCGGTCGCGGAGACCGCTTCCTTCACCGTGTTGAACACGGGGACGCCATGGACCTGTTCGCCGCCTTTCCCGGGCGTGACGCCGCCAACCACCCTGGTGCCGTAGTCGAGCATGCCCTTCGCGTGAAACGAGCCGTCGCGGCCGGTGATGCCCTGGACGAGGACGCGGGTATCGCTATTGACCAAAATGCTCATGCTTCGTCTTCCACGTTGGGGCCGCCTGCCGCTTCAATGACTTTTTTGACCGCGTCGGCGAAGGTCGCTGCCGGGATCAGGGAGCTGCCCTCGAGCAGCGCGAGCCCCTCCGCCGCATTCGTGCCGGTCAGCCGGACGACAACCGGGATGTCGATCGACATCCGCTGGAAGGCTTCAAGGATGCCCTGCGCGATGTCGTCGCAGCGCGTAATGCCGCCGAAGATATTGATCAATACAGCCTTGATGCCGGGCCGGCTCAAAATAATGCGGAACGCGTGTACGACCTTGTCGGGGTTCGAGCTGCCGCCGACATCGAGAAAATTCGCGGGCCGCCCGCCGAACAGCTTGATCATGTCCATCGTCGCCATTGCGAGACCCGCGCCGTTCACCATGCAGCCGATGTCGCCTTCGAGCTCCACGTAACTCAACCCGCGCGCCTTCGCCTCGACCTCGTTGGCATTTTCCTCCGCGAGGTCGCGCAGCGCCTCGACGTCCGGATGGCGGAACAGCGCGTTGTCGTCGAAATTGACCTTGCCGTCCACCGCGATGATCTCGCCGCCGGGCGTCAGCACGAGGGGATTGATCTCCACCAGCGAGCAATCGAGTTCGATGAACATGCGGAACAGTTTCCGCATGATGTCGAGCACCGTGGCCGCCTGTTCGGGTCCGAAGAGCAGCGGGGCGACGCGCGACGCCTCGGCCTCGGGAAATTCGCGGGACAGCGCGTGGAAGCGGTGAATTTTCTCCGGCGCGGTGACCGCGAGCTCCTCGATCTCCATGCCGCCTTCCGCGCTGGCCATGAAAAGAATGCCGCGCGCACTGCGGTCGAGGATGATCGCCAGGTACACCTCGCGCGCGATGTCCACGGCGTCGGCCACGAGCACCTTCCGCACGCGGCTGCCCTTGATGTTCATACCGAGAATCGCGGACGCCTTTTGTGCCGCCTCTTCCGGGCTTTTTGCGAGCTTCACGCCGCCGGCCTTGCCGCGCCCGCCGGCATGCACCTGCGCCTTGACGACGACCGTTCGTCCGAACGATTCGGCGATCCGCGCGACCGCCTCGGGCGTCTCCGCCACTTCGCCGTCCTGGGCGCGAATGCCGTAGCGTCGGAACAACTCTTTACCTTGGTACTCGTGGATTTTCATGAAGAGCCGCGAGCGTATGCGCGGTCTCGCGACATCGCAAGCCGAATCCGGCACACATCGTCAATCCCGCTCGCGCGTCTCGTCGAGACGCCGCGCCCTGCCAGGATTAGACGAACCCGCTGAATCGCCCCCTCCTTCTCTCCCTCAACCTCCCTCTCCCCTTCCCCCGCGCTCAAGAAATCCGTGGTTCGGGGTAAAACGCGGTCCTTTCCATTCCGCGGACAGAGCGGCGGCACTACTGCGCGTCAGAGCCGTCATCGCCCGCGCGCAAAAGAACGCGGGGCGGCGAAAAGTTCCATGCTCTGTAAAAAATTATTTTAAAACTTCCATGCTCTGTAAAAATTTTGTTCGACGCGCTACTGCGCGCGATGGGAATGGGTTCTCGCTCTCACACACGCGTACTCCGCGCGCTTGACGCTTTCGACCGACGCGTTCACCGTGCTTGCATGAAGCACTGCGCGCGAATAATCGCGGGAATCCTGCTGTACGCGGCCATTGCACGCGGCGCGCCGGATATTCCCGATTACAGGCTGTTCGCGCCCGGCGCATGCATCGAGCGCGACGAGACGCTTCATCCCGCGTGGCGCGAGGCGCTCGCGGCGCTGGAGGGGCGCCGATACGGCGAAGCAGCGCACCTGTTGAGCAATTTGCTCACCGTGTGCCCGGACGACGCGGCGGTCCGGCATCAGGCGGCCCTGGCCGCGTGGGGCATCGGCGAACGCGCGGTGGCCGCGCGCTGGCTGGTCATGGCATTCCGCCAGGCGGGCGCAACGCCCGCCACCGCGTCCGCGCTCGCGGCGCTCCACTCGACCGCGGCGACCGAGACCATCGCCATCGGCTGGCTGCGGCGCGGACTGGCGTCAGTCAACGTCGAAGAGCGAGCCTACTGGGTCACGCGCACGTCGTTCGACGCGCTGTGGGCGCGAGGATCGAGCGACTGGATGGCGCTGATGCGCGAATTGGGCGTGCCCGCCGACCGGGATGTCGCCCGCGCCATGGGCGTTCGGCCCCGCGTCGAATGGACCCCGGCGCAACCGGTCGAACCGGATGTGCCGCTGCTGGTCCTCTCCCCGTTCAGCCCCGACATGGACACGCTCGACAGATCGATATTCATGCGGCGGGAAGTCATGCAACGGCTCATCGACCGCATTCGCCCGCCCACGGGCGTGGTCCACGAGGTGGAGCATCTCGTCGGCGAAGATCTGACCCCCGTGAGCGACCTGCTGCCAGAAGAACCTTGACGCGAGACGAGAACGCCGGAATGCTGATCGCGTTTGACGACACATGAGTGATCAATCGAACATGCCGCGCGCCGGCTATCTGTGGTGGATGGCGCTGGCGGCGCTCGCGTTCTTCGGGTTGCGGACGCTCTCGAACTCCGATTTCTGGATTCACCTGGCGACCGGTCGGCTGCTCGCCGAGCAGGGTTGGATTCGCGCGGACCCGTTCTCTTTCACCACGGATGCGTCCCGAAGCTGGGTGAATACCACGTGGCTCTACGACGCCGTGCTCTACCGGCTCTGGCAAGCGGGCGGCTCCTATGGCGTCATCCTCGCCTTCGCGGTTTGCGTGGTCGGCGCCTTCGTTTTCCTGCGACCGCTGGTCCGGGACCTCGCGAGCGACGCCACCCAGGCGTTGGCCCTGCTGCTGGTCGCGTGGCTGATCGCGCCCGCCATGTCCGTCGGGCCGCACGGCGTCGGTCTGTTGCTCGCGGCTATTTTTTTGCGCGCGCTGGCGACGCTGCCGGCGCGGAGCGTCCTGCTGTGTCTGTTGCCGATTCAAGTCATCTGGGCGAACATGCACGCGTCGTTCCTGCTCGGTCCCCTAATCGCGGCGTTGATGACCTACGAGCGGCGCGCCGATCCCTCCAATCGGCTGCCGAACTGGCTGCCCTTCGCGCTGCTCGCGGCGACCTTGGTGAATCCGTACGGATTCAGCGTCCACCGGTTGGCCATTTCCAGCGCGATCAATCCCAACACCGGCGCTCTGCTCGAATGGATTTCGCCGTTTCATGCCGAATTCGCGCCATTCGCCGCGCGCTTTGCTCAAACGCTGCTGCTGCTGACCGTCGCGGGCGGCTTCGTCAGCATCCCGGGACGGCTTCCGATGGGCCTGACCACACTCGGCGTGGCGGGCGCATTTCTGCTGGTGTTGTCGCCGCGCTATTCACTCTTCGCGGGGCTGTTTGTATTTCCATTTGCCGCGATGAGCTTGCAAGGCGCGGCGCGGTGGATCACACGGCGGATCGGCACCCCCATGTGGGAGCCGACCGGACGCAGCCTGATCGCGGGCGCCGCCGCGCTGACGCTCCTGCTCGTCAGCAGCGGCTATTACTTTAACCGAATCGGAAGCGCGTCCGCCTTTGGGCTGGGGATCGCCCACGATCTCTTCCCGCAGCGCGCCTGCGAACGCATTCTCGCGCGGCCGGACTTCCCCGCCCGCGCCATCAACCTCGCGCAGGACGGCGGCTATCTCGCATGGGCGCTGCCGAACCGGAAAATCTTCACCGACATGCGGACGCCGGTTTACGGCGCGGCGTTTTATCAGGGCCTCGGCCGCGCGCTGCTGACGGACAACGAACAGCTCGCGCGCCTTCTCGATCGCTTCGATCCCGGCGCCATTATCCTGCCCTGCTCATGGCCGGGGGCAGGCCAGACCACACGCCGGCTCGTGGACCTTGGCGATTGGGCGCCTGCTTATTTTGACGGCACCACGATGGTCCTGCTGCGGCGCACGCGCGAGAACGCGCGCATGCTCGCCGACTTTGAGATGCAGCGCAGCGGACTGATCGAACTCGAATCCGCGCGCCGCGATTACCAGCGCGAACTCGCTTCCATCTTCCCCGCGCGCAATCATCCGCGCCTGATCGGCGCGGGAACGATTTACTTCTCGCTGTGGCGCTTCCTCGAAGCCCGCACCGTTTTAGAATTGGTCGTCGCCGGATCGCCGACGCATATCACGGCGCGCCAACAGCTCGGCATCGCATATTTCAACCTCGGCCAGCCCGAACCGGCCGCGCGCGCGCTGGAACGGACGGTTCGACGCCGGCCCAAGGACGCCCTGACCCACCTGTGGCTCGCCAAGGCCTACGAAGCGCTTGGCGATACCGCGCGCGCGGATCGCATGAAACAAAAAGGACGGCGCCTCAACCCCGCCCTCGCCAAATCCTTCGAGAGGGATTTGCTCATCACCCGCCAAGCCCCTCCCGCTCAATAACGCGACCGGGCCTGCTCCGAATTCGGTCTTGATCACCCATCTCCAACCCAGTGATGCGAGCTGCACCCTGAAGGCGCGCCGCTCCACTCGCAGACATTCACCAACACGTCGCAACAGGCCACTCCCATGAGCGAAACCAGCATCCAGATCGTCAGCAAACAAGCCGCCGCGCGCAAGATCGTCGACGTCGCAGGCGAGGTCCACACCGACGTCGTCAAGAAACACCGAAAACCTTCGCTGCGCTTCCCCATCCGCTCGCTCGCGAATGTCAAATACGACGCGAAGCGCGGGCATTTCGAAATCCTCAACAAGACCGCGACCCGCACGCTGTCCTACAACACCGTCAAAACCTTCGCGCAGTCGATGCGCCTGCTCGCGACGACGAAGAACGACCTGCTCGACAAGGACGACATCGCCGGCAAGCGCGAGATTTACTACAACTCCAAAAGCTGGGGCGAGTGCCGGTTCGACGAACAGTCCGAATCCGACACGTTGCTCGACGACATCGAGGCCATGCTCGCGATCAACCGCGAGCAGCTCGGCTACATCCCGGAAGAGCGCGGAGGCGAAGTGTGCGGACCGATCGTCGTCATCGACCGCGACCCGGACACGGGCAAGGACATCAAGATCGACTGCACCAAGCTCGGCACCGGCGCGTGGAGCATCCCGTCCCGCGTCGAGCATTTGCGCTTTCAAACAAAAGCGAAATTCGTGCTCGCCGTCGAGACGGCCTCGCTTTTTCAGCGCCTCGTCCACCATCGCTACTACGCCAAGGCCAACTGCATTTTGATCTCGATGAGCGGCGTGCCCACGCGCGCGTGCCGGCGCTTCATTCGGCGCTTGGCGGACGATCAGAAGATTCCGGTCCTGGCCTTCACCGACGGCGATCCCTACGGCTACTGCAACATCTACCGCACATTGAAAGTCGGCTCCGGCCAGGCCGCGCACATCAACCGCTACTTCTGCGTGCCGACCTGCCACTACCTCGGCGTCACGCCGCAGGACATCATCGACTACGACCTCGAAGACGCGACCCATCCGCTGGAAGAAGCCGACATCAAGCGCGCGAAAGACGCGTTGAAAAACGACCCCTTCATCAAGCACTACAAAGAGTGGCAGCAGGCTCTGGAGCAGATGTTGAAAATGGGCGTCCGCATCGAGCAACAAGCCTTTGCCAAGCACGGCTTGAACTTCGTGCTTGAGCATTACCTCCCGGAAAAATTGAAAAAAGCCAAGTTCCTGCCATGAATAAACGCGCGCTGCTTTGTGTCGCGCTGCTGATTGCAAGCCCTTTGCTGGCGTTCGGCTATGGCGCGGCGCAGGCGGCGGGGGATTTGGCGGCGAGCGGGGCGCTGCGCGATCAAGCGCCGTGGGCGGAGCTCCTCGGACCGCTCGCGCCCGTGGCGCTGTCGCCGTTTTTCGGCATGGCGTGCCTGTCCGGTCTTTCCATCCTCGTGACCAAGGGCGCGCTGCCGGAGAACGCGTTCCTCCATGCGCACCCGGTGCTCACACATCCGGCATTTTTCTTCCTCTTCCTGGCCCTCGCGCTGTTCACCTCCCTGCCCCGCCTTACCAAAGTCAGCAAACCGGTCGCGCTGCTCTGTGACACGATGGAGACGTATGCAGGCCTCGTCGCGGTCATTGCAGTGCAACTGGTCAACAAGCTGCTGGAAGCGCCGGAAAGCGGCGCGCCCGTCGTCGCGGCGGGAATCGCGGGCATCCCGATCGAAGCATTGTTGGCGGCCCTCTCGATCGTCAATGTTCTCGTGATCCAGACCGTGCGCTTCTTTTTCGAACTGCTGGTCTGGCTCTCGCCGATTCCGCTGCTTGACGCCATCTTCGAAGCGGCGAACAAATCCATTTGCGCGAGCCTCATCGCGGTCTACGCCTTCAGCCCGTTTGCCGCACTGGCGATCAATATATTGATTTTTCTGATCTGCCTTGCGCTATTCCGCAAGGCGAAACGCGGCATCCGCAACATGCGAATCCGCATCCGAGGCGCGATCGATCGTTTTTGCGCCTGGCGACGTGCCCGCCACGCCGTCTGAACATTAAAAGGAAACAGGTCCCGCGAACCCGCGGGACCTGCCTTCCGGTCAACGCCTTGGAGGCTTACTCCTTGTTCAATATTCCCTCGATGTTCACTTCGATCGTCACGTTATTTGCCACTACCAATCCGCCGGTATCTAGTTGCTTGCTCCATGAAATGCCCCAATCCTGGCGATTAATGGTGGTGGATCCCTCGAACCCAATGCGGACGTTGCCCCACGGGTCGGTAATGGTTTCGCTGAAGGTGAGCGGAAGGGTGATTTCGCGCGTGACACCGCGCATCGTCAGGTTGCCGCGCACATGCAGTTTGCCGTCCACCATCTCGGACGAGATCGTCTCGAACCGAATTTCCGGATGGTTGGGCGCATCGAAGAAATCTTCGTTGCGCAGGTGATCGTCGCGCTTCTTGTTGCGCGTGTCGATGCTCTCGGTCTTGATCACCGCCGATGCGGTGAACGCGGTGGGATTTTCGGGGTCGTATGTGAACTGACCCTCGAATTCGTTGAAGTTGCCGCGGACTGTGGTCACGACCATGTGGCGGACCGCGAACCCAATGTGCGAGTGCGAAACGTCGATGCTATAATTTGCGGCCTGTATAACGCCGGTCGATAGACCGGCTGCCAATACTGCGATCATTAATTTCTTCATGTTGTTCCTCCTGTGTTTCCTTTGACATGCGTTATCCGACACTGTTCACCCTTGATCAAACAACCTTCCTCTTGTAGCGAGCCTAACCGCTCGTCATGGCGTCCTCCAGGCGCTTCAACTCCGCCGGTGAAAAGGGATTATAGGGCTCCGCCTTGCCGTGCAAAGCCCGGACGATGCGAGGCAGGAGGTCTTGATCGTTCCAGCCGGAGGCGAATGCGCGTAATTCGACAGCCAACAGGTCAAGCCCGGCTCTCGACTTCGCCCGATCGTGAAGAATATGCAGGACGAGGTCGGCCTGATGCTCTTTTTGTAATGCGCGGGCGACGAAGGGGAGCGCGCGTATGAAATCGATGCGCGCGAGGGCGCGCAGCGCCTCATTTTCCTGATCGGAATCGACAAAGCGCGCCACCGCGCGGAACACATCGTCCCCGCGATAGCGCTCCAACGCAGTAATCAGCGCGCGCGTCAGTTGGGACGGCGTCGACTCGCGGTCGAGTTTCGCCGCGAGGACCGAGCCGGCGCCGGGCACCTCCACAATGGAGCACAATAAAATGTCCGTCATGGAGCCGTCCCGCAACAGGCGCTGCAGGATGACGGAGGCCAGCGCCGCCTGCTCTTCAGCGCTCAATTCGTCGCGATAAGCCCGCACCGAGGAGAGCCACTGAAAGTCCTCGCTGTAGTAGTGGGCCTCTTCCAGATGCCGGAGGTCGTCGAGAATTTGTTCAGTCGATTTCACGCTACGATATCGGTCGGATCGGTCAGATCCTTTCAACAAATCTTAAACATGACACCCGAAGCTTGAGCAGTCTATCTTCCGCGCATGAATTCCGCACTGGAAACCGCGATCGAAAAATTGAGGCGCGACGGCGCATCTCCGGCGCTGGAATCCGCCTTCCGCCGCGCCTTTGCGCGCGTGGCCGCCGGCGAGTCCGGACTACTCTTCGAGGCTGATCTGACGCCTGTGCCGACACTGCCCGGCATGGCCGATGCCGCCGCCCACCGCGCGCGCGGGCGCGAGGCGCTCGCCCATGCGGTGGTGATCAAGCTCAACGGCGGCCTCGGAACCAGCATGGGCCTCGACAAGGCAAAATCCTTATTGCCGGTCAAGAACGGACTGACGTTTCTCGATTTGATCGCGCGGCAGGTGCTGCATCTGCGCGAGGCCTACGGCATCGCCCTGCCGCTCCTGCTGATGAACAGCTTCAGCACCGAGGCCGACACCCTCGCCGCCCTCGCAAATTACCCCGCGCTGGCCGACCAAGCAGTTCCCCTGTCGTTCCGACAGAATCGGATTCCCAAGCTGCGGGCGGATACCCTTGCGCCGGTCGAATGGCCGGCCGACCCCGAGAAGGAATGGTGCCCGCCGGGACACGGCGATCTCTACGCCGCGCTCGCGGGTTCCGGCATGCTGGAACGCTTGCGCGCGGCGGGCATCCGCTACGCGTTCGTCTCCAACGCGGACAATCTCGGCGCGGGTCTGGATCCGGACATCCTCGGCTATCTCGCGGCGACGGGCGCATCCTTCCTCATGGAGGTCACCGCGCGCACCCCGGCGGATCGCAAGGGCGGACATCTCGCGCGTCGCAAAGACGGCGGCCTGCTCCTGCGCGAGTCCGCGCAGTGCCCGCCGGAGGAGACGGCGCAGTTCCAGGACATCGCGCGCCACCGCTATTTCAATACCAACAATCTGTGGATCGACCTCGACGCGCTGGCCCGTTTTATGGAGGCAGCCGGCGGGCCGCCGGACCTGCCGGTGATCGTGAACCGAAAGACCGTCGATCCGCGGGACCCCAATTCCACGCCCGTGCTGCAACTCGAAACCGCGATGGGCGCGGCGCTGGCTGTGTTGCCCGGCGCGACGGCTCTCGATGTGCCGCGCACGCGGTTCGCGCCGGTCAAAACAACGGACGATCTGCTCGCGCTCTGGTCGGATGCGTACGTGCTGGGCGCGGACGCGCGCCTGTCGCTGGACCCGCGCCGCAACGGCGCGCCGCCGACGGTCAAGCTCGATCCGAAATTCTACAAACTCTGGCCCGATTTCGCCGCCCGCTTTCCCGCCGGTGCGCCGTCGCTGATCGAATGCGAATCGTTCACGGTGGAGGGCGACATTCGATTTGGACCCGGCATCGTGGCGAAAGGCCGCGTTGTGCTGGCGTCGGGATAATCCGGTCAAGCCGGATTACGAAGGGCGGAAACGAACTGGATCTTCCTCTTCTTCCGTCTCCGGCACAACGGCGGCCTTTTCAACCAGCGCGGCGTGACGCGGCAGGAAGGGACTGACGAAGGCGTAAAAGACGCCGTACGCGCACATGGCCAACGCAGAAACCAGCGCCACCTCCGCTTGAAGGAACAACATCAACACCATCGCGATGCCGGCAAAGAAAAACAACGGCGCCTTCGTCGGCTTCGCATACTTCAGCGTGGAGACCTGCAAGACGAGCATCACGGTCGAAATGGTCCAGACCAGCGCCGCGAGCGGACCTCCCTGGAGGGTGAAAATGTCCTCGCGCAACAGCCCGCTCTGCGTGATGAACACGAACATCGCGACCCACCCGGCGTTCACGGTGATCGGCAACCCGAGATAGCCCTGCTGGCCGCGGAAGGGATCGACCACGCGGAACCGCGCGAGACGCAGCGCGCCGGACATCGGCGTGAAGCAGACAAACGCCAAGCCCCACAGGCCATGATCCTTCATCACCAGCGTATAGGCGAGAATGGCCGGGGCGACGCCGTAGCCGATCACATCCACGAACGTATCCAGTTCCGCGCCGAACTTGGTCGAGCCGCGGCACCAACGCGCGACGTTGCCGTCCAACCCGTCGAGCGCCAGGCACAGCATGATGAACTGGGCCGAGGCGACAAACTCTCCTTCCAGTGCCTTGATCAGGCTCATCATTGCGCACGCGAGCGCGCCGAGCGTCAGCAGATTCGGAATGATTTTGCGCCACATCATGATGCCTGTCCCTTCTTGATCCGCGCGATCGCGGTCACGCCTGCGAATACGCGGTCGCCCTTTTTCACCAGCACCTCGACATCCGCCGCGGGCAGATACACATCCAACCGCGAACCGAACTTCATCATCCCGATCCGCTCGCCCGCCTCCAGCGGCTGGCCCTCCTTGAGCCAATACACGACTCGGCGGACAATCGGCCCCACGATCTGCCTGACCAAACATCGCGTCCGGCGCCCTTCAATTACAATCGAACTGTGTTCGTTGTATTCTGAGGCCGCTTGTTGGATGGTGAGCAAATGCTTGCCCGGAGTGTAATCGAGCGCGGTCACGGAGCCCGCGATCGGCGCGCGGTTGACGTGCACGTCGAACGGCGTCAGGAAGGTGCTGACCCGCACACAGTCGGTCTTGAGAAATTTAGTCTCGGGCATCTCTTCAATGCAACGGACCCAGCCGTCCGCGCCCGATACCACGACCCCCGGGTCCGCCAGCGACGGCCGATCCGGATCGCGGAAAAAATACACAAGAAAGAGCACGAGCGCCGCGGTCACGGCCGCCGCGATTTGAAGGGCGAAGGACATGCCGAGCCAAGCAAAAAGGGCGGATACTCCGCCCCCCGCCGCCAGCACCACGCCTGTATGGGACCAAAAACCTTTTGCGAGCTTCACGTCATTCGTTCCGGCCCGCGCCGCGCGAGCCTTGCATGTTAGGATTGCGTTACTATACCGAACCGCGCGCCGCCCGCAAGCGAATGCCGAGGTGTGTTGCGATTCAATCCGAATGTGCGGGCGGGAGAGGCGGAGGCTGACGGCGCGGCGATCACCGCGTCGGTTTTGATTCGGCGGTTCCGGAGGCCCCGCCCTGCCAGTTCATTTTCGATGTTTCATTTCCACGCAGGCTGCGGCATCCGCGATGCGCCGTTGCAAGGGAGATGCAGGCCGATGATCCGATCGGTCTTGCTCCAGTCGTCAAGAAAGCCGGCGGGTATTTTTGACAAGCGCCCCCGCATCCCCTACTCTTTCAGTCCGAATGCGCTTCCGGGCCGGTAGCTCAGTTGGTAGAGCACGAGACTTTTAATCTTGTGGTCGAGGGTTCGATTCCCTCCCGGCTCACCACTCCCATGATCCGCCGAAGGTTAAGAGCCGGTCCAGAGTTGTGGCTCGCGCGCCTGGCTCTGCGGGTTGTGCCGCGGCTTTCCCGCCCTACGCTGATGCGGCTTGCGCGCGCGCTCGGCAGCGCGGCCTATCACTTCGGCGGCACGCGCACTCGCCGCATAGCCCAGGCGAATCTAGCGCTCGCGCTCGCCGACAGCAGCGAATCCGAACGCCGCGGCATTCTCAAACAATCGCTCTGCACCTTCGCGCTCTCGATGCTCGATGTCTTCTGGCTCTCGCGCGACGCCGCACAAAAAATCGAATCGCTCGTCGAACTCGACCCGACATTCGATCCGGTCCTAAAGCCCGGTCCCATGATCTGCGTGACCGCGCACATGGGCAATTGGGAGGCGCTCGGCATGGCCATAAGCCATCGAACGGGGGAACCGCTTGCGAGTGTTGCGGCGACGATCAAGAACCGGCGGGTGAACGAGCTGTTCGTCCATCTGCGTCGGGTCACCGGACAGAGGATTATACCGCGAAAGGGAGCCGTGCGCGAGCTGCTCAAGACGTTGCGCAGCGGACGCAAGATCGCGTTGGTGATGGATCAGAATACGATACCCGCCGAAGGCGGGATCTTTGTGGATTTCCTCGGCCGTCCCGCAACCATGTCCACTGCGCCCGCGCTGCTCGCGCTGCGCACCGGCGCGCCCATCGTGATCGGCGTCGCGCTGCCTACACCCGACGGCCGCTATCGCACCCTGCCTATGGTTCAAGTGCCCCTGCCATCGGATTGCGACGGTTCGGATGCTGTGGTGCGAACAGTGACCGCGAGAATCGCGGACGAGTTATCCGCATTAATCCGCGCGCACCCCGAGGCCTGGGTCTGGAGCTACAAGCGCTGGAAATATCGCCCAACCGGCTCGCGCGAAGAGGACTTTCCATTCTACGCCCACCTGTTGCCGGACGCCAACACGGGGACTAGCTCTCAAAACAACTGACGAGGAGCCTGTGCGCAAGTACGGCCAACCCTCACGCCAAGCGCAGCGCCTCGCAGAATAATAACTCCATCCAAGACGGGAATCAGCGCGGTTCTCTCGTCCGCGCGCGATTCTCACGAGAGCGCCATCCCGCGCTACGCTGTTTTATTTCTTTGAACTTTTTGACGGCGGCATCCCATTCGCCGGAACGGGTCGGGCAAGAAAGGCAGCGCGGCGAATTCCGCGTATGCGGCGAGCAAGTTCGGCGGCATCGGCCTCGTGCAGAGCGTCGCGCTCGAAATGGCCCCGCTCGGCATCCGCGTGAACGCGGTGTGTCCGGGCAATCTGCTCGACTCGCCGTTGTGGACCGACCCGCAGCGCGACCTGTTCGTGCAATACTTCAACGCGGGCAAAGTGCCCGGCGCGAAGACGCTGGACGACGTGCGCGATTTTTTTGTCGCCCAGGTCCCGATGCGGCGCGGATGCCGGTATGAGGACGTCGCCAACGGGGTGGTGTTCCTCGCGTCCGATCAATCCAGCTACATGACCGGCCATGCCATCAACGTGACCGGCGGGCAGGAAATGCGCTGATCGGCGCGGTGGCGGTCGACGGATCGTGTGCGGGGTTGAAATCCGGCTCGCCCCGCATCGACCCTTTTCTTATACTGACAGGCTCCAGAATGAGCCGTTTTCTATCACGACCGAGGCTGCTGGCCCTGGCCGCGCTGCTCTGGTGCGCGCTGGTATTGGCTGGGGTGTTCGCAGCCCGTTGGGATTGGGGGGCGCCGCTATCCGAGGCGGCCCGGATCACGATCGTGTGCGCCCTGGGCGGCATCGCCCTCATCTTTACGATGGACGCGGTGATCGGCCGGCGCGTACGCCGACTGAGCGAGGCCATCCGAGAAACGCGGGCCCTTGCCGATTTCAAGGCGCGGATCGAACCGGGCGTTTCTCCGGAATTTCTGGAACTGACGGGCGAAATCAACGGGCTGCTGTCCACCCTCGATCACGCGCATGCGCGCCTGCAACAGATGCACGCCGATCTGGAAAAGCTCGTCTCTTATCGCACTGAGGAACTGAACGCCAGCAAGCGGGCGTTGGCGGAAGACGCCATGCGCCGAATCGAAGAGGAACGCACAGCCGCGGAGCGCGAACGCATCTACCGCACCCTGCACGAGCTGGCGCCGATCGGCATCGTGATGGAATCGGACGAAGGCGTTATCCTCGACGTCAACCAGTCCCTTTGCGACATCGTGGGCTACACGCGCGAGGAGCTCATCGGGCAGCCGATCCAGATATTGGCCGACCCGCGTTTTCACGACCGCATCCGCGAGGACATCGCACGTCTGCTCGACGGGCAGACGCTGTCCCACGAGGTCGAGAATCGACGCAAGGACGGGTCCTCCCGGTGGGTCGAGCTCCGCGAGCGCGCGATCACACTGCCCGACGGCACGCGGCGTATCATCACGGCAGCCAGCGACATCACGGCCCGAAAGCTCGCCGAGGAGCGCCTGCGCGAAAGCGAGCAGCACTATCAATCGTTGTTCAACACGCTGATCACCGGATTCGCGCTGCACGAGATGATCTATGACGAAAAGGGCGAACCGATCGACTACCGTTTTTTGGATGTGAATCCCGCCTTTACGGCGATGACCGGCAAACGGCGGAACGAAGTGATCGGAAAGCGCGTGACCGAGGTCTTCCCAGGGACCGAACCGGAGTGGATTCGACGCTATGGCGAAGTCACGCGAACCGGCAGGCCGGTCGCGTTCGAAATGTACTCCGGTGCACTGAAGAAATATTTCTCGGTTATCGCCTTCAGGCCGCGCGAGGGCCAATTTGCGGTCAATTTTATCGACGTGACAGAGCAGCGGCGCGCGAACGAACTCATCCGCCTGCAAAGCGCCGCCCTGGAATCGGCCGCCAACGGCATCATGTTGGTCGATCGGACCGGCGTCATCACATGGGTCAACAAGGCCTTCACGGAATTGACCGGCTATTCCCTCGAAGAGGCGGTCGGGAAGTCGCCGAGCATTCTCAAGTCCGGACGACACGACGCGGCATTTTACGCCGATCTGTGGAACACCGTGCTCGCGGGCAATCTCTGGCGCGGCGAGCTGTTCAACCGCCGAAAGGACGGCTCCATCTATGTGGAAGAACTGACGGTGACACCGGTGCTGGGCGCGGACGGCACGCCGACGCACTTCGTCGCGATCAAGCAGGACATCACCGAGCGCCGCGTGATGCAGCAGCGCATGTTCGAATCGCAGAAGATGGAGACCATCGGACGCCTCGCCGGCGGAATCGCACACGATTTCAACAACCTGCTGCAAGCCATCACAGGGTTCAGCCACCTGCTGCTCGATCACATGGAGGCGCAGAACCCGTATCGCGACGATGTGCTGGAGATCGACAAAGCGGCGCGGCGCGCCGCCGATTTGACCCGGCAACTGCTTGCCTTCAGCCGCAAGCAACTGATCGAAACGCGGACGGTCGATTTGAATTCGCTCGTTGACGGCACGCAGAAGATGCTGCGCAGGCTCATCGGCGAGGACATCCAGCTCGTGCTGGAGCTGGAGCCCAATCTCGATCCCGTGCACATCGATCCGGGCCAAATCGAGCAGGTGCTGGTCAATCTGGCCGTGAACGCACGGGATGCGATGCCCGCCGGCGGCCGTCTTGTGATCGCCACCAGCTCGATTGTCCTGCTCAAGGAGGACGACCTGTTTTCGCCCGATCGGCGGCATGGCCGCTTTGTCGTGCTCGATGTGACGGACACAGGACAGGGCATGAAGCCCGAGGTGCGCGATCGCATTTTTGAGCCGTTCTTCACGACAAAAGGACCGGGCCGCGGCACGGGGCTGGGCCTCTCCGTGGTGTACGGCATTGTGCAGCAACACGAAGGCATGATTCACGTCTACAGCGAACCCGGACGCGGCACGACATTCCGCATCTATCTGCCGGTCAGCGTCGAGCAATCCGTTTCGCCGGACGCTCATTCAGAACCGAAATTGGCGCCCGACTTGCCGCGCGGGAAATACGAACGAATCCTGCTGGTGGAGGACGAGCAGGGCGTTCGCGACTTTACCGTCTCCGCTCTCCGGAAGTACGGCTACCACCCCATCGTTGCGGAAAACGCGGCAGCAGCGGCGCAGGTGTTTGAACAAATCAACGGCCAGGTCGACCTCTTGTTCACCGACGTTGTGCTACCGGACCAGACGGGCCTTGAACTGGCCGACGCGCTGCGCCGCAAGCGGCCGGACTTGCGGCTTCTGCTGACCAGCGGCTACATGGACGAAAAATCGCGCTGGCCGGTGATCCGCGAGCGCGGCTATCCCTTCCTCCAAAAGCCCTACCCGCTCGACAACCTGCTGAAAACCATTCGCAAGGTGCTCGACCAGCCCGCGCCTCCCGCTTGACCCGCGCCGCAAACGGGTGTTGACTGGCGGCGTAGCGACACCAGGCGGAGAACCAACCCGTGAAAACAACCCTCATCAGTATCATCGCGGCAGGCGCATTGACCGCGCACGCGTTCGCGGAAACCCTTTCCATCAAGGGGTCCAATACCTTCGGAGAGGAATTGGGTCCGCGCTTGATTTCGGCGTTCACGCGCACGCGCCCGGATTGGCGCATCGACTTGGAGGCCCGGCACTCCGGATTCGGCATCCTCGCGCTGTTGGACGGCGAATGCGACATCGCCGCGTCCTCGCGTCCCATCAACGAGGACGAAGCGCGGCTCGCCCGCTCGCGGGGCATCAAACTGCGCACCCACACCATCGGCTACTACGGCATCGCGGTGATTGTGCATCCGGACAATCCTGTAAAGAATCTCGCGGATCACCAGGTGCGCGATATCTTCACCGGCGCGATCGACAACTGGCAGGCGATTGGCGGGCGCAGCTCGCCGATCGCCGTCCATATCATCGGCGAGTCGGCCGGCACGCATTTCGGGTTTCAGGAACTCGCGCTGGAGCGACGCCCCTACAGCGAGACGGCGATTCGCCACGGCACTTATTCGGACATTGGAAAGGCGGTCGCCACCGACCCTCGCGCCATCGGCTTCATCGCGCTGCCGTTCGCCGCGGGCCTGCCGGTTCGCGCGGTATCGATCAACGGCATTGCGCCCACCCCATTCGCCGTGTCCGACAATCTCTACCCGTTCGCGCGGATGCTCCGCTTCTACACGAACGCCAAAACCGAATCGAAAGCCGCGTCCGAATTTATCCGGTTCGTCCGCTCCACCGCGGGACAAAACGTCATCGAGGAGGCGGGCTTCGTCCGGCGCTTTCAACGCCGATTCTCGCTGGGCATGGAGACCCTCTGATCGCGTGACCGACAATCCGCCCAGCCTGACCGCGCCGATCACGGAAATTTTCAGCTCGGTCCAGGGCGAAGGCCCCTGCGTGGGCGCGCGGCAACTCTTCGTGCGCTTTTATGGATGCCATCGCCGCTGCGCCTTCTGCGATTCGCCGGAAACCGTCACCGCGTGGCAGCCGCCCGGGTATCAGCCGCCGCGCTGCCGCGTGGAGCAAACGCCCGGCCGCCGCGATTTTATCGAGATGCCGAATCCGCTGCCCGTTGAAACCCTGCTCGACTGGATTCGCGCGCTCGACCGACAGTTCGGCCCGCATCACGCCGTCTCCCTCACCGGCGGCGAACCGCTGCTTTATCCCGACTATTTGCGCGCCCTGCTGCCCCGCATCGAACATTTCGGGCTGAAGACCTATCTCGAAACGGCGGGCGATCTCTACACGCAACTCGATGCGCTGCTCCCCTGGCTCGACTTCGCCGCGATGGATATCAAATTGCCCAGCGTGACCTTGAACGAAGCTGCATGGGGCGGGCATCGCAAATTCCTCGCGCGCTGCGTTGAGAATGAAGTCGATGTGTTCGCCAAGGCGGTCGTGAGCGCCGACACGGACCCGGCCGATCTCGACGCCGCATGCGCGGTCATTCGAGACGTCGCGCCGCAGACGATGTTGATCCTGCAGCCGATGACCCCCTTCGGCGAGGCGCGCCGCGCGCCCGCGCCGCACCAACTGCTCGACTGGCAGGCGCGCTGCCTTGCGCACATCCCGAATGTCCGCGTCATTCCGCAAACCCACAAGATGATGAACCAACTGTGATCCGATCCGCACAAGCAAAACACCCCAACGCCCCCGCGTCCGAAGCGCGCAAGGCCGTGGTCCTCCTGAGCTGCGGCCTCGACTCCGCCACCGTTCTCGCCATCGCGCGCGCGCGCGGGTTTGCGTGCCACGCGCTTTCGTTCCGCTACGGCCAGCACCACCGCGCGGAACTCGGCGCGGCGCGCCGCATCGCGCGCGCGCTCGGCGCGGTCGCGCACAAGACCGTGCGCATCGACCTCCGCGCGTTCGGCGGCTCGGCGCTGACCGCGGATATCCCCGTTCCGAAAAACCGTTCGACCCGCGAGATGGAGCGCGGCATTCCGATCACCTACGTGCCCGCGCGCAACACCGTGTTTCTCTCCTTCGCCCTCGCGTGGGCGGAGGTCCTCGGCGCGCGCGATATTTTTATCGGCGTGAATGCGCTCGATTTCAGCGGCTATCCCGATTGCCGTCCGGCCTTCATCCGCGCGTTCCAGCGCCTCGCCGACCGCGCGACCCGCATCGGCGCCGAGGGCGGACGCTTCCGCATCCACGCGCCGCTGATGAAATGGAACAAGGCCGAGATCATCCGCGCCGGCCTCGCGCTCGGTGTCGATTACGGCATAACCCTTTCCTGCTACGACCCCGGCCCCGGCGGCCGTCCCTGCGGGCGGTGCGACGCGTGCCTGCTGCGGGCAAAAGGCTTCCGTGAACTGGGCATCCCCGACCCGGCGCTCAATCGTTGAATATAAACGCACGCCATGACCACGGCCCCCTCAAGCCCGCCCATGATGCGCCGTTGGAAAGCGCGGATACTGCGCCATCGCCAACTGTCCCCGACCGCCTACGAGCTCTCCCTCTCTCGCGACGGCCTCGACTTTCGCGCGGGACAATTGCTCGTCATCCACGGACGCGCGCTGACCGAAGATCGGAACTACACCATCGCCAGCGGCGAAAACGACAACGAGCTGCGCGTACTCTACCGCCTGATTCCGAGTGGCGTTCTGACGCCGCATCTCGCCGGGAAGGCGGAAGGCGAGTATGTTGAAATTTCAGCGCCCTGCGGCGAGTTTGTTTTGCGCGACCGCGCGCGGCCGATCGTTTTTGTCGCCACCGGAACCGGCATCGCTCCGTGCAGAGCCTATCTCCGCACGTATCCGGAACTCGACATGACCGTCCTCCACGGCGTGCGCACCGCTGAAGATTTGTTCTATCGCGAAGAATTTGCGGGCCGCCCATATTTCCCCTGTGTGAGCGCGGGTGCGCCCGGCGCATTCCACGGGCGTGTCACGGACTTCAGCCGGACCTTCGACTTCCCGTCCGATGCGCATTTTTATCTCTGCGGCGCGAACGAAATGTTCTACGAGATGCGCGATTTGCTCACCGCGCGCGGGATTCGGCCCGACGCGCTCTTCACCGAGGCGTATTATTATCGTCATGAGGAATAGCGTCCCCGTCACATGCGCCGCGGCGCTCGCCTGCGCGGTACTCTTCGTCGGCGCGGGCTGCCGGGATGCGGCCCCGCGCCAGGCCGCCATCGCGGTTGGCGACCGGGCCGGCGCGCTCATCATGCCGCCCGATCTCGCCGGCCAATTGTCTGCGTCGAGCGAGATCGTGCGCCGACAGTTCCAAATCGCGTGGAGCGAATTCAATCTCAACGACCCGCGCAGCGACATCGCGAAGATCAACCGCGTCGCCGGAACGTATCGCCTTCAGG
Organism: uncultured bacterium; assembly: GCA_937958885.1. Lineage (GTDB taxonomy): Bacteria > Verrucomicrobiota > Kiritimatiellia > CAIVKH01 > CAIVKH01 > JAMLJG01. The sequence goes on along the minus strand of CALGMT010000013.1, from coordinate 41,897 downwards.
TTTCGTTCAATACGTTTCGCGCCATCGACCTGGCGCACTACTACAGTCAGTTGACCGGCGGCGCTTACGATTTGACCGTCTTGCCCGCGCTCGAGGCGTGGGGCTTCGCCGGCCCGATTCCAGAATCGCCACCAAGCGATGAGGAGCTCGCCGCGCTGATGGAACTGATCGGGCTTCGCCACATCCAACTCGCCGAGCAGGGCGCTATCGCGCTCGTTTCGCCGGGCGCGCGCATCGCACCCGGCAGTCTCGCCTACGCCTACGGTGTGGACCTTGCCATCGTCGAACTGCGCCGCCAGGAGATCGACCGCGCGTTTGTGACGTGGGATCGCTACGCGCGCGCGCTCGGCCGGCTCGCTCCCGACACGCCGTGGCGGCATCCGATCCGCAACCCATTTGACTCGGCTCCGCTCGGTGAAATTGCCCTTGATGCCGCAGCGCCCGCGCTCGCGGTGATCGGCCTGCGCGATCGCACCGTGACCATCGAAGGCCGCGAGTATGGCGACGTCATCGATCCTCGCACCGCTCGGCCCGCGGAAGACACCGCGCTCGCCGCGGTGCGCGCGCCGACCTGCCTGATGGCCCACGCGCTCGCGCACGCCCTGATCGTGCTCGGCGTGGAGGAAGGCACGTCTCTGCTCAACGAGTTTCCCGACTGCGAGGCGCTCGTGATTCCGGACCGTCAACCGATGGAAGCGTGGGCGACACAAGGCTGGATTGACGCATTCACGCCGAGTCCGGCGTGGACCGGCGTCATCCGGCGCTGGGACCGGCCGGAGATTCCGGTCAATTCGGATGAAGCAGTCGAAGAGGAATAAACTTCTCTCCGCAATCAGCGCGGATCCACGACGCGCCCAATGAACAGGCATGCGCCGCCGCGATGCTGAATGGCGAATAGAAACGGACGATCCACGCGGATCTCGATCGGCTTGGGTTTTTCGATCGGCATCGCCGTCGCCCGCATCATCACCACGGCCGTGGCAGCGGCGGCCTCTACCCCCTTCTCGTCCAGTGCGAGGAATGTCTTGTGGAACACTTCGTCGATATAAAGATAGTCGTTGGGCCGGCGCGGCGCGATGCCGTCGAAATCGGCGCTGCCGGGCGGAACGTCAAATGCCATCCGCATGCCGAGCTGCTTGAGAGCGGTTCCCAGCGCCATCACCGGCGGCTCGATTTTGAATTTCGGCAGATACACGATCGCCTCGGCCATCGGCGCGGAGGCCAGCGCCGCCAGTTCGTCGGCGCTCAGTGCGGATTCCACCGCATCCAATCCCGTCCGTTCGTCTGGGACCACCGCAATGAAAAGCAAATCGCCTCTATCCATCGGAACGCCGACGGCGGTGTAGCCATTGCCCTTTTTGACGCGGAAATCGCCGGTCCGGCTCATCGTCGGCGTCTCGCGCTCTTCGACACCGCGCACCCAGAAGGGTCGCGGCTGGGTGGCGTATTCAGGGAACGGTTCCATCCACGGCGTTTTGAGATAGATCGCGTTCACGAGCACGAGCCGCGTCTCCTCGGTGAGCCCGCCGCCGGGAATCAAATCGCGGATGCGCTCGCGCGTTTGCTCTTCGACCCAAAGGTTGATCCGATGCCGTTCTGCTTCATGGTTTTCGCGAAAATCGCATGTTTCGAACGGGGCCTGATAGGCCTCTGCGAGGTACGAGAGAAACTCCGGACGAAACGGATAGCCCTGCTGGCCGAACAGCCGGTTCGCGATCGACAGCGCGAGGGGATCGCGCGGCCCGCCATAGCGCGCCTGCTCGGTAGAAAATCGTTCCGAATCGCGCGCGATTCGATCGAGCTCCGCGCGCAGCCCGGCGAGGGACCGGACCAGCGCGGACTCGTCCTCCGGATAGTGCAAGACGCGCCGCATCTCCTCGCGGGTCGCGCCCGACGCCCCCGCATACGCCATCGCCAGCGCGCTCTGGATTGAAAAGGGCGAGAGCAGCGCCGTCTCGTTCAGACCGCGGGACACGGCGAGCAACTCGAGGCCCAGCCGGTTGATCGCCGCGACGCCCGGGTCTTCCGCGCGAGCAGACGCGGCCAGCAGGGCAGACAGCAGGATTGAAGCGAATCGCAGGCGCATTTTCGGTCCTCGCGTTAGAATGGCGGAGTGAATTCGTCCGACTCGTTTGGGGTGCGGCGCTGGTGGCGGCGACGCGGCATCCCGTTCGGCCGCTGAGTCGCATAGATATCGGTCACGACCTCGCCCTCAACGCGCTCGACCGGCGGGCGCGGCTCGATCGCCCAGAGGTCTCTGATTGCGCGTACGCCCGGCGCGGTTTCACCCGCGGGGGGCGTCCCATTCAACTCCGCGGGAGGCGACGCGTGTTTCTTTCTTCTGAATCGGCCGAAAATGCTCATGCGTTAAATCCTTGCGCGGTCGCCGCGCGGGCGCATGGCGGCCACGCGGATGGCGCGGCCGCCGAGTTGTCGATGATGCAATTCGCGGCACGCTCGATCGGCGGACGCTTCGTCCTTCATCTCCACAAATGCGAATCCGAGGGAACGCCCAGTGGACGGATGGCGAATGATGCGAACGGATGCGACCTCGCCGCAGGGCGAAAAGGCCTCGCGCAACGCATCCTCTCCGCACTGAAACGATAGATTTCCTACATATATCATGAAGAGCCCCGACCGTACCTGGCCGCGAATTTACCCGCGCTTGAGGGTCTTGTACAGAGTTCGCTTGTGACCCGCCGCGTTTCGAGGCATAACGCGCACGCATGAATCGAATCGTCGCCATCGTGGGCCGGCCCAATGTCGGGAAATCGGCCCTGTTCAACCGGATCGTCGGCCGCCGCATCGCCATCGTGCACGACCAGCCCGGCGTCACGCGCGATCGTCTGTCGGCGGAGGCCCGCTGGCGCGGCGAGCGGTTCGAGCTGATCGACACCGGCGGATTGGGCTTCATCGACGGGGAGGCGGCTAAAGATGTGTTGTCCGCCGGCACGCGCGCACAAGCCGAAGTCGCGATTGCCGATGCGTCGGTCATTATCCTGGCCACCGACGTCACGGACGGCGTGACGCCGCTCGACCGCGAGGTCGCCGCGCTGCTGCGCGCCTCCGGCCGCCCCGTCCTGCTCGCGGCGAACAAGGCCGACCATGAAGGACTCGACACTCAAGCGTCCGAGTTCGCCGCGCTCGGTTTCCCGGTCTTCCCGGTCGCTGCACTGCACAACCGCGGGTTCGACGCGCTGCTTTCCGCCGTGCTGGAACGTCTGCCGCCCGGCGAATCGCCGACAGTCGAAAACCCGCTACGCGTCGCGATCGTCGGGAAGCCGAACGCGGGCAAATCATCCTTCGTGAACCGCGTCTTGCGCAGCGATCGGGTCATCGTTTCGCCCATTCCCGGCACGACGCGCGACAGCATCGAAATCCCCTTCACCATCGGATCCGGTCCGCAGGCGCGCCACTACCGGCTCATCGACACCGCGGGCCTGCGCAAGCTGCGCCGCGCGGAAGACGCGGTCGAACGCTGGAGCGTGATGCGCGCGCAAAAGAGCATCGAAGACGCGGATGTCGTCGTCCTGATGATCGACGCCGCGCAGGGGCCGACCGAACAGGACAAGAAAATCGCCGGCTTGATCCTCGACGCGCGCAAGGGCTGTGTGCTGCTCGTCAACAAGTGGGATCTCGCGACCGCCGAAACGAAGGTCACGCAACGCGAGTATGAAAAGGCCCTGCGGCGTGATCTGTATTTCCTCTCGTATGTGCCGGTCGTCTTCGTCTCCGCGCAGTCCGGGTTGAATGTGCGGAAAGCCGTCGAGACGATCGACTACGTCGCCGGCCAAATCTCCACCACGCTGCCGACCAGCACGCTGAACAAGGTGCTGCACGACGCGGTCAAGCGCGTCGCCCCTCCCCGCACGGGCGGCAAACGTCTCAAATTCTATTACGCCGCGCAAACCGGCGTGCGCCCGCTGCGGTTCCGCTTTTTTGTGAATCAACCGGATCTGTGCGTGCCGTCCTACCAAGCCTATCTGATCGCCGCGCTCCGCGAGGCGGCGGGGTTTGAAGGCGCGCCGATCGTCGTGGAGTATCGCTCCAGTCACGAGCGGAAATAATCGAGGGCGCGAGCGCATGTCGGAACGCCTGCCCATTTACGAACTGGAGTCCGCCCTCCTCGCGGCCTATCCGCGCAACCGACGCCTGCTGATCCAGGCGCCGACCGGATCGGGCAAATCCACCCAGGTTCCCCAAATGCTGCTGCGCGGCGGCGCGCTCGGCGACGGGCAGATCGTTGTGCTGCAGCCGCGCCGCATCGCCGCGCGCATGCTCGCGGCGCGCGTGGCGCAGGAATGCGGCGTGCCGCTCGGCCGCGAGGTCGGCTATCAAATCCGCTTTGAAGACGTCACCTCCGCTGCGACGCGCATCCGCTACGTGACCGAGGGCATCCTGCTGCGGCAAATGCTCTCCGACCCGTCGCTGCGCGGCGTCGCGTGCATCGTGTTCGACGAATTCCATGAGCGGCATCTCTACGGCGACATCACCCTCGCGCGGGCGCGCGCGCTCCAGCGTGAGTCGCGCCCCGATCTCGGGCTGATCGTGATGTCCGCCACGCTCGATCTCGGCTTGGTCGAGGATTACCTGCGCCCCTGCGACGTGCTCGAATCACGGGGGCGGATGTTTCCTGTCGACATCCGCTACCGCCCCACCCCGCCCGCCGCGCGCCCGCGCGACGATGTGCCGGTATGGGAGCAGGCCGCATCCGCCTTCGCGGAGGCCGCGCGCGCCGGACGGCCCGGCGATGCGCTGATCTTTATGCCGGGCGCATACGAAATCGCGCGCACGATCGCCGAATTGCAGACCCGCCCGGAGGCCGCCGATTGCGCGATCCTTCCGCTGCACGGCGACCTGCCGCCCGATCAGCAGGATCAGGCCGTCGCGCGCCAGAACCGACGGAAGATCATCGTCGCCACCAATGTGGCGGAAACGTCGCTCACCATCGACGGCATACGCATCGTAATCGACTCCGGCCTCGCGCGGATTCCCCGCTACGATCCGCATCGCGGCATCAACACCCTGCTGATCGAGCGCATCAGCCGCGCGTCCGCCGACCAGCGCGCCGGCCGCGCGGGGCGCACCGCGCCCGGCTGCTGCATCCGGCTGTGGAGCGAGCTCGAACACCGCGCGCGGCCCGTTCAGGAATTGCCCGAGGTGCGCCGCCTCGATCTCTCGGAGATCGCCCTCACGCTGAAGGCCGCGGGCTACACCGACCTTGCCGCCTTTCCCTGGGTCGAGCGGCCCGATCCGAAATCGCTGGCGCGCGCCGAAGTCCTGCTGCGCGACCTCGGCGCGGCGGACGAACAGACCGGCGCCATTACGGAACTCGGCCGCCGCATGCTGGCCTTCCCCGTGCACCCGCGCTACGCGCGGATGCTCGTCGCCGCCGAAACCTACGGCGGCGCGCGGCAAGTCGCGCTGATCGCCGCGCTCACGCAGGGGCGCGACATCCTCGTGCGCCGAACCGACCGCGACGCCGGCGAGCGGCGCGACGACCTGTTCGGCGAGCGCGCCGACTCCGACTTCTTCGTCCTGATGCGCGCCTGGTCCTATGCGGAAAAGAATCGATTTTCGCCGGACGCCTGCCGTCGCGTCGGCATCAACGCACAGGCGGCGCGGCAGGTGCGCCCGCTCTACGATGCGTTCCTCCGCATGGCCGCCGCACAGGGCCTGCCGATCGACGGCCCGCCGGCCGATGACAGCGCGGTCCAAAAGTGCGTGCTGACCGGCTTCGCCGATCACCTCGCGCGCCGCCTCGACGGCGGGACCCTGCGCTGCCAACTCGTCCACAACCGGCGCGGCGCGCTCGCGCGCTCCAGCGTGGTGCAGAAGAAGCCGCTCTTTGTCGCAGCCGAGGTCAACGAGATCGAGGGGCGCGAGGTCGAGGTGCAGCTCTCGCTCGCCACCGCAGTCGAGCCGGAATGGCTGCGCGAACTGTTCCCCAACGGCTTTCGCGAGGAAACCGTCGCCGTGTGGGACGACGCCGCGCGCCGCGTCTATGCCGAAAAACGCACGCTGTTTCGCGATCTCGTGTTGTCCGCCTCGCGATCGGAACAGCCGCCTGCCGACGCAGCGGCCGAGTTGCTCGCTGAACGCGTGCTGAGCGGTGAATTGACGCTTAAGAAGTGGGATGAGCAGATCGAGCAGTGGCTGACTCGCGTCAACTGTCTCGCCGCCTGGTGCCCGGAGCTGGGCATTCCCATCGTCACCGCGGAGGATCGCCGCCTGCTCATCGCGCACGTGTGCGACGGCGCGGTCAGCTACAAGGACATCAAAGAGCGCGAGGTGCGCCCGATCGTTCATGACTGGCTGACGCCCGAGCAGCGCGCACTGCTGGATCGCCACGCCCCGGAGCGCATCGCACTGCCGAATGGACGCAGCGCGCGCATCGTGTACTCCGGCGAAACGCCTCCCTACTTCTCCGCGACCATTCAGCAGTTGTACGGAATGAACGAGTCTCCGAAAATCGCGATGGGCCGCGTGGCGTTGACCGCGCACATCCTCGCGCCGAGCCAGCGCCCGGTCCAAATCACGCAGGATCTCGCAGGGTTCTGGCGCGACCATTACCCGCGCATCAAGCAGGAGCTGCAGCGAAAGTATCCGAAACACGAATGGCGATGACCGCGCTCACGCCAAGCCGAGGCGTTCCTTCGTCTCCTGCTCCAACCGCTTCAACTTGCTTTTGATCGCGAATCGCTTCGCGATGGACATCCGATCGATGAACAGCACGCCGTTCAAGTGATCCACTTCGTGCTGGATCACGCGGGCGAGAAAATCGACGAACGTCTTCTCGTGCGTCGCCCCGGACTCATCCATGTAGCGCAGGACAATCTCCAGCGGGCGCTCGATATTCCCGCGCAGCCCCGGAAAGCTCAAGCAGCCCTCTTCGTGCTCGTTCATCTTCTTCGAGGCCGACACGACTTCCGGGTTCAGCAGCACGAGCGGCATCGCGACGTCCGGATTCAAGCGACGCCCGTCCTCGGTGGTGTCGTAGTCCGCGGGCAGATCAATGACGCACAGCGCGAGCGACTGTCCAACCTGAGGCGCAGCCAAGCCGATGCCCTGCGCCGCGTGCATCGTCTCCATCATGTCAGCGATCAGCCGGCGCACCGACTCGTCCGGCGCGGCGATCCGCGCGGTCGGCGCGCGAAGGACAGGATCGCCATAGGTTCGCAGTTCCAACTTCATGCAGGAACGGACTATATCGTCGTAGCAAACGGGGTACAATCATCCTGCGCGCTTGCTCCGCCGTCAGGCGCGCCCTAGAGTTGCGCGCACATGAACGATTACCTGGTCATCGTCCCCACATACAACGAGATCGAAAACGTTCGGGAACTGGCGCTCGCGGTGCATCAGCACGCGCCGTGGGCTGACATCCTGTTTGTGGACGATAATTCGCCCGACGGCACCGGCCGATTGCTGGATCGCATGGCGGAGGCCGACCCGCGCATCCACGTGCTGCACCGCGAGCAAAAACAGGGCCTCGGCCGAGCCTATATTGCCGGCTTCAAGTGGGCGCTGGCCCGGAACTATGAATTCATTGGCGAGATGGACTGCGATTTCTCGCACAACCCCGCTGACATTCCCAAGTTTCGCGACGCCGCCCAACAGGCCGACCTCGTGCTCGGCACGCGCTACAAAGGCGGCATCCGCGTCATTAACTGGCCGCTGGGCCGGTTGATCTTAAGCAAAGGCGCCGCCGTGTATGTGAACATTATTTCCGGCATGCCGTTCACCGATCCCACCGGCGGGTTCAAATGTTTCCGGCGCGCCGTCCTGGAAACCATCAATCTCGATGCGATCAAATCCAACGGCTACTCGTTCCAGATCGAGATGACGCATCACGCGTGGATGCACGGCTTCCGCATCGCCGAAGTGCCGATCACGTTTGAGGAGCGGCGATCGGGCGCGTCGAAAATGAGCGGCGCAATCGTCAAGGAGGCGCTGTGGATGGTCTGGAAACTTCTGCTGCGCAGCAGACTCCGCCGCTCGCCGCCGCGTGATCCTCACCCGCGCAGCGTTGCGGCCCATCTGTCTCCCGCATGAGCGCGGCGCTCGCCAGCGGGCTCCGCGCGCTGCGCCCGAAGCAGTGGATCAAGAATGCGGTCGTCCTCGCGCCCCTGATCTTCGCGCTCGGCGATCCGGCGCAACAGGTGAACGCGGCCTCCGCGCTCGCCGCGTTCGCCGCCGCGGGCATTTTTTGCCTTGTTTCGAGCGGAATCTACATTTTGAACGATCTTCGCGATCTCGAACTCGACCGCGCGCATCCCGTCAAACGCCTCCGCCCCTTTGCGTCCGGCGCGCTATCGACGCGCATAGGCGCGATGATGGCGGGTGTCCTGTTGACAGGCGGCCTTGCGCTCGCGTTCGCCCTCGATCGCGCATTCGCGGGCGTCGTCACCGGCTACGTGCTGCTGCAAGCGTTGTATTCTCTCGCGCTGAAGCGCGTCGCGCTGGTGGACATTCTTGTTATCGCAATCGGCTTCGTCCTGCGCGCACTGGCAGGCGCGGTCGTGATTCATGTCGCCATCTCGCCCTGGCTGCTGCTGTGCACCCTGCTGCTCGCGCTTTTTCTCGCCCTCTGCAAACGCCGGCACGAACTCGTCGCGCTCGGCATCGCCGACGGCGCGTCGCGTCCGAGCCTCCGCGGATACGACCAGCGTCTGCTCGATGTGCTGATCCCGATGATCGCCGCGGCGACGCTGCTGGCCTACAGCCTGTACACACTCTGGCCGGACACAGTCGCGAAATTCGGCTCGCACAAACTCGGCTTCACGATCCCCTTCGTCGTCTTTGGCCTGTTCCGCTATCTCGACCTCGTGTATCGGCGCGAAGAAGGCGGACGTCCCGAGCAGTTGCTGCTCACTGACCCTCCGCTATTGATCAACCTCGCGCTCTACGGCGCGACGGTGCTGGCGCTCTTCCTCTGGCGCTGATCTATTTCGCGCGGCGCGCGCGTCACGGCGCGATCCGTATCACGCGGCCGATCGCATCGAAGCGATGCGCGATGCGCGATTCCGCGATATCCACCACGAGCCACCCATCCGCCTGTTCCCCGGCGCTGACCAACACGAGGGCGTTCTTCTCCGGCGCGAGCGCGCGCAGCGCATGAGTCGGTGCATCTGTCGAAATCGTCCGCATCGCCAGCGGCCCGCCGTCGGCGGACACGTCGAACACCACGACCTCTGAACGCGGCTGATAGGTCTTCTCGACATCTTCCGATCCGCGCTCCTTCAGCTTGCCTCCGCTCGCTGTTGCGATCGCGCGCGCGGCGGGAATGAACGCCGGCGTGGACAATCCATGCGGCGCGGGAATCCGCTGCGCAATCAAGCGCTTTTGCACATCCACCACCGCCGCCCCGCCCGCCGCACCGGCGTTCACCACCAACGCAAAATCGCGATCGCCCGCGCGAAAGGGAACCAGTCGATCGGGAAACGCCGTGCCCCACGATTCATCCAGCGCGGTCGATTGGACGGACCAGCTCGACAACTTCCCTGCGCGCGCGGCCGCAAGATCGGCAAACCCGATTGCGCCGTACAAATCGAGCGTGACGAGCAGCGTATTCGCCGAATCGACCGGCATCACGATCTCCGGCCCCGGCCCGCGCTGGCGGAAATCACCCTCGCGCCCGTAGTGCAGCGATTCGCGATCGCGCGGCAGCCGCAAATCAGCCAGCACGTTCCCGCTCTCCAAATCGAGATAGACCACGCGATTCCCCTCGCGCTTGCCGCTCTTGTTGTCCTTCTGCAGCGACACCCACGCGCGGCGTCCGCCCGTTTCCATGCGGATGTCCTCCGGCCGACGCCCCGGCGGGTTCAGCGCGTCCTTCAGACTCCACGTTCGCGCAATCTCCGCCTTCTCCAGATCCACGAGAAATACGCCGCCCTCCTCGCCGCCCACGACCGCGCGACGGCCTTCGATGCGGATTTCATCGAGTTTGTCCGGAATGGTCAGCGCGCGCACGCGTCCGTCCGGTGCGCGGATCACCAGGTTGTCCGGCCCCTCCGCATTGATCGACATCGCGGCGTAGCCCTCGGGCGACTGCGCCACCTTGTACGCCTCGCGCGCCGTCGGCGCCGTGTACACCGCCTCCTGCGCGATTAACGCGCCGGTCGCATCTTCGAGTTCGATGCGACCCAGTCCCCCGCCCTCGCCGGCGCGGAAGCTGAAGAAGATCTCCGCCGCGCCCGCGCTCCACACGCCGAGAAGCAGCCACGCGGCGGCGAGAAATTTCCATGCTCTGTAAAAACTTTTTTTAAAACTTCCATGCTCTGTAAAAACTTTTTTCATGCGGTCTCCTTTGATTTGAATAACGGGGTTTGTTGCAGCGCCAGCAAGACGACCGTCGTCGCGCCGATGGTCACAGTCGCCATCGCCATCGCAGCGGCAAGCTCGCCTTGCTCAAATTGGTTGAAAATAAATGTCGCAGTCGTCTCCACACCGGGCGGCAGCAGCAACAGCGAGCAGACCAACTCGCGCACGCACACGATGAAGGTCGTCAGCCACGCCGCCGCGAGCGCCGGTCCGAGCTGCGGGGCGACGACGCGACTGAACACCGCCGCACGCCCCGCGCCGAGCTGCGCGGCGGCGATTTCCAGCCGCGCGTTCATCCGGCGCAGCGCGGATCCGGCATACGCGAGCGCGTCGGAGATGTAGCAGACCACGTAGGCCAACAACAGCATCCAAACGGTCCCATATACCTGGACATGCACCCACGGCGCGTTCCATGCGAGGATCAGGCCGACCGCCATTACGATCTTCGGCAGCGCGCGCGGGAGCACCGCGAGCGCCTCGATCGCGCGGCGCGCGGCGGGCGCAGCGCGCGCGGCGACATACGCGATGAAGCCGCCCGCCCCGGCGCAGATCGTCGCCGCGGCGACCGCGAGGCCAAGGCTGGTGAACAGCGCCGCGCGCCCGCCGGAGCCGGGCGCGAAGAGCGCGGCGTAGTGGCGCGCGGTCCACACCGGCGCGCCGTCGGCCCAGCGCTCGACGAAGCTCATCGCGATCATCGCCGCAAACGGCAGCAGCGTGCTCAACACGAACAATCCGCCGATCCACAGCCACGCGAGAACCGCGCGCGGCGCGGTCAGCGGAATCAGCCGCGTGCCCGCAGCGCGGCCGCCCGCGGCGATGCCTTTGCGAGTCAGCCGCGCGCTGACTTGCATCGACACGAGTGCGAAGACACAGAGCAGCGTCGAAAGCGCGGTCGCGGCGGGCAAATCGATCGGCCAGCTAGTCAACAGGTTGTAAATTTCGGCCGGCAACAGCGCGAGGTTCGCGCGCGTGCCGAGCACGGCGGGCACGCCGAAATTGGAGAGCGCATCCAGAAAGACCAACAGCCCGGTGTTGAGGATCGCCGGCAGCAACAGCGGAATCAGCACCGCGCGCCACAAACGCGCGCGCGTGGCGCCGAGTTGCAGCGCAGCGTCTTCGAGGCGATTCGGCAAGCGCAGCAGCGCAGCCTCGATGCCGAGCGCGACGTAGCCGAACGAGGCGAGCGCCATCACGAGCGTCACGCCGTGAAACGAGAAAAACCACTCGCGCACGAACTCCGGCACGCCGACCAACGCATCGCCGAAGCCGCCGGGTTGCAAAATCGTGATGTAGGACAGCGCCGCGATATACGGCGGAGTCATCACCGGCGCGAGCATCGTCAGGCGGGCGAATCCTTTGCCGGGCAGGTCGCAACGCGCGAGGATGAAGCCGCACGGGATGCCGAACAGCCACGAGACCAACGTGGTCGCGCCGGCCCACGCGAGCGAGTTGCCGAGCATTTGCGCGAGATCCGGCGTCGCGATCAGTCGGCGATAGGGCGCAAGAAATCCGCTCCAATCGCCGCCGAGCACATTGGGGAATACGCTTTGCGCAAACAGCAGGATCAGCGGGTATGCGCACGCGACTGCAAGAAACGCGAGCGCCAGCATAACGCTCGGCGCGCCGGGGCCTCCGCCGGCAGATCGCGCCTCGCGCCGGGTCATGCGCCCTCCCCCGCCGCGCGCTTTAGCGCGCGCGGCGTGACCGCGCGTTCGATCTCGAGTTGGAACCGCCGCAACAACTGCGTCTGCCGCTGCACCGCCAGCGCGGGGTCGGCGCGCAATACGCGCGGCCACTGCTCGCCGCGCAGCGCGCTTGTCGGCACATCGGCGCGCGCGGGCGCGAGATGCGCGTTCGCGACGCGCGCCTGGACCGCAGGGCTCAAGTAAAAATCGACAAACGCGCGCGCGGCGTCAGGCCGCGGCGTACCGGCGAGGATCGCGATCGGACGCACGACGAGCACGGCGCCTTCTTCCGGATACTGCATGACCAGCTCCTCGCCGCGCGCGATCTGTTGATATATCAGATAATCCACGGCGCCGATCAGCGCGTCATACACGCCCATCTGGAGCCCGCCGAGCGCCTGGCTGTTGGCCGCGGCGAAGTCCATGCCGGCGAGGCGGAGGCGCGCGAACCCGGGAAACACCGGCGCGCCCAATTCCAGCGCGAGACCGACGAGGAAGTCGCCCGTCGCGCCGGACCGCGAGGGCGACGGCATCACCACGCGGCGCGCGTCGGAGAGGGCAAACCAGTCGGACCAGCGCGTCGGCGCGCGGGATTCGAACTCGCGGCGCAGCGCGACGCCGACGAGCGCCGCGCCGGACGCCCAATAGGTTTCGTCCGGATCGGACCACCCGTCCCGCAGCGCCGACGCGGCTTCGGGGCGATGGCGGAGCAGGCGGTTCTGCTGCTTGAGCGCGGCCGCGGCCACCTCGCTCGCGAAGAGGACGACATCGGCGCGCGGCCGATATTTTTCCGCCTCGAGCCGCGCCATGAGCTGGCCGGTCGTGGCTTGGAAGAGATCGACCGGCACGCCGGTCGCTTCGGTGAATGACGCGCAGACCGCTTCGGCAAGCGGGCGAGGACCGGCGGAGTACACGACCAGGCGGCCGCTTTCTGCGTCATCGCGCGGGGCGCAGCCGGACAGCGCGGCCCCCAGCGCGAGCGCAAGCGTCAGCAGCGCGCGGCTCACGCATCCTCCGCGAGCAAACCGGCGCACGCGGGATCGATATCGATGCTCACCCGCGCGCCGGGCGCGACCGGACCTTCCGCTTCCCCAACGATGACAAGTTCGTCCGGCCAACCCGCAGCGGCCTCGATGTGCCCGCCGAGAAATTGGCGATTTATGCACGTGGCCACACCCTCCGGGTTCGGGACGATACGCACGCCCTCGCGGCGCACGAAGCAGCGCCCGCGCGCGGGCCAATCGGCGCGCGCGGGGATTTGCAGGCGTCCGCCGAGGAGTACCGCGCCGTTCCGCTGCTCAAACGAAAATACATTTGCGGATCCGATGAATTCGGCGACAAAGCGCGTGCGCGGCGCGCGGTAGAGCGCCTCCGGCGCGTCCATCTGTTCGATGCGGCCTTCGCGCATCACGGCTACGATGTCGCCCAGCGCGAAGGCCTCGGCCTGGTCGTGGGTGACGTAAATCGCGGTCTGCCCCTCTTCTCGCAACAGGCGCGACAGCTCGACGCGCAGCTCCTCGCGCAAGCGCGCGTCGAGCGCGCTCAGCGGTTCATCGAGCAGCAAAATGCGCGGCTGCACGACCAGCGCGCGCGCGATGGACACGCGCTGTTGTTGGCCGCCGGATAGCGACGCGGGGTATCGGTCGGCAAATGCCGACATCCGGACTTTCTCCAGCGCCGCCGCTACGCGTCGCGCGCATTCGGCCGCGGACACGCCGCGGACGCGCAACCCGAAGGCCACGTTCTCCGCGACGGTCATGTGGGGCCAGAGGCTGAAATCCTGAAACACCGTCGCGAACCCGCGCTCGCGCAGCGGTACGAAGATACGCGCGGCCGGGTCGTCGAGCGTGGTCCCCTCGCAGACGCATTTGCCGTTATCGAGCGCGCAGAGCCCGGCCACGACATTCAGCAAGGTCGTTTTGCCGCAGCCGGACGGGCCGAGCAAGACGAGGCATTTCCCCTGATCGAGCGAGACCGTGACGCCGCGCAACACGGGCGTTGCGCCGAACGAAACCGCGGCCTCGTCGATCTGAAGAAAACTCGCCATCCCGACGTTACGGCCGGGAGACGCGAATACGTAGCATTTCCAGGTTGTTCGTCCCGCCGACCGATTGCCACAGGAGATTAGACGGCGCGATGAAATTGGTCACGGTATTCCACGCGCCGGACGGAAGATTCGTCGTACTCTGGACTTCATACCAGCGGCCGCTGACCAAGCCGACGGAGGGGACGCCGCCGACGCCGTACCAACGGAAGTAATCGTTCGGATCGTTGGGATCGGTGCCGGCGATCCACTCTTCCAGATCGGTCATGCCGTCGCCGTCGCTGTCGTTGGTCGGATGCGCCGGCAATGCGAAACCCGGCGACGCGACATCGATGCCGGGGTTGCCCGTGCCGTCGTCGGGCGCGACATACGCGCCGTTTTCGCCGGCGACGCTCAAGCCGAGGCTGGACCCGTCGCCCGCCCATTCGAAGGAGAAGCCGACTGTCGCCGGAGGAATTACGACGCTGGTGATTTCGAGGCCGTAGGCGTCGTAGATGTAAATCATGTCGCCTGCGGAGCTGAAGTTTTGAAACACGGCGCTGCCGGCGCACCACACCGCCGCCGTGGCGGGAAGTCCCCACTCCTGGCGGAAGATGTCCTCCGTACCCACCAGGCGCGCGGAAATCACGTAGGTGCCGCCCGGCGGAATTATATAGCCATTGAAGTGCGCACTGCCGGGGAGGTTGCTGTCGTCGTCCCACGAGAGGTCGGTTAGATCGACCGGCTCATTGCCGTAGTTGTAGATCTCGAACCAATCGCGATTCGCCGGATGCTGGCTCTTGGACATAGCCTCCGTGATGCGAATCGTGGCGACCGCGGCGGTCTGCACAATGATCTGCATGGAGGCGGTCGAAACGCCATCGACGTCCGTCGCCGTGAAGACGGCGGTGTACACGCCGGTCGGAGCCGCGAACCACGTCATCGCGCCGACGGTTCCAGTCGAGCCGAACGATGCGCCCGACGGCCCGCTTTGTAGCGCGAGCGTGACAGGATCGCCGTCCGTCGCCAGCGCATTGACGGAAACGACCACGGTATTGCTGAGTTTGACCACGCGATCGGCCAGCGGCGCGATGAGCGGCGGCTGCCTTGCGGTGCTCCAGTGATTGGTTTCGCCGGGCGTCAACTTTGCGCCCAGCGGAAGGACGGACGCTTTGAATGGATTGTAGGTGATGCCGGCGGTGTCCATAACATTGGTCATCAGGTCGCCGTTGTACCAGGCGGCGAGCGCGTTCGGCGCGCCGTTGGTCGGGATGCGGGTCGCGGCATCCGGCGTGCCGGAGGACTGCGTCAGTGACGCGGGCGAATAGACGCGATCGCCCGTAGAACCGTCGAGCCAGCCGACGCTGTCGAGGATCAGGTCGAACGGCGTCGTGTCGAACGTGCCGTCGTCGTTCGTATCGAGGTCATCGAATGCGGCGCCGGTGAAGTTGGTGACCAGCAGGAAGGTCGTCGTGTCATTGTCGATCCGGCCGCGCGGGTGGTTCATATCGAGCAGCGCGGTCGCCGGCGGCACAGAAGTCCAGGCGGGCCAGAAGCTTTGGTAGTTTTCTCCGATCAGCAGCAGGCCGTTCGCGCCGAGCGACGCGCCGGTGAGATCGCGCGCCAGGAAGACTTTCCCGATGTTGGTGCCGTTGCCGCTAACCTCGAGAATCGTCAACCCATTGAGCGACGCGCCGGGCGGGCCGATGAGTTCGATATATTCGCGCGAGTCGTCGGTGCCGATCGGATTGGCGAGCACCTCGTTGATGAGAACTGCGCTGTTGGTGGCGTAGAGGGAGGGACCGGAGGAAATCGCATCGCCCGTGATCCGCACGTTGTCGAAGCGCCAAGTGCCGGCTGTTCCATATGTGGAGCCGCCGCTGACCCGCGCGCGGTGATATGCGGTATCCGCCGGCTGGCTGCCCGCGAACTCATCGGTGAACGGGACCGGCGAGAAGATGGAAACGATGCGGAACCCGAATTCGCTATTGTCATTCACCGATGGCACGGCGGCGAACGAAATATTGGTGAAACTCACGAAGGTGTCGTGCGGCGAGAGGGCGCCGTTATTGGTCCAGAACGGTACCCAGGTTCCGCCGCCGTCCGTCGTGTATTCCAATCGGGCCCAGCGCGACGCGGTGCCCGAGGCGCGGTGGTCGAAGCGAACGGCAATATTTGAAAAGCCCACGGTGCTCACATAGAACACGACGCCGGCCGTTCCGGAGTTGGTGAACTGCGGTTGATACGATGACGTGTTCCAGCCCTGCCCCGGATTGCCGGACGCGAAGGCCGTCGAAGTCCCGCCGATATTCGTCGCAGTTCCGCTTCCAATGTTGGCAACCAGGTTCGTGGCATCAAAATTCCACTCGGTAATCGTCGCGGAACGGGCCGACAGGCCGACCATTGAAAGGGCGAGGATGAGGGCGAGGCGTTTCATAGCGGGAGCTCCTTGTTAATTGGCTGTTCCGAGCGGGTTCCAGACGATGTCGTCCTTGTTGTAGTTTCCGCCCACGGGGGTCGTGACATACTTGTTTTCAAAGTGGCGCGCGGAGCCGTCGGCCATCGCAATATGACCGCCGTTGCGATGGCGCGCAGCGAAACGCTGCCAATCGGCCTTCGCCCGATCGAGCGATGCGCTGCGGTGCGGGTCGCCGGCGGGCAGCTCTTCGGGAACAGTACGCATCTCGACCATGACCGCCGTTTGGGACGGACGCGGGATGCTGCCGATCCATACGCGCTGGCCGGGCGGTAGCGATTGGTTCAACTTGGAGTTGATGACATAGCAAAAGAAGAACGAGAATTGTCCCGATTTGTGCGGGGCGTTGGCGGGACGCTTGGCGTAGGAATCGATGAAAATGCTTTTCTCAGGCGGGAGCGGCACTTTCTGGCCCATCGAATCCTTGTTGATGTCGAGATACGTCTTTTGGCCGACATACGGAGGCAGCATGTTGGCCCACCACGTCATGTTGGTCATAGCGCCCGACACGTTGTCGGGTCCATCCCACGGCAGGAGCTGGTCGTCCCGATCCGCCAGCGCAAGGTGAATCGCCATGCCCCACTGGCGCAAATTCGACAGACTGGAGGTCGCGCGTCCGCGCGCCAGCGCAGCGCCGACGGTCGGAAAGATTAACGCCGCGAGCACGCTGATGATCGCAATGACCACCAGCAGCTCGATCAGCGTGAATCCGCGATAGCCCTTGGTTGGGGCATCCATCCGACGATCCTCTCGAAATGGGAATCAGTTCTGGCTGCGCCGCCGCGCCCAGCCGCAAAGCGCCAGACCGCCGAGGAAGAGCAGCGCCGTGCCCGGCTCGGGAACCACGCTGCCGTTAAAGGTCACATTGTCAAAGCGCCACGTGCCATTCGAGCTGTAGTCGCCGGTGCCGGTTCCGCCGCCCGGCGTATAGCTCGCCTGCGCGTTCGCGCGCATATAGGCTTCATTCGCGCCGTAATCGGGCAGCGTGGCATTTTGATCGAATGGCACCGGCGAGAAAATGGACACCACGCGCACGCCGAAATTGGGATTGTTGTTCGCGCCGGTCACGGAAACGAAGCTGACGTTATTGGAGTAAAAGGTGTCGTGGGGAGAGAGCGCCCCGCTGTTGGTCCAGTAACCCGTCACCCAGTTCGCGCCGCCGTCGAGCGTGTAGTCGATTTGCGCCCAGCGCGAGGCGGCCCCCGACGCGCGATGGTTGTATGAAAAGATGATGTCCTGATAGCCTGTCGTATCCACGTAGAACGAAACGCCGGCAGTGCCGGATCCATTACCCTGCGCAGGATACTGGGACGTATTCCAGGCGTACGTACTGTTCTGCCCACCTGCGAACGCCGTGGTGGTGCCTCCGACATTCGAGGCAACTCCGGAACCGATGGCGGCAAGCAAGTTGTTCGTGTTTTCGAACGTCCATTGAGCAACAATGTCACCGCGCGTGATAGAAGCTGCAGAAAGCAACGTAGCGATGAGATAGAATTTGATAGTTCTAGTAGACATAGGAAAAAATCCTCCCGTGATAATGCGTCATCTATTGTTTTGTCGTGTTCGCGCACTATTTCACCCAGGCTAGAAGATTGTTAGAGCTCGATCGGCTTCGTGCAAAGGATTGGACCGGTATGCAAAGTTGGCGAATTTGGGTGGCGATTGTTCTGTTGTTGGATGCGGGAATCGGGCTCTGGAACGCGCGGCGGTTCGCCCCCATCATCCCGCCGCGTCGGCTTGGGTGGATCGCTGTGATCGAGGGTGTCATTGCGGTTGCGCTCGCGCTCTGGCATTTTTTCGCCCGGTCATGAGCGCGAACGACGAAGTGATCTACGTCGAAACGAAGGAAGGGCGGCGGCGCTACGTGCTGCACCGTCCGCCCGCGTGCGCGCCGAACGCGCGGCATCCCGCCGTCATCATGCTCGACGGACGCGGCGGCACGCCGTGGACGGCGATGAAAAGCACGGGATGGAGCGCATGCGCCGATGCGCACGGATTTCTCGCGGCGTATCCGGAGGCGACGCGGATCAATCCGACGGGCCCGCTACATTTTCTGGACAATCCGCAGATGTGGAACGCCGGTATCGGCAGCTCGGACGCGGAGCGCCCGGCGGTGGACGATGTCGCGTTTCTACACACCGTGTTGGACGACCTCATCAATCGCGGCGCGGACCCCGCGCGGATCTACATGTGCGGGTTCTCGAATGGCGCTTCGATGACCTTTCGCTTCGCAGCAGAATCAGGGCATCGCCTCGCTGCCATCGGCACGGTTGCCGGGCATTTTCGCTCCGGCGGCGACGCAGTAGGCACGCCTGTTCCTCTCGCCCACTATTTCGGACGCAACGACCCGCTGAGTCCGTTCGACGGCGGCATGGTGGAGCTTCCGTGGGGCAAGGCCGAATGGCGTCCGCCCGCGCGCCAGTCGGCAGAGGCGTGGGCGCGTCGCAATGGCATCACGTCATCGCCACGCGTGGAGCGACGTGACGGAGCGACATGGGAAATTTGGGGCGAGTCCGGTGATCCGCGCGAGGTACACTTTGTGGCCGTCGAGCAATGCGGGCATGTATGGCCGGGCGGGCATCGCCTGCTGCCCGAGTCCATCGTTGGTCAGACGTGCGACCGGGTATCAGCCACCGCCGGCTTGTGGACTTTTTTCTCGCATCGCCGCCGCTGATCGCCGTTTCCGAATCGCGTCGATCGCGAAGCCCAGTTCCGGGGCGCGGGCGACGCGCGCGGCGGCAAAATAGACGGCCATGCCCGCCGCAATGGCGCCGAATACCGATCCGATTTCGACCGCTTTGCCGGGCAACGCCGCCGCGTGCAACCCGCGAACGAGGAGCGGATGCGCGGCCAGCAGGGCGAGCGCCATTACCGCGGAACACGCCAGCGCGCGCGCGGCGGCGGCGAAGATCTCCGGCCAGCCCATCGCGCCGAGGCGGCGGCGCAACAGCACAGCGAGCGTGATCCCGTTCATGCCCTCGGACAGCACGGTCGCGAACGCGAGTCCCGCGTGCTTGTAGTCCAACGGCCAGGTGAGCACGAACACGACGTTGAGCGCGAAGTTCAAGGCAACCGCGCGAAGTCCGATGCGGAACGGCGTGCGCGTGTCCTGCAGCGCGTAGAAGGCCGGCACAAAAACCTTCGCGAGGCAGAACACCATCAGTCCCGGCGCGTAGAAGCGAAGCGCGATCGCGGTGTGCGAAACCGCGGCCGCGTCGAAACGGCCCGATCCGAAAATCATGCCGACGATCGGTCCGGCCAGCACGAGCAAGCCGACCGACGCGGGGATCATCACAAACAGCAGGGTGCGCAGCGCGTGGTTGAGCGTGTTCCGCAGTTCCGCCGTGTCGCCGCGCGCCGCGTGGCCGGAGAAGACGGGCAGCAGCACCGTGCTCATCGCCGTGGCGAGCAAGCCCTGCGGAAAGTAGAGCAGGCGCTCCGCATAAAACAGCGAGGCCGGCGCCCACGGCGCCGCCCAGCGGGCCAGCAGGGCGTTGACCATCACGTTCACCTGCGTAACGGACTGGCCGAGCGCGGTCGGCCCCATCAGCGCGAACACGCGCCGTACGCGCGCGTCGGCGAGATCCCAGGTGAACCCCGGCCGAAAGCCGAGCCGAATCAGCGCCGGGAGCTGGACGCCCATCTGGACCAAGCCCGCGACAAAAACCGCCGCAGCGACGCCGTAGATTTGTTGCTCGGGCGCCGCGCCGAGGCGCGGGCAGACCAGCAGCACAAAACCGATCCACACGATATTCAGCAGACTCGGCGTAAAAGCGGGCAGCGAGAAGCGATGGCACGCGTTCAGCATCGCCATGCACAACCCCGCCAGGCAGATGAACAGGATGTACGGCATCATGATCCGCATCAGCGGGAGCAGATGCGGCGCGCGCGCGGCGAGGTCGGGATTCAGCCGCTCGATCGCGATGGTCGCCAGAATCAGCGCGATCACGAGCAGCAGCAAAAATGTCGCGACGAGGGTGGCCGTCTTGCGCGCGACCATCCACGCGGCCGCGACGCCCTCCTCCTTCCGGGTTGCCATAAACACCGGCACAAAGGCCGACGAGAGCGCGCCCTCGCCAAATAGCGCGCGGAACAAGTTGGGCAGCCGGAACGCGACGACGAAGTCCGACATCACCGCGCTGACGCCGAACACATTCGCGGTCAGCACATCGCGAATGAGCCCTAGCACGCGGCTCAAGGAGGTGAACCCGCCGACCTTGAAGGCTGAGCGAATGACCCGGTTGTTTTCCACGCGTCGAGCATGCCGCACCAGGCGGCGGTGTAAAACGAAGAAATGACTGTCGCAAGCGCGCTCGTTTTTTTCCCCTTTCCGGCTATAACGGCGGCGCGATATGGAAGTTCCGAATTCATTCCTGGCGCGCACCGCGCTTCTGATCCTGCTCGTCATGCCGCCGCTTTTGGCCGGACTGGGCGCGGCGGATTGTGAATACCACATGGAAGTGATGACGCTCGCCTCCTCGCAGGAGACCTGGATGCGGATGCAGTCCGATCCGGACGCGTGGCTCATCCCCTCGTGGAACGGCGCGCCGCGCGTGAACAAACCGCCGCTGACCGTTTGGATTAACGCGATCTTGTGGAGCGGCATCGATCCCGCCACAGCGAACGTTGACGAGTTGGTGATGCGCGCGCGCATGGCCGCTGCGGGCCTGACATTTCTCGCGCTATTTGCCGTTTGGAGTATCGGCGCGCGATTATATGACGAGCGATTCGGCTGGCTCGCTGCCGTGGTGGTGGGCACGAGCCTGCTATTTCTCCGCACCGCGCGGATTGCCACCTACGACACCTATTTGCTCGTTTTTTCCACTTGTGCAGCAGCCGGCGCGCTGCATGCCATTCGACCGAATGAACAGAGAACTCCGCCGCTGCGCACCCGAACGATCGGCTGGACCGTGTTCGGACTGGCGAGCGCTGCTGCTTATCTCACGAAAGGCCCGATCTCTCTCGTAATGACGTTAATTCCCGCTCTCTGCTTCATTGCGTGCATGCGCAGTTGGCGGACGCAGCTTCCAGGACTAGCGCTGGCGCTGCTTGGAGCCGCGGCGCTCACGGCGCCGTGGTATCTCCATGTATTGCGCGAGATCCCGGCCGCGGCGCGCGTGCTCGGCGTCGAATACAAAGCGGCGCGCTCCGAGTTCCAGCCTCCGTGGTATTATTTCGGACTCGTATCGCTGGTCGCGCCGTGGTCGCTCTGGTTGCCCGCCTTCTGGGCCCATGCGATTCGGCGGCGGCTCGATTGGGGTTCGCCTGCCATCCGGATCGGCGCGGGCTGGTTTCTCGCGATTTTCATCATCATGTCCATCCCGGCGGCCAAGCAGCAGCGCTACATCGTCCCGATCCTACCCGCAGCGGGTCTTTTGATGGCGTCCGCGATTCTGTCCATTGGCGCGCGCACGCGCGCGCCATGGCTGCCGCGACTCGCACGGATACACGGCGGGATTCTCGTCGCGGCATCCGCCTTGATCGGCGTTTTCGGCCTCCTGCATCCGTGGCTGCTGGAGATCGGGGCGCTGAAGCGACCTGAAATCGCCCTTTTGCCGCCTTGGAGTCTGGCTCTGCTCGCCGCGCTGCTTGTATATGTCGCGCGCGCTGTCCTGCGCGCGGCGCGGAAGGATGCGCTCGAATCGATGGCCGCTTTGACGGCGGCTTGGATGACGCTGGCGTCCACGCCCTTGTTGTTCGACTATTCGCACACGCACCACGGTCGCTATCAGCGTCGCGCCGAGGTGGAGCAGGTGATGCGCATCGTGAAGAGCGATCCGTTGAGATATGCCGAGTCGCCGGAATTGCCCGACTATGCCGAAGTGCCGGACGGCAAAATGTTGATGTATGCGCGGCGCATCATCCCCTTGTGGACGCGAGCAGACGGACCGCCTTCCGGATTTCTCATGGCCGCGCGCCACGACGGGTTGAACCGCGAACTGGAAGAGGCCGGATGGCGCCCCGTGCTGGAGTTCGATGACGGCAATTTGCCGCGCCGTCTTTATCGAGCCTCGTTGACCAACGACCGGTAGATCTCCGCTACCTGTTCGACAGTCCGGTCGATGTGAAAAGTCGTCAGCATCCGCGCGTATGCCGACTCGGCATGCCGCGCGCGCGCGTCCGGATTACGCCACGCCTCCTCCAGCGCCTTCGCCAGCGCCGCCGCGTCGCCCGGCGGAACCAAACGGCCGGAGACGCCATCTTCAATCAATTCCACCAGTCCGCCGGATGCGCTCGCCACGACCGGCACGCGCTGCGCCATGGCCTCAATGGCAGCTTTGGAAAGCCCCTCTCCCTCCAGCGACGGCACCACGAGCAGGTCGAACTCGGGAATCATCGCGGCGGCATTCTGCTGAAATCCGCGCACCTCAATACGTCCGGCCAGATCCGGGGCCCGCAGCATGATTCGCACACGCGAGTCGAGCACCTCGCCCACCAGCACGGCGCGAATCGGAATACTGGGATTGATCAAGCGCAGCGCCTCCAGCAGCACATGCGCGCCTTTCACGCGCCGCATATTGCCGATGAAGCCCACGACAAATGTCGTATCGCCCGCGGGACGCGAAGGCCGGTTCGCCGCGCTTCGGTACCAGTCCGGATGATGCCCTTTGTAAACTTTGAACAACTTTCTCGACGGCACGCCTGCGGCGCGGAGCGCGTTTCGAATGGAGTCCGACAGGCAAAGAATGGCGTTCACGCGGATATGGAGCACACCGAACAGATTGGATGGATCAACCCGGGTCAAGCGTCCGATCGCGCCGCGATAGCCGACCAGGCGCACACTGCGCGGCAGGCGCGCTCGAATCGCGCACGTCAATGCGCGGGAGGTGAAACATTGTACGATATCGGGCGTGAACGCGCGCACCGCCGCGCGAACGCGCCGGATGGCCTCGCGGTCGAGGCGGGATCGAATCGTCAGTCCTTCGCGGTCGACGCCGCGCTCGTCGAACATGCGCGCGATTGGCGGCAGCAGATTGCCGAGCACGCGCACTTCGAATCCGGCGGCGGCCAAACCTGCAATTAAGTGCGCCTCCGGCAGATCGCTGTCCTTGGTGATAAACAATACTTTCATGGGATTGCGGCCATCCCGCGAAGCGAACGCGCGATCAAACGCCGCGCACGCGCCGGAATGACGAGGCTCCGAGCTTGATACGGCCTCCGAAAAGTCGTTGTTCGATTTCGGTTAGAATCCGGTATTTGAGCCGATCGTGGCGATGGCGCGCCGACGTCGGCCGGCCGTAATTCAATTGATCGCCCCAGTCGAATCGCGCTATCCAGTCTCGCATCACGGCGGGGTGCGTGCCTTCGAAAAGAGGAATCTTGTTCAAATCGCCATAGTCGAATTGCTGCTCCGCGCGGATGCGCTCCGCTTCCTCCGCGCCCTGGTGCGTGCGGGTCATCTCGACTCGCTTGCGCGTCATCAGCGCGGGCGGACGCACCCATCCGTAATGGTAGATCGTCGCATCCACCAGCGCGCAGCGCAGTTTTTTCCCGTCCCGCCGGAAGGATTGCGCGGAGCGATACGATTGGATGCCGACGCCGTTGCGGATCATGCGGATTTCGCGCGGATACCAGGCATGGCTGCGGTGCACATGCCGGTAGTCGCCCCAGAAATGAAGATACGAAAAAACGAGGCCCTCGACGCGCGCATCGCCCGCCACCTGTTCCGCTCGGGCGCGGATCACCGGCAAGTCGCGTTCGTGAAGCACCTCGTCCGACTGGAGATAGAGGCACCAGTCGCCGGTGCAGGCGTTGAGCGCGATATTGGTTTGCTGGCTGTGCGTCCACCCCTTGAGTCGGTCGCGGTCCGTCCACTCGGTGTCGATAATGCGAATTTTCGGGTCGCCGATGCCCGCGATCAACGCTCGCGTGCGATCGTCTTCGTCGCCTTTGCCGACGGCGACGATGAATTCATCGCAAATCGGCAGCGCGGAGCGAATGGATTCCACCACCGGATAATACAGCTTGTCGGCGTTTCGGCAGAAGGAGAACCCGCTGATCTTCATAACGCGATACGAACGCTAGTTCCCGGCATGGCGAGATTCAAGCGAGGAATGCCGCGGGGTTCCGATTGACAATCGTGCGGACTGTGGCGCGAATAGGTCCATGCCGAAACCCACGGTGCTTTTGTTGCGCGGCCTGGAGGCGGCTTTTCGCGCGCTGCCCACGCGCGCGGCGCTCGGGTTCGGCCGCGGGATCGGGTTCCTGCTCGGCCGCGTCATTCGCCATCGGCGTGCGTTGGTGTTGCACACACTTGCGCGATGCCTGCCGGAACGCGCGGCGGAAGCGCCGCAGATCGCGGACGCGATGTATCGGCACTTTGGCCTGTTGATCGCGGAGTGCCTGCATTTTTCGGGTAGCCGCGCGCATGCGTTCGTCGAGCGGGTGGACATCGTGGGCCGCGAGCATGTCGAGGCCGTTCGCGCGCGGGGCGGCGGCGCGCTGGTTCTGATGGGACACATCGGGAATTGGGAGTTGATGGGGCTGGTCGCCGCCGCGATCTGGCGGCCGGTCCACGTCGTGGTCAAATCGCTCGGCGGCTCTGGGCTCGACGCCTACTGGCGCGCCTCGCGCGAGCGCATGGGGCTGCATCTGCTGCCGCGCGACGATGCGATGCGCGACTGCATCAAGGCGCTGCGCCGCCGCGAGGTGGTGGCCCTGATTCTGGATCAGAACATGCGGCGGCATCGCGGCATTTTTGTCGATTTCTTCGGACAGCCGGCCTGCACCACGCCGGGCCTCGCGTACCTGTCCGGCGTCGCGCGGACCCCGGTGCTTCCGGTCTACATGATCCGCGCGCCGAACGGTCGGCACACGCTGCACATCGAGTCGCCGGTCGAGCCGCCGCCGGACCGCAGCGAAGACACGATCCGCGTCTATACGCAGCGCTATACAGCCATCCTGGAGCGGATCATTCGCGCGCACCCCGATCAATGGACCTGGATCCACAAACGCTGGCGCACGCGCCCACCGGCGGATCAGGAAGGCGCCGCGTCTACCGAGCGGAAATAGACCGGCGCGTCGCCCAGCCGATCGGGCATACGGTCGAGCGCGCGGCCCTCCATGTCCTCGGCGCGCGCGCACCGCAGATCGAACGGCGCGCCGCCGGGTATCCATGCGTAGCCGACGGCCATCCGCTCGCCGTCTGGACGCCGGAAGAGATGGAGATAGGCCCCCTCGCCCGTGGACGCGTTGCGTTCGAAAACAGCATCGCCCAACAGCTCCAGCAGCCGACCCCACGCGCGATAGGCCGGACGCGGGCGCCACGGCGTCGCGCGCTCGTCCACCAAGCCGAATCCGTGCGCGGCCAGCCGCCACCAGTACACGCGTTCGACCAACCCGCTGCACGCGGCCTGGAGCAGATATCGAATCATGTAGCGGGCATAGACGTCTTCGGACACGTTCGGCGCGCCCAGCGCCTGCCCGGGATGGGTATACGGGGAGCCGACCGGCGAATACACGCCGGTGTCGAGCAGGGGCCAGTTCACTTCCGACACAATCAATCGATCCTCGCAGCGCTGCGAAGCGCGGGCCATCGCGCGCGCGAGGGCAAGTTTCTCAATCGTTGCGAAGACGGCCTGCGGATTTTCGGGCGCGCCTCGCCGATCGACATACAGGTGATGCGACAACGCGTGAAACCGGAACCCCTCCGGCATCGCCGACAATGCGGACAAAACTTTCGGATATTCGAAATCGATCCCCGCGGGGCCCATCCAGCGAACGGCGGGGTAACGGGGAGCCAGGCGCGCGATAGGCGCGACCAGCGCGCCGTAATCGCGCATATTCCAAATGCCCCATTTCACGCGATTGACCGCGTGCCCGACTTCGATCCACTCGGCGAAATCGCCGATCGCGCCCGCCGCCTGTTCGCACATCGCCGCCCACGAGGCGGGGTCCCGCACTGCGCGACGGTCCTGGCAAAGCGCAAAACTCACGCGATGGCCGCTCTCGTGCAACCGGCGGCCCGCGTCCGCGGCGAAGGTCCATTGCGTCGGCCCCTTGTGGTGATACAGACGAATCAACACAGGCAACCCCGGAATCGCAGGGATCCACGCCCGCTCAATCTCCCAACTTTCGGGGCGCGGCTCGACCGCAATGCCCCATGCGCCGCGCAGCGCAAGCGGCTGGAGAAATGCGCCGCTCCGCAGCGCAGAATAGGAACGCAGGATGCCGGGGAGATGGGCGAGCGTGGCGCGCGCGGCACGGAGGTGGTTGGAGAACGGGTGCATTCGGTTCCGCTCTCGGCTCGCCCATGCGTTGATCGGCTGTGCGGATTTTTCGTCCCAAATCCAAATCTCGCGCGGCGGCGGATAGACCTGCCGGCGCGCGGGGTCGCGGCGCACCCGCGCCTCTCGAATGGGATGGCGGATCGCGCGGGACCATGCGTGGACGGCATATCGCCGGCGCGCGGCGCGCAGAGCCTTCGCGAATGCCGGCGGCGGTCGACCTGCAAAATACATCTCGCAAAACACGCGCAGCAAATCGGTCGGAAGCCAGAGCCGCCCCAAATCGCGCCCGCGCGACGCGGCGTCCGGCGGCGCATCCAGCAGGCGGGCCCGACTCAAATCAATAATGGCGGGATCCCGCCATCCGCCGGCGCCGTCGGGCGAAAGCAGGATGTTCTGATTGCCCAAATCGCGATGCAGCACGCCGGCCTCGTGCATGGCGCGCACGGCGGGCGCAATCGTCTCCAGCAACGCGATGATACGCCCGCAATCCGGATCGTGCTCAAGCAGATGCCGGAGCGCGTCCCGCATGGTGGTCACCGGTTCGATGCGGCGCGTGATGAAGTAGCGCTCCGGGCATCGCCCGCCCTCCCAGCGCTCCAGCCAGGCGACCGGCGCGGGCGTCGGCGCGCCTCGATCGGAAAGTCGGCGCGCCGCGCGCCACGCGCGCGCTTCCGACGTGCCTTTCCACTTCATGCCCCACGCGGCGATGCCCGCCAGCGGCGCGCCGACGCGAATCAGCAACGGCACAACGCCACCTGCGCGCGGCGCGTCGAGCGCAACGATCCGCGAACCCGCATGCGCGACAGCCGACGGCGCGTTCGCCGTATGCGCCCGGATCGCGCCGAGCCATTCTCGCAGCTCGGCATCGTCAAAAGCGGGCGCAACCGCGCCGGCATACGGGCCGATCATCTGGGCAAAGCGTCTCACGATTCCAGCGGCGCCTCTACGTAGCGCTTCAAAAACTGGCGCGTGTCCCAGCAATAGCGTGCCAGCGCAGTCGCGCGCCCTGCCGCGCCCATTTCTGCGCGCGCCGCCGGATCGGAGGCCATGCGCGCCATTTTTTCAGCAAGATTGCCGACGTCGGCAAACAGGAGCCCGCCGCCCGCATCCAGTTTTTCGCGATAGATGGGCAGATCGCTGGCCACAATCGGAAGTCCGGTCAACATCCCTTTCACGATCGCCTGCGAAAAGGTCTCGCGCATGATGTGCTCGTCGCGGGAGGGACAGATCATGACATCCATTTCGCGAAGAAACGCAGGGATGGACTCATCGGGTTTCCACGCGTGCGCGATCACGCCATCGACGCCAATCTGGGGCGGCTGCACGTAGGAGGCCAGGTGTAATTCGCAACGGGTTCGAAGGTCCGGCGGCAATCGCTGAAATGCTGCGATGGCCGTATCCGCGCCTTTCCACGCGATATCCAGTGCGCCGAGCACGACGAACCGGATGCGATCGCGCGCGGGTCGATTGGCCGGGAAATAGCGCTCCGCCTTCATGACGCCGTAATCCACGGCCACGCGCCGATAGCCGGCATCCCGAAATTGCCGCGCGATGACCCGATTGACCGCGACAATCCACGAGGGCCATGCGCGCAGCGCGCGCAAGAACCGCGGCGTGGCTGTCCGATGCGCAAGCAGGACCAGCCGATCTGCCGCCGCGCTCCATTTCAGCAGGTGGAGAAGCGGAATCAGCCCGTTCCCGACATTGGCCAGGAACAGCGCGCGATAGCGTTCGCCGCTCAACATCCTCCGCCATCGCCACAAGACCCAAACGCCGCGCGAGCGAAAAAAGACACAGCGGGCGGCGCGCATCGGCGCGCGCGCCTCGAAGTGCGGTCGCCATGCCGCGTGCGCCGGGATTGTAAGCGACCAACCCGCCGCAATCATCTCCTCGATCAGTTCAAGATTAAACAATTCGACGCCGCGCAGCGGCTCCGGCGGCGGACGCAGGAATGCCTTTTCCAGAAACAAGAGATTGTTTCCGCCGGCCATGCTATGACTTCGCCGTCGAGTCGCGTCGATATTCCAGCTCCCACAGCTTGGCGTATTTCATGCAGACGCCGAATGCGCTGACGAGCGCGATCAGGAAGCCGCGCCGACCGTCGAGAAAGCCGCCGCGCAGGAGGTAGGCTTTGAAGAAGCGGAAGGCCGGACGAAAGAGAAAATCGCTCCAGGCAAAGCGCGCATGGAGCCGGAACTTCTCCTGCGCGGTAATGCTCGAAAACCGGTTCATCGTCTCAAGGTGGTCATGCAAATCGTCGTAGGTGTAGTGGTATAATTTGCCGCGGAGCGTTTTGACGTCGCCGTCGACGAATACCTGGTCGTGCGGCTCGGTGCCGCCGCTGCGCCCGCGCGCTTTCATAAAAAGCCGCAGTTTGATGTCGGGATACCACTCGCCATGGCGAATCCAGCGCCCGATGTAGTTTACCATGCGCGGAAAACGATAGCCCGCATAACGCCCGTTGTTGGCGGCCAACTCGCGCAGGATTTCCTCGCGCAGTTCCGGCGACACCTCCTCGTCCGCGTCGATGAAAAAAATCCACTCGTGCGAGGCGAGCTTCCGGCACAGATTCTTCTGCCCGATGTAGCCGAGCCACTCGTGCTGATAGACTCGATCGGTATATTCCTTGCAGATGTCGACGGTTCGATCGCTGCTGAAGCTGTCCACCACCACGATCTCGTCGCACCAGCGCACGCTGTCGAGGCAACGCCGGATGTTATGCTCCTCGTTGAAGGTCGTGACACAGGCGGAGATTTTGGGCACAGCGCTCATTTCATCAATTCGAACAGAGCAGCATATACCCGCTCGGGCAAAATTGCCGCGAGTCTTTTCTCGGCCTCTGCGTCATTCCGCGCAATCGCGCGAGATCGCGCGCCCGCATCGGCCACTACGCGCGCGCGCGGTCCGATCGGACCGGTGACCGCGGGATCCGTCGCGCCGAATACAGCCACAACCGGACGTCCGATCGCGGCGGCGAGATGCATGCCGCCGCTGTCGTTGCACACGACCGCGTCGCACGCCTGCAGCAGCGCCGCCCATTCGACCAACGACGTTTCGCCCGCGCAATTCAACGCGCGCGGCACGTCCACAAGCGCCTCCTCGGCTGCCGCGCGATCGCCGGCGCCGCCCATCGCCAGGACGCCGCCGCCCGTCCCGGCGGCCCAACGCTTGGCCACGGCGCTGAAATGGGCGGCGGGCCAACGCTTGGCCGGACCGCGCGCAGCGCCCGGCATTACACCGAGGATCGGGCGCGGAAGCGCGGCGAGCCTCCGCCTTGCCGCGTCCGCCGCGTCGGGCGGCACTTCGATCTGCGGCGCTTCGATCGCCCCGGCAGGGCGCGGAAGATCGAACAACTCGAACGCCTCCAGCGCCTGATGGCCCGGGGCGGGCGCGGGCAATGCGCGCGTGAGCAACAGACGCCGCCAATGACCCGCGCGGCCCACGCGCTCCGGCACGCGCGCGAGGAAGGGCGGCAGCGCCGATCGGAAGGAATTCGGCAGGACCACCGCGCGCGCACACGCGCGTCGCGCGATCTCGCGGGCGGCTGCGCGAATCGCCGGCAGCGGATTGTCGTAGGTCAGCACCTCGTCCGGCGCGCGATGCAGCGCCCAAAGCGGCGCGAGCGCGCGCTTGGTCAGCAGCACGAGCCGCGCGGCGGGGTGCGCGCGACGCCATGCCTGCAGGGCCGGCATGCTCATGATCGCATCGCCGATCCAGTTGACGCCGACGACCAGCAGCGGGCCGTCACTTGAAGCAGATGCGGTTGATCCAGGCACGGAACTCCTCGGCGCCGGTCAGCATTTCGATTTCCACAC
Organism: uncultured bacterium; assembly: GCA_937958885.1. Taxonomy (GTDB): domain Bacteria; phylum Verrucomicrobiota; class Kiritimatiellia; order CAIVKH01; family CAIVKH01; genus JAMLJG01. Next base: position 11,349 of record CALGMT010000013.1, on the reverse strand, counting down.
GCAGAAAATATAGCGGCAAGTCGCGGCGTTCCAGCATCGGAAAGCGCACCGCGTCTTTCTCCGTCGTGACGACGATTTTCGCGCCGCGCTGAAGCCCCTTGTTGATCACATCGATGATTTCGAGCTGCGTGTAGCGGTGATGATCCGCGTAGCGTTTGTGATAGAGGACGCGCGCGCCAAGCCGGACCAGCTCGTCTTCGAAGCCCTTCGGGGACGCAATGCCGGAAACCGCCGCAACGGGCAAGCCCTTGAGATAGTCGAGGGGCGCGCGCTCCTTCGTGTAGATGTCCTGCAAATACTTCGCGGAATGGCGGCACTCTGAGATTTCCGCATGCGGATTGTGGCGGCGCAGCGTCTGCTTGAGTTCGGCGGCGCCGTCGCCGTTGGACTTCGTGATGAAAATAAAACCCGCGCGGTTGATGTTGGAGATCGGCTCGCGCAGGATGCCGCGCGGCAGGAGCCGTCGATTGCCGAACGGATTCGTCCGGTCCACCAGCACGATATCGAGCCGGTGCTTCAGATGCAGGTATTGGAACCCGTCGTCGAGGATCAGCGTGTCGCAGCCGAGTTTTTTGACCGCATATTTTCCCGCCTTCACGCGGTTCGCGTCCACGATCACGGCCACCTCCGGTAGATTTTGCGCGAGCATGAACGGCTCGTCGCCGCTCATCGCCGAATCCAGCAGCAGATGCCTGCCGTCCGAGACCACGCGCGGCGGGCTTTCCTGCACGTCGAATGTGAGCCGACGCCAGAGGCGCGTGAGAAACGGATCCTCCTCCTTGCGGTAGCCGCGGCTCAAGATGGCCACCTTGCGTCCGCTCTGTTGCAAGGTGCGGGCGAAAACTTCGACGATGGGGGTTTTTCCCGTTCCGCCGACCGTGAGGTTTCCGATGCTGATCACCTGGCAGCCGAGCGCGTGCGGTCGAAAAATGCCGGTGCGATAGAGCCACAGGCGGAACTGGACGAGTACGTGAAAGATCAGGGAAAGCGCCCGAAGAAACACCCGCAGGACGCCGGCCCAGAAGCCGTGGAGGCGATCCTCGATGACTCCGAGAATATACGCCTCGGACCGTTCCAGAAATGCCCGAATAGACATGCGCGCGTCCGCCCGGGCGGGCGCTCTTTCCGCCGCACACCGGAGTGGAGATGCTGCCATTCACGCCCGCCCCCGTCAAGGCGCACCCCGTTGCACTTTTCCATGCGTGATCACCGACTGACGCGGACGTTCGCAAGCGGGCGCCACGGGAAGAGGAGTTCGATAGCGATACCGATTGCGATTTCGATGATGAAACGCGGGGGGAAGCGGGGTATGCTCGCTCGATGCGCTTGATGGTTCGACAGGGCATGACGATTGCGGGATTGACCGCGCTGGAAGCTATGCGCCAGCCAATTGCCGCATTGCTAACCGCGTCGGCGCTTGTATTCGTTGGCCTGATGCCGTTTCTCTTCACCCACACGCTCAACGACGCGGACCGGCTGGTGCGCGACAGCGCGCTCGCGCTGCACTTTGTCCTCGGCCTCGTGCTGGGCGTGCTGACGGCCTGCACTGCGCTACGCGCAGAATTGCGCGGGGGTACGGCGTCCGCCGTTCTGTCCAAACCGGTGCCCCGCACGATTTTCTTTATCGGCAAGTTTGCCGGTATCGCCTTCGTAATGGCAGCCTTTTCGCTGATGATGACGTGCGCGGCCCTCCTGGCCACCCGGACGGCGGCCGTGCCCTTCGTGTATGATCTGATGGGTTCCGGTCCTCTATTCATAGCGGTCGTGCTCGCGCTCGCAGCGGGCGGCGCGCAAAACTTTTTCTTCCGCCGCCCCTTCGCGTCGCAGACCTTTGGCGCCCTCCTCGTGCTCGCGCCCGCGGCCGTCGCAGTATCGGGCGCGTTTCCGGCGGAAGGCGACCCCGACACGTGGGGCGCCTCGCTGCCGCTCGGCATCGTGCCCGCCGGCGCGCTGCTCGCGCTGGCGATTCTGCTGCTGGCCGGCCTGGCCCTCGCGCTGGCGACCCGGCTCGATATCGTGCCCGCGCTCGTCGTCAGCAGCGTGATCCTGATGGCGGGCTTGATGTCGGATTACCTGTTCGGCCGCCAGGCGGCGCACAGCCCGGTGTACGCGCTGCTTGATGGCATCACCCCGAACTTCCAACATTTCTGGGCGGCCGACGCGCTCGCCGGGGATGGCGTCCCGTGGTCCTATGTCGCGCGCGTCGGAACCTACACGGTGTTCTACTTGGCCGGCATCCTGTCCATCGGTATATTCGCGTTTCGCCGCATGGAACTGCGCGGATGAAGTCGGCCTCCGAAAACATACTGCTTGCCGCGGGCGCGATCGCCGGCCTCTTCGGCGGGGTGAACGCGCTGCTCGCGGCGCGCACCGAACTGACGTTTCTCGACGCGCTCGCGCCGTTCGCCGCGTGGAGCGCCGTGCTGGCCATTGCGGCGCTGATCCGCGCGAACCTTGCGCACCGCGCGCGCGAGGAGGAGCAGGACCGCACCCGCGCATCGGCGCGCAGCGATGCGGCCCTCTTCGCGCAGGGTGAAACCGAACCGTTTTCCGCCGCGCGATCCGCCGAACAATTCGAGCGCTTCGCGCTTCCCGCGCTCGCGCTCCTCCTCGCGGCGGGGCTGGGCGCATGGGCGTGGTTCCTCGCCCGCGCCGATCTCGCGCTTGCGCCGGCGCCGGAGCACCCCTTGCCGGCCGCGGCGTTCCTGCTCGGCGAAGCGTTCGTTCTTTTCCTGTTGAGCCGCTATCTGATCGGCCTCGCGCGGATAGGCGAAGCCGCGTACGCGCGCGCGCCCGGCATCGCGCTGGGCATTTTCGCGCTCGCCGCCTTCGCCGGCGCGGCCGTTGCGATCGCCGCGCATCTCGGTTGGAGCATGCCGGACCGCGTCTGGTCTCGCGTGTTGATCGGCCTGCTCGCACTCCTCGCCGCCGAGCAACTCGCGCTCGTGATCGCGGGTCTATATGTGCCCGCTCGCCGCCGCGCGCCCGCGATCGAAAGCCGCCTCGCAGCGTGGTTGACCGATCCTGCGGCGTGGACCCGCACCATCGCCTCGTCGCTCGATTATCAATTCGGCGTGCAGGCCGGCCACGAGGCGATGCGCCGCTTCCTGCGCCGCGCGCTGCTGCCGATGCTCTTGCTCCAGGCGTTGCTGATGTATGCGCTCTCGTGCCTCGTCTTCATCGCGCCGCATGAAGCCGGCATTCGCGAGCGCTGGGGACGCCCGCTCGATGGCGCGTGGTTGATGGAAAGCGGTTTTCACCTGAAAGCGCCGTGGCCGTTCGAATCGATCAAGCGCCTGCCCGCAAAACGCATCCAGCGCATTGACGTCGGCTTTCGCCCGGATCCGCGCGAGATGCGGCCCGACACGATCCTGTGGAACGTGCCGCACTACGCGGACGAGGACGTGTTCGTGACGGCGGCGCGCGCCGCGGGGTCGCGCGACGACCGCGAGGCAGTATCTGTCAGCCTCGTCTCGCTCAACATGCCGATCGAGTATCGCATCACGAACCTGCTGGACCACGCCTACCGCCATCGCGAACCTGCCGCGCTGCTGCGCGACTGCGCGTACCGCACGGTGACGCGCACACTCGCGCAACGCGACCTGCTGGACTTGCTCGGCGGCGAGCGCATCGCGTTCGGCGACTCGATCCGCGCCGCGCTCCAAGCGGAGGCCGACCGCCACGCGCTCGGCGTCGAAATCCTCTTCGTCGGCGGGCAGGGCATTCACCCGCCCGTGACCGTCGCCGAGGCGTTCCAATCCGTCATCGGCGCGCTCGAGATGAAAGAGGCGAACGCGCTCGGCGCGCGCGCCTACGCCGCTTCGATCGGCCCGCGCGCCGCCGCAGAAGCCGAACGCCGCCGCATGGACGCGGAAGCGGCCCGGACGGAGCTGCGCGAACGCGCCGGCGCGGAGGCGCAATTGTTCGCCCGCTTGCGCGAGGCGCACGCAACCGCCCCGTTCGTCCTGCGCCAGGATTTGCAGCTCACTGCGCTCGCAGAGGCGCTCGACCGCCGCTCGTTCACAATCGTCGCCCATCGCGGCGCGAAGCAGGTGATGTATTTCGACCTGAAGAAATCCGCCTTCCCGGAATTGTACGAGCTGGCCCCGCTATCGCCTGGAGACCTGCACCCATGAATGCGAAACGTACCCCGCTGATCGTAGGCCTGGCCCTCGCGCTGCTCTTCGCCGCGTTGCAGGTGGTGTTCATCGTGCGCGAAGGCGAAGCGGCGGTCGTCACCCGGCTCGGACGCCCCGAGCGCACACTGACCGAGGCCGGCCTCTACACGCGTATTCCCTGGCCGATCCAGCGGATCCATCGCTTCGACGCGCGCCTCCACACGCTACAGGGCGCCTTCGAGGAAACACTTACCGCAGATGGCAAGAACGTGCTCGTCGCGCTGTATTGCGGTTGGCGCATCGCGGACCCGGTGCTGTTCCTCGAGCGCCTCGGCACGGTGCAGCAAGCGGAGATCAGCCTCGATGGTCTGATGCGCACGCACAAAAACGCCGCGCTCGGCAAAATCGCGTTCGCGCAACTCGTCAACGTCGAAGCGTCCGCGCTGAAACACGATGAGATCGAGCAGCGCGTGTTCGAGGCCATTCGGCCGGAGGCCCTCCGCCGTTACGGCATCGAGGTCGCCTTTGTCGGCATACGGCAGCTCGGTCTGCCCGAATCGATTGCGCAATCCGTATTCGAACGCATGCGCGCCGAACGGCAGGAGATCGCCGAGCGCTACCGCTCGGAAGGCGAGGGCGAGGCCGTCCGCATTCGCGCGCGCGCCGAGAGCGAGCGAGATCAACTCCTCGCGCGCGCCGACGCGGAGGCCCGCCGGCTTCGCGCGGAAGGCGAAGCGGAGGCCGCCGCGCACTACCAGGTCTTCGCGCAGGACCCCGAACTCGCGCTCTTCCTCCGCAAGCTCGACGCACTGCGCGACACGATCGGCGATCAGGCCACGCTCGTGCTAAGCGCCGATACGGAACCGTTTGATCTCTTACTCGCGCCCGCCGCGCCGGCCGCAGCCCAGCCCCCCGCACCGGAGCGCAAGCGGTGAGCGCGGCGCCCCCCACCCCCGACCCCGGCGCGGCAGCGCTCGGCGATGCGCTGCGCCTCACGTTCCGGCTGCTCCGCGTCGTCCTGCTGCTCGCTGTTCTCGCCTATCTCGCCTCCGGCGTGTTCATCGTGCCCCAGCACGAACGCGCCTTTGTGCTGCGCTTCGGACGCCCCGTCGGCGTCGGCGCGGATCGCGTGAAAGGACCGGGCCTGCACTGGAGCTGGCCGCGTCCATTCACGGAAATCGTTCGCGTGCCGACCGAACGCGTGCAATCGGTCGCCAGCCGGCGCTTTTGGTATGGGCGCGCCAGTCCATTTCAGGACATGCCGGAGGACCACGGCTCACTGCGCCCCGGCGAGGACGGCTATGCGCTCACCGGCGACGCGAACCTGCTGCATCACCGATGGGCCGTGCGATACAATGTCTCCGATCCGTACCGCTACATCTTCGGCTACGCGCAGCCCGAGCAGACGCTGCTCGACGAACTGGACCGCGCCGTGATCCGCGTCAGCGCGCGATTCCCGATCGACCGCGCGCTGCGCACCGATGTCGCCGCCTTCCGCGACGCCGTCGAATCGGAACTGCGCGAGCGTCTGACCGCGCTCGATCTCGGCGTGCGTCTGCAAGGCGTCGACCTGCTCGGCATCGCCCCGCCGATGCCTGTCGCTTCCGCCTTCGATAGGGTCACGCAATCCGCACAGCAACGCGACCAGCTCATCAGCGACGCGCGCGCCTTCGCAGTGCGCACAGCCAATGAAGCGGAAGCCGAGGCCGACCGCCGCATCGCCGCGGGCAGCGCCGACCGCCAGCGCCGCGTGTCCGCCGTCGCCGCGCGGGCGGACGCCTTCGCCGCGCTGCGCGACGCGTGGAGACGACATCCCGCCCTCGTCGAGCACACTCTCCGCCAGGATGCGCTGCGCGACGCGCTCGCGCGGGCGGGCCGCAAACTGCTCGTTCCCGACCGCGACGCAGGCCTGGAACTCCGCCTCAACTTCGGCGCGCCGCCGCGCTGGATCCCGGAGGCGCACGAATGAGCGCCACCGACCAACAAGCCGGCTGTGGATGCGGCGCGCCGGGCGCGAATCACGCGCACCACACCGTGCGCATCGGCTGGCTCCTCGCCGGCGCCGCGCTCGTGGTGAACGCGTATATCGCGGACTGGGTGTATCCGGACAACCCGCTCGCCGCGGATATCAGCGCTGCGATCGGCGCGATCGTCCTCGCGCTGCCGATCTTCTGGGCGGCGATCCGCGACCTGCTGCGCGGGCACCTGCACATGGACGAACTCGTTGCCCTCGCAGTGCTCGCCGCTATGGCGCAGGGCGATTTCCGCACCGCAGGCGTCGTCGCCTTTTTCATGCTGCTCTCGCTGGTGATCGAGACCCGCACCGCCGAAGGCGCGCATCGCGCCATCGAAAGCCTGATCCGCCTCACGCCCGCCACGGCGCGGCGCGTCAAAGCCGATGGAGCGGAAGAAGATGTCCCGGCCTTTAGATTGCAACCCGGCGATCGCATCCGCATTCGGCCCGGCGATAATGTCGCCGCGGACGGCATCATCCGCGCCGGGCGCACGTCGCTGAACGAATCGGCCATCACCGGCGAGTCCCTTCCTGTGGATCGGGAGCCCGGAGATAACGTCTTCGCAGGCACGCAAAACCTCACCGGCGCCATCGAGGTCGAGGTCACCCGCGCGGGCGAAGACACCACAATCGGCCGCGTGCGCGAGCTGATTCTCGCCGCGGAAAAAACCCGCCTGCCCGTCATGCGCATCATGGACCGCTACGTCGGCTACTACACGCCCGCCGTCCTCATGCTCGTCGCGCTAGTTTGGTTCTTCACAAACGACTGGGATCGCGTGGTGGCGCTTCTCGTCATTTCCTGCCCCTGCGCGTTCATCCTCGCCATGCCGACGGCAATGGTCGCTGCGCTCTCCGCTGCCGCGCGGCGCGGCATCCTCGTCAAAAACGTTGCGGACCTCGAAGCCGCGGCGCGGCTCGATGCGCTGGTGTTCGACAAGACCGGCACGCTGACCACCGGCGAACTCGGCGTCGTGCGCCTCGCGCCGCGCGAAGGCGTGGAGCCCGCCGAATTGCTGCGCGCGGCCGCCGTCGCCGAGCAGCCGAGCCAGCACCCCGCCGCTCGCGCGATTGTCGATCTCGCGCAGCGCACCGGCGTGTCCGCCCCCGCTCCGTCGGATTTCCACGAAGAACCCGGCCGCGGCGTGCGCGCATCCGAAAACGGCGAGGCGCTGATCTGCGGCCGAGCCGCATGGCTGCGCGCAAACGGCATCGACGATCCCGCGCTCGACGCGGACGACCGCGCGGGCGGGGAGTCCTTGAGCGTCATCTTCGTCGCGCGCCGCGGCCGATATCTCGGCTGGATCGGACTGCGCGATCAGCCGAGGCCGGAAGCGATGGCCGCGCTCGCGGAACTCGCCGCGACACCCGGCGTGCGCCGCATGGCGATGGTCACCGGCGACCGCGAGGCCGTCGCGCGCCAGCTCGCCGAGCAGATCGGGCGCAGCGCGGGCGCCATCGAGTGGCGCGCCGAATGCCTGCCGGCGCAAAAAGTCGAGTTCGTCAATGCCGTGAAGGCCGAGGGCTACCGCGTCGCCTTCATCGGCGACGGCGTCAACGACGCCCCCGCCCTCGCCGCCAGCGATACCGGCATCGCGATGGGCGCCGCCGGGCGCGATGTCGCCATTCACAGCGCGACCGTCGCGCTGATGAGCAACGACCTGCGCCGCCTCCCATTCCTGATCCGCCTGTCCCGCGCCGCGCGAAGTGTCGTCTATCAGAACCTCGCCATCGGCGGTCTGTTTATCATCGCCGGCCTCACATTGTCCGGGTTGGGCTGGATGCACCCGATCCTCGCCGCGCTCACGCACAACGCCGGGTCGATCATCGTCGTCTTCAACAGCGCTCGACTCATCCGCGAAGGCGAGGAGGATCCGTCCGCCTGACCTCTTCAACGCGAAACGCCGCATAGCCGCCGGCCATGAGAGCCGAACCGGCGGCAGATCAAATAATCCGTACACATGAACGAGGACCGCACAGATTCTGAAGAATGGCCTCCGCTAGCGCCCATTCGCGCGCTCGCGCGCGAGGCGGGCGAGGCGATCATGGCGGTGTATCAACGCGAAATCGCGGTCCGGCAAAAAGCGGACGCCAGCCCGTTGACCGAGGCGGACCTGGCCGCCCACGCGATCCTCGCGCGCGGGTTGTCCGCCCTCGCGCCCGACATCCCCGTCGTCTCCGAAGAAGACACCGCCTCGCACGCCTTTCGCCGGGCAGAGGGCCGGTTCTGGCTAATCGATCCGCTCGACGGCACGAAGGAGTTCGTCGCGCGCACTGGCGAGTTCACCGTCAACATCGCGCTCGTCCGCAGCGGCTATCCCGAACTCGGCGTCGTCTACGCGCCCGCGCTCGACCTGCTCTACTGGAGCGAACCCGGACGCGGCGCGTACCGCGAAGATCGATCAGGCGTCGCGCCGATTCGCGCAGCGGGCGTCGTAAAAGACCGCCCCACACGCGTCGTCGCCAGCAAGAGCCATCTAGACGAACGCACGCGCGCGTTCATCGACGCGCTAGGCCCGCACGAACTGGTTCAGGCGGGCAGTTCGCTGAAGTTTTGCCGGATCGCCGAGGGCCGCGCCGATCTCTACCCGCGCCTCGCCCCGACCTGCGAATGGGACACCGCCGCCGCCCAAGCGATTGTCGAGGCCGCCGGCGGCGTCGTCCGCACCCTCGATGGCGCGCGCCTCGCCTACGGCAAACCGGACGTCCTCAATCCGTACTTCATCGCCCGCGCCTGAATTCCCAAGCGCGCGCCGTGCGGATGACGCACAGCGCCCCTGGCCGGCCGCGCCGGCGCAAACGCGCGGCGCGACCGATTTGCCTCAGGCCCAACCGCGGAGGCGCACCGCCTCCGCGACGCGAGCGACGGCGACCAGGTACGCCGCGAGGCGCATGTGAACCTTGCGCTTCTGGGCCATTTCGTACACGTCCGCATAAGACTTGGTCATGCGGGCGTCGAGCTGGCGATAGACTTCTTCAATCGGCCAGAAGTAATTGTAGTGGCCCTGGACCTGCTCGAAATAGCTGACGGTCACACCGCCGGCGTTCGCGAGGAAATCAGGGATCACGTGCACGCCGTTTTCGTGCAGGATCGCGTCGGCCTCCGGCGTGGTGGGCCCGTTGGCGAGCTCGCAGATGATCTTCGCGCGGACGCGGCCCGCATTGTGCGAGGTCAGCACATTCTCCAACGCCGACGGATACAGCACCTCCACGTTCATCTCGAGCAACTGGTCGTTCACAATCGGCTCCGTGTTGGGGAACCCCGCCACGCGGCCGGTCTTGAGCTTGTGCTCGACGATCGCCTTCGGATCGATGCCCTTCGGGTTGTACACGCCGCCGCTGGTGTCCGACACTGCGACCAGTTTGCCGCCGCCCAAAATCTCCGGATGCAACAACGCCGCGTATTGGCCGGCGTTTCCGAATCCTTGTATGGCGAACGTTCCGTGCGGATTGACGCCGATGCGGGCGCATGCCTCGCGCACCGCGTACACCCCGCCACGCGCGGTCGCATCGTTGCGCCCCTTCGAACCGCCCAACGGCAGCGGCTTGCCTGTGATGACCGCCGGCTCGGAACGACCCGTGATGGTCTCGTATTCATCCATCATCCACGCCATGATCTGCGGCGTCGTATACACGTCCGGCGCGGGGCAATCGCGATGCTCGCCCAACTGCCGCGCGGCGACGCGCATCCACCCGCGCGCAAGGCGCTCCTTCTCCCCCTCGGACAGCTTCTTCGGATCGCACGTGACCCCGCCCTTCCCCCCGCCCAGCGGAAGATCCATGACAGACGTCTTCCACGTCATCCACGCGGCGAGCGCGCGGACGGTGTCGATCGTTTCATCCGGGTGCCAGCGCAGCCCGCCCTTGTTCGGGCCGCGCGCGTCGTTGTATTGGACACGGTAGCCGTGGAACACCTGCGTCTTTCCGTCGTCCATCTTCACCGGGATCGTGAACTTGAACTCCCGCATCGGCCATCGCAGAAACGCGCGCATACCCGCGTCCAGCTGCAACATCTCCGCCGCTTCATCGAACTGTTTTTGCGCAATCAGGAAGGGATTGGTCGTCTCGCTCATGCATCTGCTCCAATATCGCCCAGTCTGTTTTGGCGAAACGCGGGCGCACGTTCCGCATAAGCAGACGCTATTGCCTTTTATATGGGATAAAAATCTATTATTCGCACAAATATTAAGGCACTATTGCCTATATGCGAAAGCTGGATGATCGAGTGCCCGCAGTACTGCTCCGGCTTCTGGGTCAGTATGGGCGCGCATTTGGCGCGAGTCGACTCGCGAGCGAGTTGGCCGTCGAGGGCATTGAGCTGCGCCCGCGCATGGTGCGGAATTACCTCGCGTGGATGGACGCGCGCGGTTGGACAGAGAACATGGGCCGGCAGGGTCGCCGCCTGACCGCGGCGGGCATCGAGGAATTGAACCGCATCGGTATGGCCGAGCGGATGAGCCTTTCCGGCGTGCGGCTTGACGACTTGGCCTTTCGCGTGGACATCGATCCTATAAGAAAGCGGGGCCGGATCATTCTCAACCTTGCGCGGCTTCCGGCGGAGCGCGCCCGCGACGCGGCTGCGCTCGTACGCGAGATCGGGCAAGCGCGCCACGGCATCGCGCGGAACGTCGCGCTCGCGCTCGAGGGCGAGTCGCTTTGCGGCATCGCCGCGCCGTACGGGCATATCCTGCTCGGTACGGTCTGCAACGTGACCCTGAACGGCGTCCTTCGCGCCGCCGGCATTCCGGTGCAGGCTCGTTTTTCCGGCCTGCTCGACATCCGCGAACATACGCCGATTCGGTTTTCGCATTGGATACACTATGACGGGTCGACCCTTGATCCTGCCGTTTTACTGATCCGCGCGCGACTGACCGGCGTGTTGGCCGCTCTTCGCTCCGGGAACGGCGCGCTGCTGGCCGGATTTCGCGAAATCCCCGCCGTTGCGTTGCCGCTTGCGGAGCGTCTTATTGGCCATCTTGACCGCATGGGGCTCGGCCGTCCGATCGCGGTGGGCAGGCCGGGCCGTCCGTTACTCGGCATACCGGTTCCGCCCGGCCGCGTAGGAATAGCAGTACCAGCGGGCATGAATCTGATCGCGGCGATCGAAGAGGCTGGGATCCATACCGAATGCGGAGCGATGTCAGGGCTTTACCCGGCTGAAGACCTGCTGCGCCCGCAAGACATCGAGCGTCGCGCCGCCGGTGCGCGCCGTCTTCACCA
>CALGMT010000012.1 GCA_937958885.1 uncultured bacterium | reverse complement strand
TTCAGCGCAACCATGTATTTAGATGCGACCCAATGTGTCACATATGTCAACGACGCCATATGTCTGAAATCGGGACAGGCAGAAAATCCGCAAATCCTATCGGAAATTCCGTCCGTTTTGTCGCTTCGCGTTTGCCCGTCGTCCGTCGCGTCGCCCGCTGTTGCCGGATCGGGTCGGCCTTCCCGTCGCGCTGGTCGTCGGCCGTGTTTGCCGCTGTCGCGGGTCCTCGTCGAGTTCCCGAACCGTGGCGCAGCCTCGCCGCTCGGTCGCCAAAATCAACATGGTGCACCCGGAGGGACTTGAACCCCCACGCCGGTAAAGGCATAAGAACCTGAATCTTACGTGTCTGCCAATTCCACCACGGGTGCGCAATGACTTGGTATCTATCGCCGGAGCGATCGACAATGTCAAGCGCACCGCGTGTCGATGAGGCGCAGCAAAATGCGTGCGTGCACGGGCTCAACGGGTTGGATCGATAGGCGCTGACCTCGCTTCAACAACAGCATGCCCGCGAGCGCAGGTTCCGCACGGATTTGCTCGAGGGTTACCAGCGGCTCAATCTTTTGATCGAATGCGATGTCGACCAGCACCCAAACCGGGGCATTTCGTTTGGCGCGCGGCTCAAAATATTCGTTTCGGGCATCGAATTGTGTCGGGTCGGGATAGGGCCCGCTTGCCACACGCGCGAGGCCTGCAATGCCGGCCGGATCCGCGCTGGAGTGATAGAAAAATACGCGGTCGCCCACGCGCATCGCGTCGCGCATGAAATTGCGCGCCTGGTAATTCCGAACACCTGTCCACGGCGTCTTGCCGTCCCGCGCGAGATCGTCGATGGAGTACACAGACGGTTCGCTTTTCATCAGCCAGAAATTCATGGATTTACTGCCTGGATACGTAAGGCCGCCGGTCTCCGCGCCCTTGGGGCTTGGGGGAGGGGAATGAGCGGCGGAGACCGGCGAGCCTAAAAGTCGTAACGGACCGGAACCGAGGAGGGACCCATTCGAAGCGGCCCGACCGGTTCGCGATTCGACGGATATTCGAAGACGAATACCGGTTTACGGTAAAGTTCAATTTCTTCGGCGGGCGTTTCGACGCCGACCATGGGGTGATCCTCCGCCGGCGGCGGTGCAATCTCTGCAACGGCTGGAGCGGGCTGCATGGATTCGGACGCCGCGCGGTCAAACCAAAGCGATACGCTCAGTAGCGCCAGCGCTGCAACGGATGCCGCGCCAAGCAGTGGCGCGGGACTCGCCGTTAGCCATTCCTTCACGCGCGCGCCCCACGACATGCCGGGCGCGGTGTGCGCAAGCGTCTCGCGCAGTTTGGCAAGCATGCGCGTATCCCAATACGGATCAGGCGTCTCGTGCCGCTTCAACGCCATCAGGCGCTGGATGGAATCAGCGCGATCGCGCTCCGTCGTATGCTCCTTCTGTTTCATGGCGCAAACTCTGCGAGTTCCTTCTGAAGATGTTGTCTCGCGTAAAAGAGCCGCGAGCGAATTGTGCCCACCGAGCATTTCATAATGCGGGCGATTTCCTCGTGCGGCATTCCTTGTATGTCGTGCATGACCACCACGCTTCTGTGTTTTTCAGACAGCGTCTGCAGCGCGGCGTTCAACTTTTTCTGCAACTCCGAAATCGTGATATCCCGGACGGGTGTTTCGCGGGTGCGCAACTCCACAAACGCCGGGTCGCGCTCGATCGCTTGATCCACGTCGTCGAGGCTCACATCGCCTGCCTTGCGTTTTCGCTTTTTTAGGAAGTTGATGGTGCGGTTGACGGCGATGCGATAGATCCAGGTGTAGAACGAGGAGTCGCCTTTGAATCCGTCGAGCGAGCGGTAGGCCTTCACAAAGACCTCTTGCACCATGTCCTCGGCGTCCTCCTTGTGGCCGGTCATGTTGTAGGCCAATGTATACACGCGCCGCTGGTAGCGACGCACGAGTTCTTCGTAGGCGGCATATTCGCCCCCGCGCGCGCGGGCAACCAGCTCTGCATCGGCCGGCTTCGGCGGTTGCGCTTCATCGGCCTGATGTTCACTCGTCATTCCCAAAAAGAACCCCGATCGCGGCGCGGCCGCGCCGCGATCACGTCGAGAGCGGCTGGGTCAGCGCCTGCTGTTCTTCGTTTGCTCGAATGATGCCTTCGAGGATAACTTTAACTTGCTCCAATCCGGTGGCGGGAATGATGATCGAATCGCGTCGCCCGCCCACGTCCTCCGTGATTCGGAGAAAGCGTCCCCTGGGATTCTCCTTCAGATCGAAGAAGAACTGTTTGCGCTCAATTTGAATCTTTTCTGCCAGCAGTGTTGTATCCATTTGAAAAAGCCCCACAAATTGAATCGATTAAGCCGGTTTCGTTATCGGCTTTTCGCGTGATGATTTCTAGGAGCCTTCCGCTGGCAGATCAAGTCCTATCGTGGTCCTAAAATGGCCTGGCCACAATATGCTGTGGAGTTTACCAGTAGCTTCACCGACCATGCAGATTCTTCCCTCAGAGCGGGCGAGAGGTTGGCTAGAATGGGTCGAAGAACGAATTGTTATCCGGCCCAAACCATCCGATAGCCGCCGCATCGTGGCGCGGACCGTAGCTGACGGATCTCGATTCGGACGAGACGTGGCCGTCGACCCAAGCGACGTTGGCCTTGCCTTCATGGCGAAAATGGATCGATGGCACTGCGCGATGCGTCTCAACCGGTTGATTGTCGGCCACGTGAAATGGCGCCTCGGCAAATGAATATTCGATCAAGCGTGACCCCCTGCGCGAAAGATCCAGAAAAGCCGCATCGGTGAACATAACCGTCATCGATGGCTGCGCAATCATCGCGGCAGGCATGCCGCGCTCGGCGCCGAGATAGCCCCCGACGAGATACGCCTGCGATCCGACGCCGCGCACATTGTAGCCGTACCCGCCGCAGCCCGACTCGAAGCCCGGCTCACGCGCGCGGAACGCCGGGCACTCCTTGATCCATCCGGCCTCGCCGAAATAGGGCGCCAGCGGGCTGGCCGCAATGTCGAAGGGCTCGTTGTATGTCGTCCGCGCGCCGTGCCAGCGCGTCGCATTTTGGGCCCAGATGTCCGGCGCCGCGGCGACGTAATGCCCGTGATCGGCGGCGTATCGATGATTGGCGAGCGCAAGCTGCCGGAGGTTGTTGCCACAGTAGGCCTGCATCGATTGCGCTCTCGCGCGCGTCAGGGCGGGCGTGAGCAGCGCAACCAGCAGGCCGACGATCGCCGTGATCACGAGCAATTCGATCAGCGAAAAGCCCGGCGCGCCACGCGCGCGCGGGGGACTTTCCATGCCATGGAAAAAATGCGCGGGGCGATTTCCATGGTATGGAAATCTGTCCGGTGAATTTTCCATGGCATGGAACATGGCGCGCTATGGCGAGGGCGGGATGGTCTGCTCGACGCGGAAAAGGGCCACATCGTGGCTCGGCGGGAGCGCCAGGTCGATTACGCCGCCGGTACCCGGAATCGGCAGGCCGTAATCGACCCACGTGCCGTTGGTGTTCACCTGCGGCTGGTAGGTGCGCCCTTCGTAGGTGTGCCAGCTTGCCACCGGGCCGCCGGGACCCATGGTCAGCGAAAGGCCCGCAAGGTTTAGTACGCCGACACCTCGCAAGTCGAAGCCGTCGGTCGAACTTGTTGTTGCGGTGTAGGGATCGAGAATCGGGTTGCCGAAGTCGTCGCTGGTCGAGCCGTCTCCGATGACGTCGGTGATGCGTATGAACGCGATGCGATCGAGGTTGACCAATCCATTTGTGACGTTCGGATGATGCCGCAGCCATTCGAGGTCGAAGGGCGTTCCGAACGGTACGGTGTGTTTGCCGGCCAGCCCGTCCACGCCGGTGACGTCGGTCAGCGCAAAAGCGGGGCCGAACGGCATGCTCAGGTTGGTGGGATGATAGGTGACCGGGAAACGCGCCCATGCGTTGGTCGTCGTGGCCACTTCGATATAGGCCAGCTCGGCGAAGGTGAGGCCGTTATAGACAAACGCGTTTTCGAAGACAGCGAAATCCGGGCCGGGTTTGTTGACGATCGCGTCTTCGAATTCGAGCACGATGGATCCGCCGTTGCCGAGCGAAAGGATGTTGCCGAGCGGGAATGCCATCGGATCGAACGAGGCCGGTTTTCCAAGAATGGCAGCGGAGGGCGTATTGGTGGGCGCGCCGGCTGCGTTCTGCGCATAGCCTCCGCTGTTGGTGTCAGGTCGGATGAAGTCGCGCCAGGCCGCCGCCCAGCCGCGGAAGACGGAAGATGTGCCGGGGATGCCCTCATCCGATTCCGCGTAACGCACCACGAGCAGCTCGCTGTCGAAGGTATTGAAATCCGAGTAGACGGATAGCAACTGGCGGCGATCCGTGTCCCAGTGAATCCGTCCGATGCCATATCCATTGGCCGCATCGATGGCGATCACGCGCAGCTCGGCGCCGGTTTCCGCATCATATTGCGCGAGCTTGTTGCCGAATGCGCTGACGGCATAGAGCCGTCCGTTGTGGTCAAAGCACAGATAGCTCGCGGTGACCGGCACAATAGGCGCGCTGTTGCTGATCGCCAGTCCGCCGGCGGCCACCTGCGCGGCGGTGAACCGGATGATGCCGTCGCCGGTCTGCGTGGCGACGTAGAGGCGGTCCTGCGCATCGAAGGCGATGCCGCCGGAGAAGCTGCCGATGTGGGCAATCTCCACCACGCTTGTGGTGGCCGGCTCAAATCGGAAGATTTTGGCGCCGGCCGCTCCGGGATTGGCGGCGATAAACATTTGATTCGATGAGTTGACCGCCGCGTCGTAGATGCCGTCCAGCCCTCCGTAATCGTGAAAATCGCCGAGGAGGTCGATCACGCCGTGGCGAGACGGGAACGGAGGAGCATAGCTCTGGTCGTATGACGCATGCAGATCGCCGTCGCGGAAGCGCAGAAATCCGGCGCTGACGTTGGGGGGGAGAGTGCCGATCACCGCTGTTGATCCGCCCGTCAGCGACACGGCCCACACGTTGGTGCCTGCGCTGTAATACGCGTCTTCTCCGGAGGTGTCCAAACCGCCGATGAGGACGAACTGACCGATGGTGTCGGCGATTGCGGAGTCGCGATAACCGAGTTGGGACTCGTAGTTGGCCGATGCGGACGAGACGAGCGCGAGGCCCGCGATGGCCCACCCAAAAGAGCGGGCGAATGCTGCTGCTTTCATACCTTCCTTTCCGCTCCTCATGCGGGAGCGTTGGTTGGATCTCCCGCGCGGGATTCGGATCGGCGGAAAGCAAACAGGCCTCCGACATTTCCGAAGGGAAAAGCGGAGGCCGAAATAGAAGCCGACGCCGGTCCCTTCCCTCGCGAAAGAGACTTCGACAGGCGAGGACGCTCGTCTTCTGGCTTCCGGCTTCAAGCCTCGTCCCTGCCTTCCCGATGTGGATCAGTGGCGTGATGGGACTCGTAGCCGGTTACAGCGGCGCGACCGCGTCCGATTTTCACGGACTTCCGTTAGCGCCCTCGCTACTACTGTCAAAGAACGGTGATGAGTCTCATAAGATGATAATCGGTTGTCAACGCTGCATTGCGACGAGCGTCGCCTCCGTGCGCGGCTGTACCGCCGCTATGCCGGCGGAAGAGCAATCATGAGCAATCCGTTGCGACAAGCGAGGAGAATGTACAAGTCGGAAAAAGCGGCGCGTCGGGACGCCGCGCCTTACCCGAAAAGGTAGGGCGGGGACTCCGAACCCGCCGGATGAAGGCGAAAGGCGCGCGACGGGACTTGACTTGACGGGTGGGGCGCGAAAGCATCCGCAGGATGAAACCGCATCACATTCGGGAGGTGCTGATCAGCGCCGAAACGATCGCGCAGCGGGTGGACGAACTGGTGCGCGACATGCAGGCGGCATGCCGCAGCGACAATTTCGTGATGATCGGCATCCTGCGCGGCAGCTTCATTTTTCTGGCCGATCTGGCGCGCGATCTCTACCAGCACGGCGTGCGGCCGCGGATCGATTTTCTGACGATCGAGAGTTACGGCAGCGGCACGGAATCGTCCGGCGAGGTGCGGGTGGTAAAGGATATTCGGATGGACGTGAATAGCGCCGATGTGATGCTAGTGGACGATATTCTGGACACGGGCCGCACGCTCTCATTCGCCACGCAGCACCTGCTGCAAAAGGGCGCGCGTTCGGTGAAAACCGTGGCGCTGCTCGATAAACCCTCGCGCCGCGTGATCCCGTTCGAGGCGGATTTTGTCGGATTCACCGTCCCGGATGAGTTCGTTGTCGGCTACGGGCTCGATTACGACAGCTTCTACCGCGAGCTGCCCTACATCGCCAAGGTCACGTTCACGACCTGACGCGGCGCGCGCGTCAATCGATCTCGCTTGCCTCGATGGCGGCGCGGTGTCGCGCGAGCAAGTCGGAAATCTCGCGCAGCGAGGCCGGTCGCGCGCCCAGATCGCGGTTGCGCGCGCCGATTTCGAAGGCGAGCCGCCATTGGCGGGCGAGGATGCGCCAGCGGTCGATCGCGCGATACGCCGGATCGTATAAACTGGTCGCTTCCGAGAAGACGCCGTTGAGTTCGATGATCTTGAAATCGCGCCCGGCGCGGAAGGATGCCTCGTCGGGCACGCGCACGTCGTATCGGCCGAAGTAAAAGCCGGGGTAGCCGCGGCTGATCGCGTCGATGGCGGCGGTGAGTTCCGGCGTGATCAGGCGCGCGCCGTCGCGAAAGATGGCGCCCCGGCAATGATTGCCGAGCTGCGCGAGCGGCACGCGTTCGCCCGCCGCCGGCACCCAACTCAGCCGATGGCGATGGACGTGCAGATGAAATTTCGCCATGCATACCGCGCGCGAGTCGCGCAGGATGAGGCGCTCGATCGAGTGCCGCCCGTCGCCGACGAGGACCGGAAACTCCTTTTCGGTGATCGCAAAGATGGCGCCTTGCGCGCGGTCGGGGTGGCGGTAGTAGAACACGCCGTATTCGCGGCCGGGGACATATTCTTGCAGCATCGTCGCCGGGCGGGTCTGCGCAAAATAGCGGCGGACCTCGCCCTCGCTGTCGGCCATGACAATCCCGACGCCGCGCTCACCGATGTCGGGTTTGAGGACGATCGGAAATGCGCGGTCGAGCTGCTGTTGGAATTCGCGCAGCCGATCGATCGCGGCGTCCGCGCCGATGGCTTCGGGTAGGAGGATATGGCGCGCTATTCGCTCACGCGCGGGGCCGGCGAGCGCATCGAGAATGGCGGATTTAGATTCGCCGACAAGACCGCCGGCGGGCATCGCGGGGTTGGCCGCGGTGAAGACCGCGGCGCCGCGATGACGGATGGCGAGCCATGCAAGCCACGGGAAAATCGGCGCGTACAGGGCCCACGTGGGCCAGAATTCGCTGCGGCGCAGGCGCTGCCATCGGCCGCGGAGCAGGCGGCGACCGCGGAAGGTGCAGAGCGGAACCAGCAACTCCCAGATGAGCCAGATGACGATCAAGAGCGCGACGAGCGCGCCGAGGGTGTACATCTTGTACTGGCGCAGGATTTCGAGGGCGCGGTCGCCGAGCGTCGCGGCGAGCCAGACGAGAAAGGGCGCCCAGATCGCGCCGGCGATGAAAAAGTACAGCAGGTAAAGCCAGAATCGCTGATGCAACAGACCGGCGGTGAAATAGGTCGGCAGCCTGCTGCCGGGTACGAAACGGCTTGCGAGGATCACGATCGGACCGCGTCGCGCAAACCAATCGGCGCTGTCCTGAATCGCCTGCGGGCGGATGAACCAGCGGAACGGCGCGCGATGCAGGGCGGGTCTTCCGATATAACGGCCGGCGAGATAGAGCAGGATGTCGCCGACGAAAATCCCGATAAAAGCGGCGAGTGCCGCATGGGTGAAGGCGATCAAGCCGTGCGCGGCGAGCAGCCCCGCGCCGATGCAAGCGAGGTCCTCGCTGATCAACGTGCCCAGTGCGATCAGGAGCATCACGACGAGCAGCGCGACGCCGTCGGCCGGCGCGCGATGGACCTTGCCGAAGGGTTCCGCCGCGGCGGCGATTCGCTCCGGCGCCGCGGCGGCGCGCGTGACGGCGACGCCGCGCTCCGCGCGCGCGACGAACTCGAGGATCGGCGAGGCGATTGCGCGCGGGTCGGTGTACACGTGAAAGTGCGCCCCATCGAGCGCGACCAGCTCGCTCTGAGGGACGATCCGATGGTGTTCGAGCGCCGCGGCGAACGGAACAAGCGGGTCGTCTTTGCCGTGTACGATCAGGACCGGCGCGCCACAGCGCTCGAGGATGCCGCGAAGCGGACGTTGATCGCTGTCGTAGAAGCTGCGCGCGTAGGGCACATTGAACAGCGCATCGTCGAGCAGGCCGAAGTGCGGCACCGCGTGGGCGGCGAGCCATAGGCCCGCCAGTTGTGCGCCGTGCAGAGCATGGTTCAGCGTGTGGTTGCCTAGCAATTCGAGCTCTTGAACGCCGACCGAAGAAAGAAGCGTGAGCGAGGCGACGCGATGCGGGGCGCGTTCGTAGAGATGCAGCGCGACGCCGCCTCCGAGGCTGAATCCGACAAAATGGGCGCGTTCGATCTGCAGCGTGTCGAGCAGCGCATGCAGGCGTTCCGCCTGCGCGCGGATGGAATAGTCGCGCACGCGGCGGCTCGATCGTCCGAAGCCCGGCAGATCGGGGGCAATCAGACGAAATGGGCCATTCAATTCTTCCGCAAATGCGCGCAAATCGAACGCGCGCGCCGGACTGCCATGCAGCAGCACGAGCACGGGCGCGTCCGGCGATTCGCCGGGCCAATCGACATAGGCGACTGTTAGCGGGCGCGTCCGCGCGCTGTCGTCGTGGGCGACGATTCGGACGGCCTGCTGGTCGGCCGCAGGCTGCGGCGCGCGCTCGCGCCAAATGGAAACCGCATGCGAAACAGCGAGGAGAAGCAGATAACCCAGGAAAAGATGGATTCGCCGCCGGCGGGCGCGCGGTGGAACGATGGGTGTCATAGTGCGCGCGGCAGGACAGCTTGATGCCCGACTGGACTGCCGCTTTCGTTATAGCAGAACGTCACCGCGCGGTCATCCACGAGCAGGCGGCTGAAGCTGACCGTGCGCGCGTCGTCGCGCTCCATCCAAACGGAGTATGCCCCGCCGCGCGCATCGCGATCGCGATGGAACCGCGCCAGCGCGTCAGCGGTCGGCTCTCCCGCGCCGACAAGCGCGGCGTAGCGCGCGCGACGCGCGGACACCACGTTCGGAGTGTCGAACGAGGACGTGGTCAGCGGACGGTGCGGCTCGGCGGGGGCTTCTTCCCGCAGGTCGCGGCCATTCCAATGGAAGAGGACGCTCTGCGCCGGATCGAGCGCGAACAGAATGAACGCGGGATATCGGGCAAGATCGGTGGTTCGGATCTCGCGGCGCAGGGTCTCGACGTCTGTGTGCGCCATTTGATCCACGACGAGCCGACCCCGGCTGCGGGATTGCGCCGGCGGCGGCGCAGCCTGACCGTCGTAAAAATTCAGCACGCCGACGGCCAGCCCGCGCTCGTTGGCGGCCAGCCAGGAGCCGCCTGCGCGTCCGTCGATGGGCGCGACATACCGAAAGGGCCGAACATCCGCAAGGGCAGGGGGCATTGCGGGAGGGCGCGTGCGCAGTTCGTCCCGGTTGAAGAAGATTTCAAACCGGCGTCCTTCGCGTCTCCACGTTACCGTGCACATGCCAGGCGCGCATGATGACGCAGGGTCGAGGGCGCAACGCCAAACGAGGGCGCAGGCTCGATCCCTTGAATGGCGAGAATCATCCGGATTAGCGCGAAATGGTGGACGGTATGACTAACGAGAAACTGGCATTCGCGGCGCAAGGTGGAGGTGGTCCACCAGGTCTCCGGATCGGTATTTTCACCGCAGTCCATTTTGATCGAGACGGCCTGATCCTCTGCCCCGCGAAAAGCGAGAAAGGCGTCGATCGTTTCATCGATGCGCCGGATCGCCGCGCTGCGATCGTTTTCGATCCGTTCATCGCGCTCACGCGCATCATAATCAATCTTTCGGAGGGTCCAGCCGGCGGAAAGGCGCGCATAGTGGTCCAGCACATGGCGCAGATGCGCCCCCACACTGCTGCCAAACACAACCGATCCGGCCAGCGTGAAGGCGTCGTCCGTCAGTCGCTGAACGAGCTCGCGGGCCTGCCGCAGAAACGCGATATTGTCATCAATTACATGCTCACACGATGCCATAGCAACCTCCGGGTTTAATGGCAATGGGTCGCAGAGTAGCGCATTTCCTTGCAGCCGCAAGCGCGCATCCGGTATCGTAGCGGGATGCTTCCGATTCAGACTGACCGCCCGATCGCGTTTTTCGACATTGAATCCACGGGAACGAATATCCGCACCGACCGGATTGTGGACCTGGCGATCGTCAAGGCGATGCCCGATGGAACGCGCGAGACGCACACCTTCCGCGTGAACCCCGGCATCCCCATTCCTGCCGAGGCCTCGCGCGTGCACGGGATTTATGACGCGGACGTGAAGGACTGCCCGACGTTCAAGTCCATCGCCAAGCAGGTCGCGGCGGTGCTCGAGGGCTGCGATCTTGGCGGCTACAATATACTCCGATTCGACATTCCGATGTTGTGCGAGGAGTTCAACCGCGCGGAGACGCCGTTCTCCCTCGAGGGCCGCCGCATCGTGGACGCGCAGCGGATTTTCCACCAGCGCGAACCGCGCGACCTCACCGCGGCACTGCTGTTCTACACCGGCAAGAAACACGAGGGCGCGCACGGCGCGCTCGACGATGTCGTCGCGACCATCGAGGTGCTCGAAGGGCAGTTCGATCGCTATGCCGATCTGCCGAAGGCCATCGACGAGTTGAGCGAATATTGCAATCCAAAGAAGCCCGGATGGGCCGACTCGACCGGCAAGCTCAAGTGGGTGGCCGGCGAGCTGACCATCAACTTTGGCAGCAAGCAGGGCGCGAAAGTGCGCGACCTCGCGCGCATGGATCCGGGCTATCTGCGCTGGATGATGGAGAAAAATTTCCCGCGCGACACCACGGAGCTTATCGCGAACGCGCTCAAGGGGAAATTTCCCGATCCGCCCGCGGAGAGCTAGCCCCGCATTCGCGGTTTCCGCGCCGCCCGCAACCCGCTACATTCCTGATTCATGCGAAGCCGGGACAGTTTTGACGCCAAGTGCAGCCTGCTGGCCGTGCTGTCGGACGCGGCGGCGATTTTCGGCGGGTTCCTGCTGGCGGTCTGGATTCGCTTCGATTCCGGCTGGATCGAGGTGACGCGCGGCCATCCGCCGCGGGGGATGTATTTTTATGCCGCGATCGTGGTCACGATCCTCCTGCTGTTGATCTTCCGCAGTCTCGGGCTCTATGAACGCCCGCAATACGGACATTTCATCGACAAGATTCCGCGCCTCGTGCGCGCTTGCAGCCTCGGCATGCTGCTGGCTATGGCGTTGGCGTTCGTGATCCAGATCGATCCGCCGTTTTCGCGTATTGCGACGGCGATCGCGTTCGTCACGGTGACGTTCTTCGTCGTGCTCGAACGGAACGTTCTTTTCGCGTGCGAGCGCCATTGGGCGAAATATCAGGCGGCCAAGCGCCGCGTCATCCTGCTCGGCGCGGGCCCGCTGGCCGTGCGCTTGCGCGCGAAGCTCGAGGGCGAGCCGCGCCGCCGCTGTCGGATTGCGGCATGCATCCCGCTGCCGGGCGAGACGCCAGACCCCGCGTTGCCGCCGGATGTGTTGCGCGCCGACTTGAGCGGTTTGCATGATTTGCTGGAGCGCGAGCCGGCGGATGCAGTCGTGCTCACACAGCCCGCGAAGCTGACACAGGAGGCGCTGGTGGAAATCATGCTTCACTGCGAGCGCAACCTCGCCGAATTCATGATGGTGCCGGACCTCTTTCGCTTGCTCACCACAGAGGTGCGCGTGCAGAACGTGGACGACATCCCGCTTCTCGGCGTCGGCAAGTGGCCGCTCGACTATTTCATCAACCGGTTGGTGAAGCGCTTGGAGGACATCCTCGGCTCGATCGTCGGCCTGTTGATCTCGGCGCCGATCATCGCGGTCGCGGCCATTGCGATCCGGCGCGACTCGCCCGGTCCGGTGTTTTACAAGCAGGTCCGCTGCGGCGAAAAAGGCCGCGCGTTCAATCTCTACAAGCTGCGCACCATGCGCGTGGACGCCGAAGCGGATAGCGGCCCGGTCTGGACCTCGCCCGACGATCCGCGCCGTACGCGGATCGGCGCGTTTCTGCGCGCGTACAACATCGACGAGCTGCCCCAGTTCTGGAATGTGCTGAAGGGGGAGATGAGCCTCGTCGGCCCGCGGCCGGAGCGTCCGCATTTCGTCGAGCAATTCAAGGACGACATCAGCCGCTATATGTGGCGGCACATCCACAAGCCCGGCATGACCGGATGGGCGCAAATCAACGGCTATCGCGGCCAGACCGATTTGAAGAAGCGCATCGAACTGGACCTTTGGTATCTCGAAAACTGGTCTCTCGCGCTGGATTTCAAGATTCTGTTGCGCACGCTGGCCGCGCGAAAAAATGCCTATTGATTGCGAGGAGTTCGGTCCTTTTTTGCCGGGTCGTCTTCACTTGGCGATCAGAACGTGCGCTCCGTCCGGACAAGCCGGACGGGGGCGTATCAGCCCCCGGAGTACTCGCCCCGCTGGTGAAAGAGTTTATCGGCAACCGGCGGCTGTCGCGAAGACCCCGGCGGGCTTGCCCCGCCGGTGAATGAGTTGGGCGGCTAGCAGCCTCACCCCGCACGATTCAACCCGAAACGGATAAACTCATCCAGCGCGTAGCGGTCGGTCATACCCGACAAATAATCGCAGGCCGCGCGCCAGATGCCGTCTTTCGGGATGCGCGCCTGCGCCTTCCGGCCCATCGTCTCCGGGTGGGCGACGTAGTGCAGGAAAAGCGTGCGCATCATCGCGGTGGCTTCCTTGTTCGCCTTGGCCACCATCGGCGACCAATACATGTTTTCGAATAGGAACTTTCTGAAATCGCGCATGATCTCCCGCATCTCGGGGCTGTAGCCGCACACGCGCTCGGGACAGCGCATGACGGCCTCCGGGGTGTTCGGCGCATACCGGCTCAATTGCGCCTCCGTGTGGCGGAGCACGTCTTCGACTTGCATGTCGAGCAGCGCGCGGATGCCCGCCGCGAGGCGCTGGGTTTCCGGCAAGTCGCCGAACTGTTTTCGCGCGCGCGCGGCGGCGCGCCTCCACGCCTCGGTGCCGTTCAACTGCTCCTCCGCGAGCAGTCCCGCATCGAGGCCGTCGTCCACATCGTGCGCGCTGTAGGTCATGTCGTCCGCGACATCCGCGATCTGCGCCTCGAGATACTGATGCGGTCCGATCGGATGGCCGTCCACCGCGAATCCCGGAATGGCCGCCTGGTGCTTGTAGAGGCCCGCGCGGACCTCCCACGACAAATTTAATCCGGGATGGCCCGGATAGCTGGTCTCGAGTTCCTCGACCCAGCGCACGCTCTGTAGGTTGTGGTCGAATCCGCCGTGGTCGGCCATCAACTCGTTGAGCGCCTCTTCCCCCGCGTGACCGAACGGGCTGTGGCCGATGTCGTGCGCGAGGGCGATCGCCTCGGGCAGGTCGGGATTCGCCCCCAGCGCGCGCGCGAGGGTGCGCCCTACGGCCGTCATTTCGAGCGTGTGGGTGAGGCGGGTGCGGTAGTGATCCGCCGTGCCGTTGATGAAGACCTGGGTCTTGTATTCGAGCCGCCGGAAACAGCGGCTGTGCAGGATACGGTCCCGGTCGCGCTGAAACTCCGCGCGATGCTCGTGCGCGGGTTCCGGATAGCGGCGTCCGAGCGAGGACGCGCTGCGCGCGGCATACGGCGCGAGGGTCTGCTCCTCCAGCGCCTCGGTTTCTTTTCTCGATCGGAGCATGGCGCGTATCATATGCTCCCTCCCGTGATCCGCAACGTCGGAGCAGGCATGTACGAAAAAACCTTGTCGCGCCAAACGGTTTTCGACGGACGCCTCGTCCGCGTCGAAACGCTGGAGGTCGAGTTGGAAAACGGCCTTCGCGCCTACCGCGAGCTGGTCCGCCATTCCGGCGCGGTCTGCGTGCTCCTGCGTGCGCCGGACGGC
Organism: uncultured bacterium; assembly: GCA_937958885.1. GTDB lineage: Bacteria > Verrucomicrobiota > Kiritimatiellia > CAIVKH01 > CAIVKH01 > JAMLJG01. The sequence goes on along the minus strand of CALGMT010000012.1, from coordinate 12,522 downwards.
CGCTTTGCGCTCGTCCGCCCGTTTCGCGTCGGCGCGCAGAAGCAAATGCTCGAAGTCGTGGCGGGCATTTTGGACGGTGACGAGGCGCCCGAGGCCGCGGCGCGCCGCGAGGTCCGCGAAGAGACCGGCTACGCCCTCGCGCGTTTGACGCGCATGGGCGCGCTCTATCCGACGCCGGGGTATGTCACGGAGCGCATCGTCTGCTTCTATGGCGAGGCGGCGGAGGCCGGCGAACGGCAACTCGACCATGACGAACGCATCGAAGTTGAGTTGCTCGCCGAATCCGAAATCCGCGATCGCATTCGGCGCGGAGAACTGGAAGATGCCAAAACACTCGCGGCGTGGGCGCTTTATCAGGCGGGCGCTGCGGAGCAGCCATGAGCGAAACCCACCAGAGTCGATGGGCGCGCGTACGCGCGTTTCTCGGCCACGATGCGTGGACCGCCGAACTCTCGTCCGTCACAGGCGTCCGCAGTCTCGTGATCCGCCTGCTCCGCGTCGCGCAACTCGTCGCGCGCGGCTTCAGGGAGGACGACCTCGCGGTGCATGCCGCCGCGCTGACCTTCTCCACGCTGGTTTCGCTGGTGCCGCTGCTGACGCTGGGCTTCGCCATGCTGAAGGGCTTCGGGGGCGGCGAAGAGGCCTCCGCGCGCCTGGCGGAGAGCATCTCGTCGATGCCGGCTCAATTTCAAGCGTTCGTGAAAGAGATGCTGGATATTGTGATGCGCGCGAATTTCCGCACGCTCGGGTGGATCGGCGTCGCGGTGCTCTTTGTGACCGCCGTGCAGGTGCTCGGCAGCATCGAGACGTCGTTCAATCGCGTGTGGGGCGTGAAAGAATCGCGCGCCATCTGGCGCAAGTTCACCAACTACATCAGCGTCACCGTCGTCGTCCCCGTCCTGATCATGACCGCGTTCGCCGTCAGTGCGTCGCTCAAATCGCAGGCAATCGCCGCGCGGCTGGACGAGACGGCATGGCTGTATCAATGGCTGCTGAAGCTCACCCCGCTGGCGACGGTGTGGGTCGCGCTGTTTTTGCTCTTCGTGTTCATGCCCAACACGCATGTGCGCCGCCGCGCGGCGGGCGTGAGCGCGCTGCTGACCGCGGCGCTCTGGCTCGCGTGGCAGCGGATCTACATCTCGATGCAGGTCGCCTTGTCGCGCTACGACGCGGTGTATGGTACGTTCGCGTCGATCCCGATCTTTCTGCTCTGGCTCTACGTGAGCTGGATGCTGATCCTGCTCGGCGCGGAAATCGCCTTCGCGGTCCAGCACCATGTCACCTATCACATGGAGCGCATCGCCGCGCAGGCGAGCGTGAAGGCCAGGCTCACCCTGGCGGTGGCAATGATGCTGGATGCCGCACGCGCGCTGCGCGGCGAGCGCCCCGCGCTCGATCTCGGCGAATACGCGCAAACGCACCGCGTGCCCGTCCGCCTGCTGAATGAAGTGGCCGGCCAGCTCGCGCGCGGCGGTCTGCTCGCGGAGCGCGCCGATGCCCCGGGCTGTTTTCTGCTCTCCCGCGATCCCGGCGTGGTGCGGGTCGGAGACGTCATCGATCTGATTCTGCGCGAGGGCGCCATGCCCGAGAGCCTCGATGCCGGGCAGATCGAGGCGGCTGTGGCCCGCGCCATCGGCGGCATTCGAGAAGCGATTGATTCCGGCGCGGGCCGCCTCACGTTCCGCGAACTCATCGAAACCGACGCATCGCCCGCATGAAAATTGTCGTCGCCGGAACGGACCGCACCGCGGAGTGGGCGCCCCGGATCGAGGCGGAGGTCGCGCGGATGTCCGCACAAGGCGAGTGCGTATTTCTGCCGCCCGCGCTTTCCGCGCTCCGCTTGCGCGAGGCGCGCACGGAATCGGAATACCTCGGCCTCCTAACCGAACTGGCGCGCCGCCGCCACCACATCGACACCCTCGGATTCCGCGCGCCGCGACGCCCCGGCGCGGTCGGAATCATCATGGGCCGCGTGCGCGCGTTCCTGTGGCGGCTGCTGCGCTATCAGCACGACCGCATGGCCTATCGCCAGAATCTCGTCAATTCGCACCTGATGGCGCTGGTCGAGCTGCAAGGGGCGGAAATCGCGGAGTTGCGCCGCAGACTGGACGGCCGGTCGAATCGAACCGGAGATTCCGCGTGAGCGCCGGCGCGATTCATCAACTGCTCAACGGCTACGCCGAGGGCGATGCCATCTCCGCCTGCGCGCGCGCGATCCGCGACGCCGCGCGCAAACAAGGACGCGCGTCTGAAATATACGCACCGCTTGCCCATGTCGCACCCGCGTCGCGCGGCGATTGCCGCGCGTTGGAAGAATACACCGGCCGGCCGGGCGAGATTGCGCTGCATCACTACTCAATCGCGTCGCCCGCCGTGGAACGCTTTCTGGCATCGCCGGCTCGAAAAGTCCTGGTTTATCACAACATCACGCCGGCGGAGTGGTTCAACGGATTCGACGACGGTGTCGCCGCGCGGCTGGCGGATGCCCGCGCGCGGTTGCCCGCCGTCCTCGCGGCGGTGGACGACTGCTGGGCCGTGTCCGAATTCAATGCCGCCGAGCTGCGCGCATGCGGCGCTAAAACGGTGCGGGTGTTTCCGCTCATCTTCGACCCGGCCCCGCTGGATGCGCCTACCGATCCGGACGTCCAAGCGCGATTTGCTGCGCGGCTGACCACGTTCCTGACCGTGGGCCGCGTTGCGCCCAACAAGCGGATCGAAACCCTGATTGAGGCGTTCTACTGGTATCACCGGACAATCGACCCGTTCAGCCGGCTGGTCATCGTCGGCTCGGAGCGCAGTTGCCCGCGCTACCACACGATGCTGCGCATGTTGGCGGGCGATTTTGATCTTCCGAATGTCTGCTTCGAGGGATTCGCCTCGCCCCGCGGGTTGCCGACGTATTACCGCTGCGCGGATGTCTTTCTCTCGACCAGCGAGCACGAGGGATACTGCCTTCCGCTGCTGGAGGCGATGCACTGCGGCGTGCCGGTCATCGCGCATGCGATCGGCGGAATGCCCGAAGCCATGGACGGCGCGGGGGTGCTGTATAACGATCTGACTCCCGCGCAATTAGCTGTCGTGATGCGTGACGTTGCGAAGAATACGGCTATCCGCGCGGCTGTGCTGGAATCGCAAGCCCGCCGCCTCGAAGCCCTGCGCGCGCGCGATGTCGCGGCCGAACTGAAATCGCTTATCGACTAGCCGACCAGCACGGCGGACCAACGTCCGCGCAGCGCATTGGCAAGTTGAATCGGCTCTCCGACCCGCGCGTCCGCCCGGCGGATCACGCCCTCGCGCCACTCGCCGCGCGCCAGCAGTTCCTCGCGCATCACGCCGCCCAACAGGCCGCATGCGATCGGCGGCGTGACCCAGTTGCCGTCGCGCAAAAAAGCCACATTTGCGAACGTCGTCTCCGTGATCTCGCCGTCCGCGTTCCAGAGCAACACATCGTCCGCGTCTGGCCGGGCCGCGCGCGCCGCGTCGTAGAACGCGCGGTGTGTGGTTTTGTGAAACACGAATGGCGAATCCACTGCAAGCGGCTCCGCTGCCAGCGCGATGCGCGCGGGAACGTCGGCCGGCGCGGACGCGTCATCCACTCGATATGCGCCCGATTCGCTCACGCGCAATCGCACGCGGCGCGGGCCGGGCGGAAAGCCGGCGGCGGCGGATTCCAGCGCGCGCCGAGCAGATTCTGCGTCGAACGGGCGTCCGAAATAATCCGCGGCGCGCTGCAGGCGCGCCGCGTGCCGCGCCCAAAGCGCGCATCCGACGCCCGGTTGCCACCGCAACGTGGTGAAAAGGTCGAAGCGCGGCGTCGACCCGAGCACGCGCGCCTTCGCGAGACATTCGGCGTACTCCCGGTCGGCGCGCGAGTCCCACACCACGCCGCTGCCGACGCCGTAGGCCGCGCGCCCGTCCGGCGTGCGCCACAGCGTGCGAATCGCAACGTTGAATCGCGCGCGGCGGCGCGGCCCCGCGAACCCGACAGCGCCGGTGTAGATCCCGCGCGGTGACATTTCGAGCGCGCGGATGATGCGCATCGTTTGCACCTTCGGTGCGCCGGTGACCGAGGCGCATGGGAAAAGCGCGCGGAACACGTCGGTCAAGCCACATCCCGTTTCCGCCGCTACGGTCGAGGTCATTTGCCATACGGTCGGCAGGCGCTCCACATCGAACAACCGCTCGACGCGCACGGAGCCGGGTCGCGCGATGCGGCCGAGATCGTTGCGCATCATGTCCACGATCATCACGTTCTCGGCGCGCTCCTTCGGGGAGGCTGCGAGGCGCGCCGCGATCTGCTGATCTTCCTCCTCCCAACGCCCCCGGCGCGCCGTCCCTTTCATCGGCTTGCAGACAATGCGGTCGCCGTCCTGCAGAAAAAACAATTCGGGCGAAGCCGAGAGCACGGCGAAATCGGGCGTTTCGATCAGCGCCCCGTATCGGCACTGCTGCGCGCGGATGAGTTCGGCAAAGCGCGCCGCCGGGGCTGCCGGATCGCCGCCCGCGAGCGGAAAGGTGAAATTCACCTGATAGGTCTCCCCCCGCGCGATCGCGTTTTTAATCGCATCAATCCGCGCCGCGTATCCCGCCGCATCCCGCGATGGCGCCAGTTCGAGCGCGTCCGCCTCGCCCGAAGGCGCTTCCGCGGGCGACCATGCGTCGAAGATACCGAACCACGCCAGAGGGCCATCCGCCGCGCGCGTCTCCAAGGCGGCATCAAAAGCCGGGGCAGCTTCGTACGCGATGAATCCGCAACACCAGCGCCCGGCCGCCGCCTCCTGTTCCACGCGCTCGATCAGCGGGATCACCTCAGACAATTGCCGTGCGATCAGCGCCTCGCGCGGCGAAATAAAACGAATCCATTCCGGCATACCCCATGCCGGCTCGCCCTGCGCAAGAATGGAGATGGCGGATTCGGTATTCACGGCCCGGTTATAGCAGACGATCCGGAAAATGCCGCTGCCAACCAATCGTAACGGGAGGGCGCGGCCTCCGGGCGCGCCGCGCGCGAGGAAACCTTTTTTACAGAAACGCCGCTTTCCGCTACAACGCCCCTATGTCCGAATCGATGGCAGATCGTCTGGCGCGACTGGAGGAGCGGATTGCCGCCGCGTGTGGCCGAGCCGGTCGCCCGCGCGACGCCGTGACGCTTGTCGCAGTATCCAAGACCCACCCCCCGGAAACCATTGTGGAGGCCGCCGCGCTGGGCCTTCGCGTGTTCGGCGAAAACAAAGTGCAGGAAGCGCGCGCCAAGATCCCGCAGTGTCCCTCGCAGCTGACGTGGCACCTGGTCGGGCATCTGCAAAGCAATAAGGCGCGGCTCGCCGCACAATTGTTCGATACGATTCATTCCGTGGATTCGGAGAAGCTCGTGCGGTTGCTCGATGCCGCGGCAGAAGAAGCGGGGCGGACGTTGAATATCTTGCTTGAAGTGAACGTTTCCGGCGAAGCGTCGAAGTTCGGACTGCGCCCGGACGCCGTGCGACCTGTTTTGGATGCGGCCAACGCCTGCCCTCGTCTTGTGGTGCGCGGCTTGATGACGATGGCGCCCTTCGCGCCCGACCCCGAAAAGGCAAGGCCGTATTTTGCGCTGTTGCGCGATTTGCGCGACCGACTCGCAGTGGAGAGCGGCACGCCGCTGGAGGAGCTGTCGATGGGCATGAGCGGCGATTTCGAGCCGGCCATCGAGGAGGGCGCCACGATGATCCGGATCGGAACGATGCTGTTCGGCGAACGAAGGAGACCGAGCGATGACGAATCTGCGTGATATTCGCCTCGCCTGCATCGGCGCCGGCAACATGGCCGAGGCGCTGGTGAAAGGGCTGCTCCGCGCGGGCCTCTCGCCCGCGCAGGTGACGGTGACGGACGTCCGCCACGAGCGGCTGGACTATTTCCGCTCGGCCTACGGCGTGCAAGCCGCACCGGACAACCGCGCCGCTGCGAAAGCGGCCGACGTGATCCTGCTCGCGGTAAAACCGCAACAGATGAACGACGTGCTGGCGGAACTCGCGGGCGCGACCGAGCGCGCGCTGTTCGTCAGCATTGCCGCCGGCATTCCGACCGCGCGCATCGAGCGCGCGCTGGGCGCACCCGCGCGCGTGGTCCGGGTGATGCCGAACACCCCGGCGCTGGTCGGCGCAGGCATCTCCGCGCTTTGCGGGGGCGCGCATGCCGCTGCAGCTGATCTCGCGCTCGCCGAGGTTCTTTTGCAAGCGGTCGGCCAGACTGTTCGCGTGGACGAGGCCCTGATGGACGCCGTAACCGCGGTCAGCGGGAGCGGTCCTGCGTATATCTTCCGCGTGATGGAGGCTATGGAAGCGGCCGCCGTGCAGCATGGACTGCCGCAAGAGACCGCCCGCTCGCTCGTCCTTGCCACTGTGGCCGGCGCCGGACAACTCGCGCAATCCAGTCGACGCGCGCCGTCTGAACTGCGCGAACAAGTGACGTCGAAGGGCGGCACCACCGAGGCTGCGCTGAAGGTCTTGAACGAACGCGATATCGCGGGCGCGTTTTCCGACGCTATTGCCGCCGCTGTGCGGCGCGCGAGAGAACTGGCCGGATGAGCGTCCATGCCGCGTAAACGCGCCAGAGCTTGGGAGCAAGAGACCCCGCCCGCGAAAAAAACCGGCGCGCTGCGCTCGCTGCGGAACGCCCTCGTGACCGCGCTGATCCTGCTGCTGATTGCGTATATCACAGGCTTGGCGATCGGGCGCACCGACGGGTTCCGCTCGATTGTGGCCGATCGGCTGTCGCGTACATTAGGCATGCCTGTCAAATTAGACCGCGTGTCATTGAGCCCGACGTTCAACATGACCCTGCGCGAACTCGAGACGGAGGGCGCGTCGCTGCCGGGCCGCGCGGGCCTTCGCGTTCAGCGTATAGGGATTGAGTGGCGCTGGCGCGATCTGCTGCGGAGAGGCCGGGTGGGGATCGATCGGCTGAACGTTGAAAAGCCCGTCGTGGTGTTCGCTCGTGGAGATGACGGTGCGTGGATACCGGAGCCGCTGGCTCCTCTTGCAGATTTCCTCGCGCGCCACTTGCAAGTTGCGCAACCCGCCGAGCCGCCGCGCGCGCCGTCGAGCGCCAATGCGCCCGCCTCTGATTCCGCCGCGCGGAAGACGACAACCGCAGGGGCGAGGTTCGATTTGAAAGGGCTGGACACCGCGGTGTCAGTTCGACGGGGAGAAATGTCCTGGTGGTTCGACGCGAACATCCCGCAGGCCTCAATCGAGGGCATTACGCTGCACGCGACGCCGTTGTCCGTGCCCGGGCGCCAGATGACGCATGTGTTGGTGAATGTGAAGCGCGCATCATCGCTGAACGGCCCCGCTTTTCGAGAACTTACGCTGGAGCTGCTCGAAGCCGGCGACCAGCAAATCCTCCTGCGCTTTACTGCGGATCATCAGCAATAGCGCATCTCTCTTCGCTCTGTTGTAGCTCCGCCGCCGGAGGGCGACAGCGGAGGAATTCCGCCGGCGGAGCGGCCGAACTACAGCGGCACTCCCTCTCCCGCCGCGCGGGCGCGGGCTGGGGTGAGGGCGTATGATCAACGCCCAACGCGCTCCCGCCCCGCGCGACCAGGATCGATCGAATAATCATTGCAATCATGTAGATGTTTCGCCTGCACGCATGCGAGTTGTTCGCGTCCATACGACGAGAGACGCGACCGCTTGCGCGCGGCGCGGTATTCGTGGAAACTTCCCGCCGGCGCCATGGACCGCTTGAGCTATTTTATCCGACGTCTGCTGCTCGTGATCCCCACGTTCATCGGGATCACCTTTGTCTGCTTTGCGATATGCCAGTTTGTCCCCGGCGGTCCGGTCGAACAAGCGCTCATCCGGATGCGCGGACTCGATAGCCAACGAGGGGCCGCAAGTGTCGCGGCGATCGGGCCCGAACAGCGCCGCGCGATCGAAGCGCATTTCGGCTTCGATAAACCGATCCCGCAGCGCTACTGGAAGTGGCTTTGGACCGACCGAATGGGGCTCATGGTCGAATCCTACAAATATCCCAACAAAACAGTCTGGCAATTGATCCGCGAGCGCTTTCCGGTCTCGCTGATTTTCGGACTCACGGGCTTCTTCCTGACTTACCTCGTCTGCATCCCGCTCGGGATCGCAAAGGCCTTGCGCCACGGCGGCGTGTTCGACCTCGTCTCCAGTCTCGTCGTGTTCATCGGCTACGCGATCCCCGCATTTGCGTTCGGCATGCTCCTGAAAAGTCTCTTCTCGGGCACGACGGATTTCGCGTTCGACTGGTTCCCCGTGTCCGGTTTCCACTCGCTCCACTTCGACACGCTCTCCCCGTGGGAAAAAACAAAGGACATCGCACACCACATGTTTCTTCCCGTGCTTTGCTACATCATCGGCAATTTCGCGGTGCTGACGCTGCTGATGAAAAATTCGCTGCTGGAGCAAATCAGCCAGGACTACGTCCGCACCGTGCTCGCGAAAGGCGGCAGCCTTCGCCGCGCGGTCTGGCGGCACGCGCTGCGCAACGCGCTGATCCCCATCGCGACCGGCTTCGGCGGTGTGCTCACCGTGATGTTCGCCGGCTCGGTCCTGATCGAGCGCGTCTTCGAAATTCCCGGCATGGGCCTCCTGAGTCTCGAGGCGATCATCAGCCGCGATTATATGCTCTTCATGGGCATCCTCGGCCTGACCGCCGTGCTCGGGCTCATCGGGCGGATTCTGTCGGACTTCTGCTATGTCCTCATCGATCCCCGCATCCACTTTCAGACATGAAGTCGCCGCTGGAATGGTTTCATCCGATCACGCGACGGCGCATCCGGCGCTTCATGGAATTCCGGCGCGCGTGGGCCTCGCTGTTGCTGCTGGCCGGCGCGTACGCGCTCAGCCTTGGGGCGGAACTGTTCTGCAACCAGGACCCGCTCTATCTGCGCTTTGAAGGACGCCATTACTTTCCCGTCTTTCGCTTCTACTCCGAACGAACGTTGCTCGGCGAAGGACCCGACACGCGCATCGACTACAAAACGCTGGTCCGCAGCGAGCGCTTCGCGCGCGACCCGTCCAACCGCGCCATCTGGCCGCTGCACCCCTACGGACCGTTTGAGATCATCCGACCGGAGCGCATCGAGTTGCCGGACCGTGTCGAGCTCCGCGTCGCGCCTGACACGCGCGTCGCCAGCCTGAATCTCACCCCGGATGGCGTCGTGACGCGCGCTGTTGCCGCCGGATACTTTTTCGATCGGCCGGATGGCGCAGAGGAGGGGCTGCGGCTCGCGGATTACTGGACGCTCCCGGACACCATCGCTGACGCCATCGCTCGCCGTTTCGCCAATGAGTCCGCGCCCGCCATCTCCGCCGTCGCGCACAGGCGCGACGGACTCGAGGCGGCAATATCCTTGCCGCCATTCACACCGCGTGCCGCGCCTCCGCGCACGGTTCGAATCACCTTGCGCGAGGAGCCCTCGCGCCGCGCGGAAACGCGCTGGTTTGTGAACCGCGCGCTGGAACCCGAGAGCGGCGAATGGCCCGCGATTTGGCCCGCATTTAGCGAAGCGGACCGCGCCGCGATTCTCGCTCTGGCTGCCGAGCGCTTTGGACGAGTGACGGATCCAATCGTCGTCACGCTCGCCGATCGGCCCTATCGCGTGCGCGCGCAGCGCGAAGATGTACGATTCCCGTTTCGACCGGTGAAGGGCCACCCGCTCGGGATCGACAGCGCGGGACGCGATGTTCTCGCCCGGCTGATTTACGGATTCCGCATCTCGATGAGCTTTGCCGTTTTGCTCGTGGTTGCATCGATGACTGTCGGCACACTTATCGGCGCGCTGCAAGGCTACCGCGGCGGGCGTTTCGACCTCGTCGGCCAGCGCATCGTCGAAATCTGGGACGCGCTCCCGTTTCTCTACATCCTGATCCTGATGGGCTCGATTTATGGGCGCAGCTTCGGCCTTCTGCTTTTCTGCTACGCGCTCTTCAATTGGATCGGCATCTCCTACTATATGCGCGCCGAATTTCTGCGTCTGCGCAACTGGCCGTTCGTCGAGGCCGCCCGCGCGCAGGGCATTCCCGCGCGGCGGATTATGTTCCGCCACATCCTGCCCAACGCGCTGGTGCCCATCATCACGTTTTTCCCGTTCTCTCTTGTGAGCGCCGTCGGCACGCTCGCCGCGCTCGATTTTCTTGGCTTCGGGCTCCCGCCGCCGACACCGAGTTGGGGCGAGATTCTGTCGCAGGCGCAGGAATATGCATGGGCCTGGTGGCTCACCCTCTATCCCGCGCTTGCGCTGTTCATCGTGATGTTGCTCGGCGTCTTCATCGGCGAAGGCGTACGACAGGCGTTCGACCCGAAACCCTATTCGAGGATGGAATGACGACGTCCGCACAACCGCTCCTCGCCGTGCGCGATCTCGCGGTCGAGTTCGATACCGATTCGGCCCCGATTCGCGCAGTGGACGGCGTCTCCTTTGACGTGCGCGCCGGCGAAATACTCGGCGTTGTCGGCGAGTCCGGCTGCGGCAAGAGTGTCACTGCGCTCAGCATCGTGCGCCTGCTGCCAAGACCGCCGGGCCGCATCGCAGGCGGCCGCGTGATCTTCGAAGGCCGCGATCTGTTCAGCATGCCGATCGCCGAGCTGCGCGCACTGCGCGGACGTCGCATGAGCATGATCTTTCAGGATCCCATGTCTGCGCTCTCGCCGCTGCATCGGGTAGGGGACCAGTTGGTCGAGTCCATCCGCCTCCACGAACCCGCGTCGCCGGCCTCTGCGCGCGCCCGCGCGCAGGAGTGGCTGGAGAAAGTCGGCATCCCCGACGCCGCTCAGCGCATGCGCGCGTGGCCGCATGAACTCTCCGGCGGCATGCGCCAGCGGGTCATGATCGCGATGGCGCTGATGCTGCGCCCCGCGCTGTTGATCGCGGACGAACCCACCACCGCACTCGACGTCACGATTCAGGCCCAGATTTTCGACCTCATCCGCGAGCTGAAGGACGCGCAAACCGCCGTCATCCTCATCACGCACGACATGGGCGTCGTCTGGGAAATGTGCGACCGCGCGCTCGTGATGTATGCGGGAAAAGTCGTCGAGGAAGCGCCTGTGCGCGCGCTGTTCGCGCAACCGCGCCACCCATACACCGCCGGTCTTCTCCGCTCGATGCCGCGCGGTCCGCGCGCGGATCGGCGCCTCGTCACGATCCCGGGCCAGGTCCCGGCCCCGCGCGACTACCCGGCCGGTTGTCGCTTCGCCGACCGCTGCTCCCACGTAGCGCCCGCCTGTCGCGCGCGCGCGCCTGAACTTTACACCGTCGACGACAATCATCGCGCCGCATGTATTCTCGTGCCGGAGGGCCGCCTGCCATGAGTGAGCCGCTTCTCGAAGTAAACGGCCTTACCACATGGTTCCCGATCCGACGCGGCGTTTGGTCGCGCACCGTCGGCCACATCCAAGCCCTCACCGAAGTCGATCTTGTCATTCGAGAGGGCGAAACCGTCGCGTTAGTCGGCGAATCGGGCTGCGGAAAGACGACGCTCGGCCGGACGATCGTCGGATTGGAGTGCCCGCGCGCCGGCGCTATGCGCTGGCGCGGACAACCGCTGCCCGGCGGCATACGTCCGCCCGCGCTCCAGCGCCAGATTCAAATGATCTTTCAAGACCCCGCGGCGTCGTTGAATCCGCGCTTAACCGTGCTCGATCTTCTCACCGAGGCGCTTGCAGTACACGGCTTGCTGGAGCGTTCGCGTGAGGAGACCGCGCTGCAACTCCTTGCCGATGTCGGAATGGATTCGAGCGCGCTGCACCGCTACCCGTTCGAATTCTCCGGCGGCCAGCGCCAGCGCATTAGCGTCGCCCGCGCGCTGGCGCTCAAGCCCGCGCTCATCGTGTGCGACGAAGCCGTCAGCGCGCTCGATGTCTCGGTGCAGGCGCAAGTGTTGAATCTGCTGATGGAACTCAAAGAGAAATACCGCCTCGCCTACCTGTTCATCAGCCACGACATCAACGTCGTGCGCTTCATTGCCGATCGCGTTGCGGTGATGTACCTCGGACGGATCGTGGAGGAAGGCCCGGTGGAGACGGTTCTCACCGCGCCCGCGCATCCCTACACCCAGGCGCTCATCAGCGCCGTGCCCGTCCCCGGCGTGGAGCGGCGCGCGCGTCAGATTCTCCGCGGTGAGCTGCCGTCCCCGTCGCGACCGCCGGAGGGGTGCGCCTTTCATCCGCGATGTCCGCGCGCGATGGATGCGTGTCGTCTGGTGCGCCCTCCGTTCCGACGCCCACTCGACAGGGAGCAGAAGGTCAGTTGCCATTTGTATTCGTGAGCCGCATTTCGCCGCGCGCGTAGCAGAAGAGGTAGAGAATAAGGTCCTATGGTGGCCGGATTAGCTCACCAAACTCTCGCTCCGTCCGGACAAGCCGGACGGGGGCGGAGACACCCGCGGGCTATATCTGATTTGTCGCACGCGTCAAACAGACCCAGCGGGCCTGTCCCGAGTTTACGCACACTTCAAACAGACCCCGGCGTGCTTGCCACGAGTTTACGCACACTTCAAACAGACCCCG
>CALGMT010000011.1 GCA_937958885.1 uncultured bacterium | reverse complement strand
GCCCTCACCCCAGCCCTCTCCCACGCAGTGGGAGAGGGGGTGGCTGATGACGCGGGCGATAAGCGCGGTTGTTTTTATCGTGAGCTGTAGTTCCGCCGCTCTGTCGCCGGAAAACGGTTGTACTCCTCCAGTGGCGGAGCGGCGGAGCGATGACAGTTGAAAGTCGAACGTAATTGGTCGGGCGGGATCTCCGAGCCCGCCGAGCTGTTTGAAGGATGCCCTCACCCCAGCCCTCTCCCACGTGGCGGGAGAGGGGGTTGGCCGTCAAAGGGGTCAGGCGCTGAATTTTCGCATGGGGGTGAAAGTGGCGGGTATTTGATAGATGCCGGGCATGGCCCTCCCACGGGCCCGCGGGGCGCTCGAGCTACAGCATTCGACGGAAATGCCGAAATGAACTGGTAGGGTGAAATCTCTGAGCCTGACGGGCTGTTGAATTGTCGCCCTCACCCCAACCCTTATAGGAACTCTGCGCCGTAAATCCGCCGGCTAGTCAATCTCCGCCTGATGCCTCTCCTGCTCGGCGGGAGAGGGTGGGGCTAACTGTTATCCGCCGGGCGGCCCGCCAATGTCGCGGGCGAAGGAGACGAACAGCGCGCCGTTCCGCTGCAGCGGATTGGTGACAGTGCGCCTCGCGATGGGGACGCCGCTGCCGCTCATGAAGACGATCGTGTATTCGCGCAAATCGGGCGGGCAGGGGACGCGCGCGACATGGAGGTAGCGGGGCAGCGTTTCCCACCGGCGCGTGTCGGGCTGTTCGAGGATGCCGATCAGGATCAGGCGCGTGAGTTCGCCGAGCAGCGCGTTGTCCTTTTCAATTTGATGCGCCAGTGTCTCTTTGGCGGCAATGCGCGCGATGGTCTTGGCGGCGCGCCGCGCGGCGTCTTTTTGGTAGGACGTCGATGCGAGGTCCGCGGTGTCGGTCAGCAAATACGAGCGTCCGAGCCGTTTTTCGCCCGCGTAGATTTCAGCATAGACATTGAGGTCGGGCAGGTTGGCGCTGTCCAAGCGCGGGGCGCGGCCCATCATGGCGAACACCAGCAATTCCGCATCTCGCGGAGTCGCCGGATCGCCGCCCAGGCGTCCGGTATCGGGGTCGATCCCGGCGTCGGGCGCAAGTTCGCCGGCTTTTTGATACTGCAGACGCGCGTTGGATGTATCGCCAATCAGTTCGAGCGCGGCGCCCGCGACGTAGCGCGAGTAGGCGTCGTCTGGGTAACTGCCGAGGACTTCGGGGTTCAGCGACTGGATCAGGCGGCGCGCTTCAATGGCGGCATTTTCCCACGCGCCGCGCCCAAAATGACTTTTCGCCGTGAACGCGTGCAGCAGCGTGCGCTCGTAGGGAAAGCCGCGGAAATCCTGCACGGTGTCGTTGACGACCATCGAGGCGCCGCCGCGCGAGAGGCTGTAGGTTTCGAGTTCGACGAGGCGATCGTAGGCGTCGATGAAGTCGCGCGCGCTGCGCTCATAGTCGCCGTTGAAGAGCCGGATCATGCCCCGTTCCATTAAGAATAGTACGCGATCCTTGCTGGGGATCCTTCGCTCCAGGGCGCGGTCGGCCTGGTCGAAACGGCCCTGGTAGAAGTCGCGGCGCGCAGTGTTCAGGGCTTGGGTGGCGCAGCCGGCCAGCGCGAGCAGCGCGGCCGCGGCCACCCCGCCGATCCCGATGCGGACGGCGGCCCGACGGTTCACGTTACCACCCGATGAGCGGCTGGCGCTCGGCGCGCGCGAACTCGGATTGCGTGGTCCACGCGATCAGGCCCGTCTGGAGGTCGGTGACCTCGACCGTGAGCTGATAGAAGCGCTCGCGGGTTTTGCTGACGCGAACCTGGCGCGGCGAGCGCTGGGTCATTTCGACGATGGAGCCGGTGAACATGTATCGCGCGGCGGCCTGCTGGCCGATTTCGACCGCGGTTCCGGGCGCGGCGTTCGCCGCCTGATAACCCTGCTCGCCGGCGAGGTCGGCGCGCCGCTCGACATTGACGAATTGGACGCGGCCGGACTGGATGAGCTTGGTGCGCATCGTGTCGGTCAGCGCCTTGGTGTCGAGATAGTCGGTGGTGCGGTTCTCGATCCCGCGGATGGCGACCGTCGGCGTGTCGGTCTGACGGCTCATAAACGGCGAACCGAGGAACTGGTCGACGATCTCGGCCGAAATGGTGCGCAGGTCGCGGAAGTCGAATTGCGCGCGCATCGGGTCGCTGTTGTCGATGTTCACATCGCTCACCTTGGCGCGGAACATGGCGCAGCCGTTGCTCGAGAGCATCAGGGCGACCAGACCGGCGGAAATCCACAATCGCTTCATGATTATTCTCCTCATGGTCAAAACCTCTTTCTTCTACTCTTTCATCCGTCCCCGCGCAAGCGCGCGGGTGCAATTAGTTGGACATGAGACGGTGTCGGGATCGTGTTTATTCAAAGCGTCGCCGCGAAAAGCGTAGCGAGAAGGGGAGAGGCTTGGATTGCGAAAAGGAGTCGGAGTAGGATGCGCCCATGCGCATCACAGGCGGACAATTGGGCGGGCGGCGGCTGGAGGCCGGACCCGGTGTTCGGCCCACGCAGGACAAGGTACGGCAGGCGATTTTTTCCGCGCTGGGCGCGCGCGTGGTTGAGGCGCGGGTGCTTGATTTGTTCGCGGGCACAGGCGCGCTTGGATTGGAGGCGGCGAGCCGGGGAGCGGCGTATGTCTGCTGGGTGGAATCGCATGCGCGGACCGCCGCCCGGCTGAAGGCGACCGTCGAGGCGCTGTGCCCCGAGGCCGGGCGCGTGGCGCAAGCGGATGCGCTGGCGTGGCTCAAGCGCGCGGCGGGCGCGGAGTCCTTCGATCTCGTATTTGCCGATCCGCCGTACGATCGCGACGGGACCCATCGCTGGATGGAAAAGACCTTGCCCCTCCTGGAGTCGGGTTCTATCGTCGTTTCCGGTGGCTTGCTGATTTTCGAGATGAGCGCTGCGGAATCGCCGGCGGCGCAGCCCGGATGGCGCTTGATCTGGGATCGAACGTACGGCGACACCCGCGTGTGCATGATGCAGCGAAACGAGACTAGCCCGTTATGAAACGAACCGCGATTTATCCCGGCACCTTTGACCCGATCACACTCGGCCACCTCGACGTGATTCGGCGCGCGGCAAAAGTGTTCGATCATTTGATCGTCGCCGTGGCCGAGGCGGGCAAGAAGAAGACGTGGTTTGAGGTGGAGGACCGTCTGCGGCTGGTCGAATCCTCGGTGCGCGGGCTGAAAAACGTGACCGTCGAGACGTTCTCCGGCCTGCTGATGAATTATGTCCGGAATCGCGGCAGCCGCGTCGTTGTGCGCGGCCTCCGCGCGTTCACGGATTTCGAGTATGAATTTCAGATGGCGCTGACGAACCGGAAAATTGCGCCGGACATCGAGACGGTGTTTTTGATGACCTCCGAGTCGCACAGCTACATCAGCTCCACGATGGTCCGCGAGGTCGCGGAACTCGGCGGCGACACCGCCCCGCTGGTCCCCGCCATCGTCCAGCGCGCGCTGTTGCGAAAGTTGGCGGAAGGTCGACGGGAAGGTTGACCCGGAATCAGAACCGGAGTGGGCCGAGATGATTATTGATGTTCCCAAATTGAGGCCGGAAGGCGAGTGGTTCGAGGGCGAAGAGCCGGCGAGCATTCTCGAAGTGAGCGATCCGGCGATACGGGCCAAGGCGCCGATCGCCTACCGACTGCATGCGCAGGCCGTTTCGGGCCAGTTGATCGTCAAGGGGGCGGTTCGCGTGCCGGTCGAGCTCCAGTGCGGGCGCTGCACCGAATTTTACTCGACAACCATCGAGGAATCCTCATTCTTACGCGCTTACGAAATTTCGGGAACGACCGAAACAGTGGATGTCACGCCGGATATCCGGGAGGACATTCTGCTTCAGTTGCCGCATTTCCCTTTGTGTTCGCCGGACTGCAAGGGCCTGTGCCCCCAGTGCGGAATCAATTTGAACGAAGGGACTTGCGACTGCCGGCCTCCCGCCGACAACCGGTGGGGCGCGTTGGACAACGTGAAGCTCGGTTGACCGGGCCGGGAGAGCCGGCGCGGATCCGAACGAGGAGAGACCATGGGTGTCCCCAAGAGAAAAACGTCCAAAATGAAACGCCGTCAGCGCCAGGCTTCGCATCGGAAGCCGATGGCGGGTGCGGCGCGCGACCCGAAGACCGGGTCCTGGCATCAGCCGCATCGGGTGGATCCTGTAACCGGGATGTACCGGGGCCGGCAGGTGATTTCCGTTTCCGCCGACGAATAACCGCGCCGGAGCGGATCGTCCCGCTTTCAATATATGCGTGTAGCTGTTGACGCCATGGGTGGGGATTACGCCCCCGCAGCGCTGGTCGAAGGATCGGTGCGCGCGGCGCGTGAATTGGCTTCCGTCAGCGAGATCATCCTCGTCGGGGATGAGGCGCGGTTGAAGGCGGAACTGGGCCGACACGGGCTGACGCATCCGAAAATCCGGATTCGCCATTGCACCGAGGTCGTCGAAATGGGCGAAAGCCCGGCGACGGCAGTGCGGCGCAAGAAGGATTCCTCCATCAACCGCGCGGTGGACCTCGTAAAGGAGGGCGCGGCGGATGCGATCTTTTCCGCGGGCAGCACCGGCGCCCAGGTGGCATCCAGCCAGCTCAAGCTGCGCACATTGGAGGGCGTTCAGCGGCCCGCGATTGCGACGGTGTTTCCGTCGCCGACCAAACCCTTCGTTTTGCTCGATGCGGGGGCGAATACGGATTGCACGCCGGAAATGCTGTTGCAATTCGCGGTGATGGGCATGGTCTATTCGCGGGAAATTATGAAGGTCCCCAATCCCCGCATCGGCCTGATGAGCATCGGAGAGGAAGATGCGAAGGGCAACTCGACCACCAAGGAGGCATTCGGCCTGCTGGGCCAATCGGGCCTGAATTTCGCCGGCAATATCGAGGGCCACGATTTGTTCGAGGGCGAGATCGATGTGGTGGTGTGCGACGGGTTCGTCGGCAACGTCGTGTTGAAGACCAGCGAAAGCGTGGCCCACGCGGTCGGCGTCTGGTTGAAACGCGAGTTCAAGGCGAATGCGATTCGCATCATGGGCGCATTGTGCCTGCGCGGCGCGCTGATGAATTTGAAGAAGAAGCTCGATCCGTCGCAATACGGCGGCGCACCGCTGCTCGGCGTGCGCGGGGTCAGCATTATCGGTCACGGTTCATCAAATGCCACGGCCGTGTTCAACGGGATTCGCGTGTCCGCCGAGGCGGTCAAGCAGGACATCAACCACCTGATCGTCGAGGAAATCAACAAAGCGGACGCCCATTTTGCCGCCGCAACGACGGGCGCCCCGAAGGAAGCCGTGTCGTGAGCGCAGCCCTATCCAACGCCACCTTCGCGGGCATCCCCCGCGCCAGTATTGTCGCCACCGGCTCGTATGTGCCGTCGCGCGTGCTGACCAACGCCGATTTGGAAAAGATGGTCGATACGACCGACGAGTGGATTTTGACCCGCACCGGCATCCGCGAGCGCCACATCGCCGAGCCGGACGAGGCCACCTCCGACATGGGCGCCGAGGCCGCGCGCCGCGCGCTCGCGAATGCGGGCGTCGCCGCGGAAGACGTGGACCTCATTGTCGTCGCGACGATCACGCCGGATATGGGTTTTCCGAACACCGCCTGTTTCGTGCAGGCGAAGATCGGGGCGAAGAACGCGTTTTGTTTCGATATCGAAGCCGCCTGTTCGGGGTTCGTGTATGGGCTCGATATCGCGCGGCAATACATCGGCACCGGCTCCGCCCGCACTGTGCTCGTGATCGGCGCGGAAAAAATCTCGTGCATCACGGACTGGTCGGACCGTTCGCTGTGCGTGTTGTTCGGCGACGGCGCGGGCGCGGCGGTCGTACAGTCGGTGCCGGGCCGCAATGGCATTCTCGCGTCGGTCATGCGCTCGGATGGCACCTTGTCGGATCTGCTCAAGCTGCCCGGCGGCGGCAGCCGCCACCCGACCAGCGCGGAAACGATCGCGCAGGGCCTGCACTACATGAAGATGGAAGGCCGCGATGTGTTCAAGCACGCGGTCACCTGCATGACGGACGTCGCGCGCCGCGCGCTGGACCGGGCCGGACTGACGGTGGACGATCTGGACCTGATCATCCCGCACCAGGCCAACCAGCGCATCGTCAGCGCGATTGGCGAGCGGCTCGGCGGCGCGCCCGAAAAGTACTACGTGAACCTTGACCGCTACGGCAACACCTCCGCCGCGTCGGTCATTATCGCGCTGGATGAGGCCCATCGGATGGGCCGTCTGCAGCGCGGCAACCGCGTCCTGCTCGTGGCCTTTGGCGGAGGCTTCACGTGGGGCGCAACCGTGTTGGAGTGGTGATGAAGAACGCCCTGCTATTTCCCGGACAAGGCGCGCAGTTCGTCGGCATGGGCCGCGAGCTGGCCGAACAAATCCCCGCATGTCGCGAGCTGTACGACCGCGCTGCAGCGGTGCTCGGCTACGATCTCGCGGCGATCAGCTTCGATGGGCCGATCGAAACGCTCACGATTTCGGCGCACGCGCAGCCCGCGATTTTTGTGCACAGCGTCGCCGCGTGGGTCGCGTGGAAACAGCGCCACCCCGACTGGACCTTCGCGTTCGCCGCCGGCTTGAGTTCCGGCGAATGGACCGCGCTCCACCTCGCGGGCGTCGTCGGGTTTGAGGATACGCTCAAGGTGCTCGAAGCGCGCGGGCGCTTCATGACCGAGGCCTGTCGCGAGCGTCCGGGCGGCATGATCAGCATCATCGGCGCGTCTTCGGATCAGCTCGACCGCCTGTGCGCAGAGACCGGGTTGGAAAAAGCTAACCTGAACTCGCATGAGCAAATCGTGTTGAGCGGTCCGATCGAGGGCGTGGACAAGGCCGAAGCGCTCGCCCGCGAGATCGGCATCCGCAAGGCGATCCGGCTCAATGTCGCCGGCGCCTTTCATTCCACGCTGATGCGCGGGGCGGCGGATCGCCTGCACGAGGCGCTAACCGGCATGTCGTTTGAGGCGCCGGCGTTCCCGGTCTATTCCAACGTCACCGCCGCTCCGCACACGACGCCGGACGAAATTCGGCGGCTGATGGTCGCACAGGTCTATTCCCCCGTCCGCTGGTACGAGAGCATCGAGGCCATGAAGGCCGAAGGGGCCGACGGCTATCTCGAATGCGGGCCCGGCAAGGTGCTTTCCGGGCTGGTCAAACGAGTTGACAAGGGCGCGCGCCTCCATAGCATACAAGATCTTTCAGGATTGCAGGGCGGTTGATTCCGGCGGTGCGCCGATGGCGCAATCAGGCGGGGCGGTACGAATTTCCATGGGTAAATTGGACGGAAAAACTGCGATTGTGACGGGCGCCAGCGGCGGCATCGGCCGCGCGGTCGCCGTTCGCCTCGCCGCCGACGGCGCGGATGTCGCCTGTTTCGGCCAGAACGCCGAACGCCTCCAGGAAACCGCCGACGCGGTCGCCGCGCACGGCCGCCGCGTCTCGATCCACCAGGTCGATTCGAAGGAGCCGGACGCCATCCAGACATCGGTCGCCGCGGTCGAGCAGGCCTGGGGCCGGATCGACATCCTGGTCAACAACGCGGGCGTCACGAAAGACGGTCTGCTCATCCGCATGTCCGCCGCCGACTGGGACGAAGTCATGGCGGTGAACCTGCGCAGCACCTTTCTCTTCACGAAGGCGGCCGCGCGGCCGATGATGAAGCAGCGGTCCGGCGCCATCGTGAACGTGTCCTCGATCATCGGCCTGATCGGCAACCCGGGCCAGGCGAACTATGCGGCGTCGAAGGCCGGCATCATCGCCTTCACCAAGAGCATTGCGAAGGAGCTCGCCTCGCGCGGGGTCCGCGCCAACGCCATCGCGCCGGGGTTCATCACCACGCGGATGACCGAGAAACTAAACGACGACTTGCAGAAGAAGATGCTGGAGCAAATCCCGCTCGCCCGCTACGGTACGCCCGAAGATGTCGCTGCGACCGCTTCGTTTCTTGCGAGCGACGATGCGGCGTACATCACCGGTCAGGTGATCCAGGTGTGCGGCGGAATGGTAATGTGAACAAGACGAAGGAGAAGGACCATGGCACTGGAAGATAAAGTCAAAGAAATCATCGTTGAGCAGTTGGGTGTGAACGCCGAGCAAGTCACCCCCGAAGCCTCATTCATCGACGACCTTGGCGCCGATTCGCTCGACACCGTCGAGCTCGTCATGGCGTTCGAAGAGGAGTTCGGCGCTGAGATTCCGGACGAGGACGCCGAGAAATTGACCACGGTCGGCGCTGTCATCAGCTACCTCAAGGAAAAGGGTTTCGGCGACAAGTAAGCCGCGGGTTCTCGCGACCTGAAGGCCGAATGGCGCCCCGTCGGGCGCCGTCGCTTCGTATTCATCATGAGCCGCCGTCGTGTTGTCGTAACGGGTCTCGGCGTCGTTTCGCCGCTGGGGTCGGATCTCAAGCTGTTCCTCGATCGTCTGGTCGCCGGGCGTTCCGGCATTCGCCGCGTGCAGACGATCGACATTTCCCCCTACACCTCCCAAATCGCGGGTGAAGTGGTCGAACTCGACATCGACGCCTACATCCCGAAGAAGGAACAGCGGCGCATGGACCCGTTTTGCCACTACGGCCTGGCGGCAACGAAAATGGCCGTGGCGGATGCAGGGTTGGATTTCTCGAAAGAGGACCCCATCCGTTGCGGCGCGCTGATCGGCACCGGGATCGGCGGCCTGCAAGTGCTGCAGGAGCAGATGGCGATTCTCACGACGAAAGGACCGTCGCGGTTCTCGCCGTTCATGATCCCACAGATGATCACGAACATCCTGCCCGGCTATGTCGCGATCGAATACGGTCTGCAGGGACCGAACTTCTGCATCACCTCCGCTTGCGCCACGGCCACGCATTGCCTCGGCGAATCCATGCGAATCATCCGCAACGGCGAGGCCGACGTGATGATCGCGGGCGGCGCGGAAGGCTCCATTTGCGAGCTCGGCATCGGCGGGTTCTGCGCGATGCGCGCGCTGAGCACGCGCAACGACGAGCCGGAAAAGGCCTCGCGCCCGTTCGATCGCGGGCGCGACGGATTCGTGATCGCCGAAGGCGCCGGCATCCTCGTGCTCGAGGAATACGAGCGCGCGAAGGCGCGCGGCGCGAAGATCTACTGCGAACTCGCCGGTTACGGCCGCACATGCGATGCCTATCACATTACCGCCCCGCATGAGAATGGCGCGGGCGCGGCGCGCGCGATGACCCAGGCCATGACGGATGCTCAACTCCGGCCCGATCAGATCACCTACGTCAACCCGCACGCCACCAGCACGCAACTCGGCGATCTCTGCGAAGTGCAGGCGGTGAAAGCGGCGTTTGGTCTCGATGCGGCGAAGAAGCTCGCCTTGAGCGCGACTAAATCCATGATCGGCCACGGGCTGGGTGCCGCCGGCGGCATCGAATCCGTCGCCCTCGCGTTGATGATGCGCGCCGGCGTGGTGCATCCCACGATCAATCTCGACGACCCGGACGAAGGCTGCGACCTCGACTTCGTCCCGCACACGGCGCGCGAGTTGAAGATCGAAGCCGCGCTGAAGAACTCCTTCGGATTCGGCGGGCACAATGCCTCGCTCTGTTTCACCGCCGTTTGAGGCCCCTCCGCGCGGCGATGCGCGGCGCGCGTCGATGCGGCGGACCCGATGATGGACGAACACGCGTCAACGCCCGCCGCTCGGCTCGCGTCGCTCCGCGCCGCGATTCCGACCGGACGCCGCATCCTGATCGTGCCGCACGACTTTCCCGATCCGGACGCTCTCGCGTCCGCCGCCGCGCTGCATCTGCTGCTCGATAAGCAGTTCGGCGTGCAGAGCCAGATCGCATTCAGCGGAGAAGTGTCGCGCGCGGAAAACAAGGAACTCCTGCGCCGGCTCAAATGCCGCTGGCATCGATTGCCGGAACTGCGGTTGCATCCGAGCGCCGAGCACGATTGCATCCTGGTCGATACCGCGCCGTGGTCGAAGAATGTCACCCTCCCGCCCGGCGCGCGCGTGCGCGCTGTGATCGATCACCACGAATACAAGACCATCCAGACCGCCGATGGCGCCCATATCGATATCCGCGGCGAGGCGGGCGCCACCACCACGATGGCGCTCGAATACCTCGACGCGGCGGGTCTGGAGGCGCCGCGCTGGCTGGCCTCCGTCATGGCCTATGCCATCGTGTCCGAGACGCTCGATCTGACGCGCGAGGTGTCCGCCGTCGACTTGCGCGCCTATCTCGCGCTCGTCGCAAAGGCGGATTTGCGCATCATCGGGCGCATTCGCCACGCGCCGCTCGTGCGCGGGTACTACGTTCGATTGCAGGAGGCCCTCGCGCGGGCGCGATTGTTGAAGGACGTCGCGTGGACGCACTTGAGCGCGGTGGAGCAGCCGGAAATGGCGGCCGAGGTGGCGGACTTGTTGCTGCGAATGGATGGCGTGCGCTGGTCGTTTTGCACCGCCGAGCTGCCAGGGCGTTTGTTTGTCTCCCTGCGCAGCAGCCGGCGCGGCGCGCGGTGCAGCCGGATTTTGCGCGCCGCCATCGGCCGCGGCGGCACCGCGGGCGGACACGATCGAATGGCCGCCGGCTATATCGATATCGGGACCGCCTCCGGCTTGGAGTTGGAAGAGCGCCGCCTTGCCCTCGTCCGCCAGTTGGTGAGGCGCATGGGGTACCGCCCCCGCGAGGGCGCGCCTCCGGTGGAAGACGAAGCCGAGCGGCTGGTCGTATAGCGGTTCCGTTTCCGGCGGCGCTGCGGCGGGCAATACCCTCTTCAGTTATTGGGGGCGGAGCAGGTCGTCAAGGAGCAGGTCGAACACGTTCCAGTTCGCGTCCGCGTTGGAAAGGCCGGACTCGATCCGCGCCTTGACGCGCTGCGCCGGATACGTGCGCGCCGAGCCGTCCACCAGCGCGACATTCATCGCGGGTCCGGCATGGTAGCTGTTGGCGCCCGCGTTGCGGATCATGTCGATGACCAATGCTTGTTTGTAACGCGGGACCGTTTCGGTCGCCGGCGTGAAGCCGGACATTCGACCGTATCGCTCCGGCGCAAAGATCCGCTCGACGCGATACGGATTGAACTGATATCCGGCGGAAACGCGGCGCGCCGCGCCGGAGAAGTTCATCCGCGTGCGCCACGCGATCGGGCCGCTCCCGATCGCGCCCCAGTAGGACACATGCTTGGCCTCCGTGATCTCCGGATCGATTTCGCGAGCCGGACAGTAGAACGCGCGCGATTCGTTGATGTAGCCTTCGAAATAGAGCCTCCCCCACGAGCGGGCCACCGTAGTTCCGTTCGGCAGCCGCGTGCTCATGTAGTGGTCCTGGTTGTTCGGCGCGGCGCCCACGAGGTATAGGCGCCATGGCGCGCGCCATCCGATATCGTTGTCTTCCTCCTCCCGGAGCGCCGCCCCTTCGTTGTCCGAAGCATAGACGAGGGCCGCCGCTGAAAGTTGGCGCATGTTGCTCAAGCAGGCGGCCGTGAGCGAGGTGTCGCGCGATCGCCGGAGCGTCGGCGTCAATAAACTCAGCAGCATGAGAAGGATCGCCACCACGGCCAGCAGCTCGATCAGCGTAAAGCCGCGGCGCACGATGATGGCGCTTGCGCGAAACATACCGATGAGTAATATATCGTATTATTATGCGTTGTATATAGATTATTCGCGCGGCGTTGGCATGAATCGATCACGGCAAATCGCGGCGTTGATGGTCTTCCTGGCCTGTGGGACGATGTGGACCCTGTGGTGGACGCGCCCGGCCCGCGAGCGGATGCGGGAGCGGGCGCAACGCGCGTCCATCAACGAGGCGGCGGGCGCGATCGTGGGTCGCGCGCTGATGTCGGAAATCGCGCCGGATCGAGAGATTGTGGTGTTGTTCGAGCCGGCCGCTACGCAGGCGGCGCAGGCGGCGCTTGATGCCCAGATCGCGGGGATTCTTCGCGCGCTTGGCCCCGCCGCGAACCGACTCATCCGGGAGCGTCTGAGGTCGGTGCCCATGTCAGGCGATGCCATGACCGACGAAGAGTGGGAACAAACGGATTCGTCTGCTTCGCGGATCCTGATGTCTCATCCGAAGGCAGGCGCGGTTGTGCTTATGACGGGCACTCCGGAGGTCGATGCGCAGTCGCTACCCCGCCATGCGCCCCCGGTGTACGTCCTGAATACGGTGGACAACTCGGCCCTGCGTTCCTTGCTTAGCCGGGGCCGCATCCGCGGGGCGGTGGTCTATGCGCCGGATTTCGATCCGAATGCTCGGCCGGGGAAGGGAATGTCGGTGGATGAGGTATTCGCGTTGCGGTTCCGCTATCTAAGCGCGCCTTGAGATTTTGACGCGCACTCGATCCGAGCGCGGATCGATTCCGGGTTGCAATGGGCCGAAAGGGGTATATATTCTTCTATCCGGAAGAACAAATATATGCCGCCTCCGCTCGATGTATTCCGCGCCTTGGCCGACGAAGTGCGGTTGCGCCTGCTGCACGCCGTTCTGTCGGCCGAGCTGTCGGTAGCGGAACTGGTCGAAGTGCTCGGGTTGCCGCAGTCCACCGTGAGCCGTCATTTGAAACCCCTCCGCGAGGCGGGATTCGTCGAGACGCGGCGCGAAGGAACATCTGTGTATTACCGGCGCGGCGCGTTGCTGGCGGATGGCGCGTTTGCCGAGGTGTTGCAACAGCGGCTTGCCGAGTTGAGCACCGCCGCGCGCGATGCGCGGGCGGTTCGCGCGGCGCTCGATCGGCGGCGCACGCGGAGTCGGGAGTTTTTTGAGAAAATAGCGGGTCGCTACGGCGAGCTGACCCAGCCGGGCGGCGGCTGGTCGGCGCTGGCGGCGGGCTTGGCTGCGGGTTTTTCCGGGCGCGATGTCGCCGACCTCGGGTGCGGGGAGGGCGACGTGGCCTTGCTGCTTGCCCGATTCGCCCGCCGCGTGGCGGCGGTGGATCAGTCGAAGGCGATGTTGCGGCACGTGCGCGCGCGCGCGAAAGAAGCCGGCCTCGATCGCCGCGTGGAGCCCGTCGAGGGTGATTTGGAGCACACGACGCTGCCGAACGCCGCGTTCGATGTGGTATTTATCGGGCAGGCGCTTCACCATGCGGCGCGCCCCGCGCACGCGATTGCCGAGGCCGCGCGACTGCTCAAGCCGGGCGGCCTGCTTATTGTGCTCGACCTCGCGCGACATGATCAGGACTGGGTGCGCGCCGAGTGGGCCGACCAATGGCTGGGCTTCGAGGAGGATGAGCTAAAGGGCTGGATGGAACAGTACGGCTTGCGCGCGATTCGCATGGATCGTCTCGGCGATGCCGCCGATGCTGCGCTTGCAGTGTTGATGGCCGTGGCCGAAAAAACGCGCCCCGCGGCTCAAGCGACGTTGGAGTGATGGACAGGTTCAAACTAAACGCAACACGGAGGAAGACATGGCTGCCAAGAAAAACAAAGACTACGTAGTGAAAGACATCAAGCTTGCGGATTTCGGGCGAAAGGAAATCGAGCTGGCGGAATATGAGATGCCGGGCCTGATGGCGCTGCGCGAGGAATACGGCAAACAGAAGCCGCTCAAGGGCGCAAAAATCGCGGGATCGCTGCATATGACGATCCAGACCGCCGTCCTGATTGAGACGCTGCAGCACCTCGGCGCGGAAATCCGCTGGGCCTCGTGCAATATCTTCTCGACGCAGGACCACGCGGCCGCGGCCATCGCGGCGCGCGGCACGCCGGTTTTCGCGTTCAAGGGCGAGACGCTGGAGGAATATTGGGACTTCACCGACCGGATCCTCGACTGGGGCAACGGCACGGGACCGAACATGATCCTCGACGACGGCGGCGATGCCACGTTGCTGATTCACCTCGGTTTTCAGGCGGAGGAAAATATCGCGGTGCTCGATCGCGATCCGGGCAGCCCGGAGGAAAAGGTCCTGCTCGCGCAGGTCCGAAAGTCCGTGAAGCGCGACCCAAGCCGCTTCCACCGCATGGTCCGCGACATCCGCGGCGTCAGCGAGGAAACGACCACCGGCGTGCACCGGCTCTATCAGATGATGGATCGCCGCGAGCTGCTGTTCCCGGCGTTCAATGTGAACGACTCCGTCACCAAGTCGAAGTTCGACAACATCTACGGCTGCCGCCACTCGCTGGTGGACGCGATTATGCGCGCCACCGATGTGATGCTGTCGGGTAAAGTCGCGGTCGTTGCGGGCTTTGGCGATGTCGGCAAAGGGTCCGCCCAGTCGCTGCGCGGCCAGCACGCCCGCGTGATTGTGACCGAGATCGATCCGATCTGCGCGCTGCAGGCGGCCATGGAAGGTTACGAGGTCATGCCGATGGATGAGGCGTGCAAGATCGGCGACATCTTTGTCACTGCGACCGGCTGCTGCGACGTGATCACCGAGAAGCACATGCGCCAGATGAAGCACATGGCGATTGTCTGCAACATCGGCCACTTCGACAGCGAGATTCAGATCGAGGCGATCAAGAAGTACAAGTGGACGGAGATCAAACCGCAGGTTCACCAGGTGGACTTCCCCGGCGGCAAGAGCATCATCGTGCTGGCCGAGGGCCGGTTGGTGAATCTCGGGTGCGCGACCGGCCACCCGAGTTTCGTGATGTCGAGCAGCTTCACGAACCAGGTGCTGGCGCAGATCGAACTCTTCACCAATGCCGGCAAATATCCGGTCGGCGTGTACACACTGCCGAAGACACTGGACGAGAAGGTCGCGCGGCTGCACCTCCAAAAATTGGGCATCCGACTCGACACCCTGAATCGCAGCCAGGCGAAATACCTTGGCGTTCCGGTCGAAGGGCCGTTCAAGCCGGCGCACTACCGATACTAAAACCGCAGGGAGACTGTAGAGGCCGCGGGCGCGGGCCGAAGGTTGTTGTCCTTCGGTTCCGCGCTCGCGGCGATAGGCGGTTTAAAGTAATTCAACTATCGGGCAGCTCGTTGTCCGCGTTCGAGACCCGAGCGCGCCGCTTCAAGGCGCTTCGGCGACTTCTTCCGCCAGCTCTTCCGTCATTTCCAGCGCGGTCTGCTTGCGGTCCTCGCCATCGCTGTGGAAGTTAGGAT
Organism: uncultured bacterium; assembly: GCA_937958885.1. Taxonomy (GTDB): domain Bacteria; phylum Verrucomicrobiota; class Kiritimatiellia; order CAIVKH01; family CAIVKH01; genus JAMLJG01. The sequence goes on along the minus strand of CALGMT010000011.1, from coordinate 20,272 downwards.
CCTGGCCGTCCGCCCACGCGACCTCTATATCGGTCACGCCGAGGAAGCCGAAGGTGTTGCGGATGATCGGCGTCAGCCCGTCGCGGTCGTCGCCCTCCTTGTACACATCGCCGGAGGCGACGAGGAGGATGATCTTGCGGAGCTGGTGCAACGGCTTCACAACGCCGTTTTCGACATTGAACAGCAGACCCGGCTGGGCCACTTGGTCGAGCCACGCCTTGAGAATCGCGGGCGGGCCGCCGGCCCACATCGGCATCGTCAGCACCAGAACGTCCGCCTGACGTAGCGCCTCCGCCTGCTCCTTGGCATAGGCGATGGAGTCTTCTTCGGCCTTGGTCGGCTTATACTCGGGGTTGACGAGCGGCGTATAAATGCGCCGATAGGCGTTCAGGGAGAGATACGGCGGCGGGTCTTCATAGAGGTCGATGTTGTTGACCGTGACATCCGGGTTCTTCCCCAGCAGGGTGGCGAAAAAGGACGCCGCCAGTTGCTTGGAAACGGATTCTTCGATCGGCCTCGGATTTGCTACGACATGCAATACGTTCATTCGACTTCCTTCTGCTGACGACCCGTTAATGTTCCACCGGTTCGGTCGGGGTGTCCTCGGTTTCCACCTGCCCGGTGCGGGGATCGACCAATTTGGTCAGATAGCCCTCCAATTCGCGCCCATATTCCGTATCTTGACCCAATAACGCAAGCTGCTTGTGCACAAGAATCAAGCCGCCCGGGCCGGATTCGGCCTCCTGTGCGCTCGCAAATCGTTTGCGGGGATCGGGATTGAGAAATTTCCGCATTACTTCGACGAATTCCGTGTTGCGCCGGACGTGTTCCGGCAGCAGGTCGGGGAGCCGGTCGCAGAGGGTCAATTTATATTGGAGCAGCTCCGGCTCATTGATGCCGGAGCCCGTCAGGAGCGGCTGTCCGCGCAACATTTCGAGGCCGACCAGTCCGACCGCGTATAGATCGGATTGGGGAAGAGCCGTCTCGCGCCGGTGCATCTCGGGGGCCATGAACAGCGGTGTGCCGAGCAGGAAGGACAGCTTTTCGTTGATCGTATTGGCGCGTCCGTAGTCGATCAGCTTGGTGTAGCCCAGCCGATCGATCATGATGTTGGATGGCTTCACGTCGCAATGGACGAACCCGAGGTCGTGCAGCGACTCCAGCGCGCGCAAGACGCGGCGCATGATGTAGATCGCGACGCCGGGCTGGATGGCGACGCGATTGCCATCGAGCCGAAAAATCACATCGGTGAATGTGTTCCACTCCTTTTGTTCGCTGCGGCGCCGGGCGCGATTGAGATGCTGACCGTCGAGCAGGTAGCGCAGGCCCACGCCGTCCACGCGCTCCATCTGGACGTAGCCGATGCCGTTGTATTCCTCATAAATATCCGGCGCGACGAGGTTCGGGCTTTTGACATTCTGCAACTTGGACGTCTGCGCGGCGATGCGGCCCATGTCCGTCCAGTACTTCTTCGCGTTCGGATAGATGCCCGGGTCGAACACCTTAATCGCGTGCCGCGTCACGCAGCCCCGCGCGCCCTGGCGAAGGCCGAGATAGACGATGCCCTGCCGCCCGCGGCCCAGCTCTTTGGTGAACCGGTAGGCCACCGGGTAGTACAGCGCGCGCGCCTGGACGATCGCGCGATAGTGCGAGACGAGTTGCGCCATGCCCTTGCCGGCCGGCGGCGGCGGCATCGGCTCTGTCGGTTCGATCCCGAGCGGGACGCTCGTCTCGGCCGACGCCGGCGTCTCCGGTGTCCGATCGTCGGGCACGGTCTCGTCAGGTGAGGCTGGCTGAGTGGTTTCCATTCGCACGCAAGTGTACGGCCCGCCGCGGCGATGGCAAACCGATTGACGATGGAAGCAACGCCGGATTTGGAGGTGGATTAGGCCTTGGATTGGGATAGATTCCAGCCGTCGAGAGCGCGATGTCTTCATGAGAACGATCGTCATAATTGGGGGCGGAATTGTCGGCCTGGCCTCGGGACTGGCGGTGGCCCGGCGCGTCGGCGTGCGGGTGATCGTGGCGGAAGCCGAGGCGGAGATCGCCGCGCATCAAACCGGACACAACAGCGGCGTGATCCATTCCGGCCTGTACTACAAGCCCGGCTCGCTGAAAGCCCGCAACTGCGCGGAAGGTCGCGAGGCGATGTACCGCTTTTGCGCCGAGCACGGAATTGCCCACGAGCGGTGCGGCAAGGTCGTGGTCGCCGTCGATCCTGCGGAACTTCCCGCGCTGGAAGAACTCGAACGACGCGGGCGCGCAAACGGGTTGGACGGAATTCGCCGGATCACACCGGAGCAGCTCGCCGAATACGAACCCCACGCGCGCGGCGTCGCCGCGCTGCACATTCCGCAAACCGGCATCGTCAGTTTCACGGAGGTCGCGCGCGCTTACGCGCGGCTGATTGAAGAGGCCCAATCCGAAGTGCGAACCGGCTGCCGCGTGGAGAACGTTCGCCGCGCCGACGGCGCGCTGGTGGTGGAGACCACGCAGGGCGCGCTCCGCGCGGATTTGCTGATTAATTGCGCGGGCCTTCAATCCGATCGCATCGCCCGGCTGTGCGGCGTCGAGCCGGGCGTTCAGATCGTGCCCTTCCGCGGCGAGTACTACGAACTCAAACCCGAGCGCCGCTCGCTCGTGCGCAACCTGATCTATCCGGTGCCCGACCCGCGCTTCCCGTTCCTCGGCGTGCACTTCACCCGCATGGTCGGCGGCGGCGTCGAGGCGGGACCGAACGCCGTCCTCGCCTTCAAACGCGAGGGTTACCACCGGCTCGACTTCTCGCTGCGCGACAGCGTGGACCTCGCCACCTATCCCGGATTCTGGCGTATGGCCGCGCGCTACTGGCGCGCCGGCGCCGGCGAGTTTTATCGCTCGTTCAGTAAAGCCGCATTCGTCGCCGCGCTGCAGCGGCTCATGCCCGAGATCTGCGATGGCGACCTTGTGCCCGCGGGCGCAGGCGTCCGCGCGCAGGCCGTCGCGCCGGATGGGAAGCTGGTGGATGACTTTCACATCGTTGAGGCCGAGCGCATGGTTCACGTTCTAAACGCCCCATCCCCCGCCGCCACATCATCGTTGAGCATCGGCGCGACGGTCGCCGGGATGGCGCTGAAACATTTGGGGATTGAATAGCCATGTCCGTCTCCCGGACCACCCGCTTTCGCCGCCGATTTTATCCGGAGATCGGTCTGCGGGAGTGGAATGACTGGCGATGGCAACTGCGGCACCGCATCACAGACCTGGAAGGGCTCGATCGAATTCTTTCGCTTTCGCCCGATGAACGCGCAGCGGTACAGCGACTCGAGCGGCTTCCTCTCGGCCTTACGCCGTACTACGCAAGCTTGCTTGACCCGGACGATCCGACCCAGCCGTTGCGCCGAACAAAGATACCTTCAACCACCGAGTTCGTTCGTCACCCAGGTGAGTATGACGATCCGCTGGGCGAGGAGGCGCATCGTGTAGCGCCGGGCCTCGTCCACACCTATCCCGACAAGGTGCTTTTCCTCGTTACCGACTTTTGCGCGACGTTCTGCCGCTACTGCATGCGCTCGCGTCTGGTGGGGCAGGGCGCGTATGTGCCGAACACCGCGATGTGGGAGCAGGCGCTCGACTACATCCGCGCGCACACCGAGGTGCGCGATGTGTTGTTGTCGGGCGGCGACCCATTCATTCTCTCCGACGACAGGCTCGAATGGCTGCTCGCGCGCATCCGCGCGATTCCGCACGTCGAATTCCTCCGGATCGGCACAAAGGTTCCTGCCGTGCTCCCGCAGCGCGTGACGCCCGCGCTATGTCGGATGCTCAAGAAATACCACCCGCTCTTTATGAGCCTGCACTTCGTGCATCCCGACGAGTTGACGCCGGAGACGGCGCGCGCGTGCAACCGGCTGGCGGACGCGGGCATCCCGCTCGGCGGCCAGATGGTGTTGCTCAAGGGGGTGAATGACGATCCCGATACCATGCGCCGCCTTTGCCAGGGCCAGTTGCGGATGCGGGTGCGCCCCTATTACCTGCACCAATGCGACGCGATTGTCGGGTCGATGCCTTTCCGAACCTCGATCGAAACAGGCATGAACCTGATCCGCGCATTACACGGTCACACGACCGGCTACGCCGTTCCGACCTACATGGTGGATGCGCCCGGCGGCGGCGGGAAAGTTCCTTTGACACCCTCCTACATCGCGGGCCGTCAGGGCGCGGATCTGGTGATCCGCAATCATGCCGGCGCGCTTTACCGCTATTTTGATCCCGGCGCAATCCACTTGCCGCGCGGGGTGGAGTCCGATACTATTCTCCACTTTGTTCCATCCGGAACGGAAGATTCGGGGCGGTAGCTCATCTGGTAGAGCGCCTCGTTCGCAACGAGGAGGTAGAGGGTTCGAGTCCCTTCCGCTCCAGATCTTTTCACCGCATCGCGCGCGGCGAAATCCTCCTTTGCTCATCACTTGGTCCTGCAGCTCGCCCGAGTTAAGCGGCGCGTTGGCAGTTCGATTTCAGCCCATTACGGCGCAGGGATGGCGCGAATGCGGAGCGCAGCGGTCGCATCGACAACGGTCCCCGTTGAGACCGGATACGACCACGCGGCGGTGAGCGGGGCGGTCGTGGATATGGTGGTCCATGGGCCGTTCGGTTCGGGAGCGACATCCAATTCGTATCGCTGATGCGCGCGCGCATCATGCGTCACGGCAAAGTCTGTTCCATTCCGTTCCAAGTTGCGGATCACCGGCGGATGAGACTCGTGCGCGAGCAGATTCGGATCGTCCGCGACAGGCAACAAGAACCGGAACGCGGTCGGCAGTCGCGCGCGCCAGGCGGCTTCGTTGTGTCCGTGGCCGCATCCGATGCGCATCATCAAATCAAGGTTCGGCACATAGCCGATCTGCTGGAAACGACGATAGCCGGTCCACGGATCGTCCCAATAATACCCGCCGGGCGGCGTGCCGATCTGGCCTTCATCCGTGCCGGTGTCCATGTACACGCGCATCGGTTGCTTCGGTTTGGACGCCATCGCCGCGAGATAGTTCGTCGCCCGCGTAAACGCGGGCGACATTGCAAGGATGCCGCCGAACACGTTCGTGTCGAGCCCGGCATACACACTGCAGATGCCGCCCATCGATGAACCGCCGATCAGCGTGTTGCGCCGATCGTTGAGCGTGCGGTAGTGATAGTCGATCGTCGGTCTCACATTGTGGACGACAAAGCTGATATACGCGTCAGCGCGGCCCGGATTCTCGCCGGGATAGGTGTCGCCGGGCGGATTGTATTCCCAGCGGCGGCGCTCCGGATAGTTGTCGACACCGACAATAATGGTCTCGCGCATCCGGCCCTGGCTCGTTTCGATCAGAGAGGTGACGTCCGCATTCCACGCGCCGGTGCCGCCGGGGTTCGCGCCGTTGGTGAGATTCTGTCCGTCCTGAAAATAGATCACGGGATACCGCTTCCACGGATGGCTGTCGTAGCCGCGCGGGAGAATGATGCGGACGGTGCGGCCGCTGATGGGCGGAAAGGATGAATCCACATAGCGCGTCTCCACGCGCGGCGCGGAGACGGATGCGGCGGGCCAGTAGTTGAAGAGATGGCCGTCCTGCAAAAGAAAATCATCTAGCGCAGTGAGGTAATCGCGCCCCATGCTCCCGACCCCGTTGGTGTAGGGCGCGCGGTCGTAGTTGCCGTTGCCGTCGGTCATCACGAATTGAATCGATGCGCCGCGCACGCCGACCCCGTCCGCGCGGTGCAGCAGTTCGCCGGGTGTTCGACCGGGCCCGATTGGAGTTAACGTGAGCGAGTAAAAGTTGGTGTCGGCGCCGGAGGTGAAAATGACCGATGCGGTGGGCCAGCTCGAAAAATAATACAGCGTCTTGCCTGCTACCGGCGGCGGCGGCGCGGGTGGAATGGCGTTTGTTCGATTCGGATGCGATTCCCAGGTCACGTTGGCGTTGTTGCAGTACTGGTTGCTGGCGCCGTTCCGCGCGATGAATTTGTATTCGAGCGCCGTGCCCTTTTGGATCGCGATATCGCCGGTCCACATATTGCCGGAGGTCCATCGAAGCCGAATCGCGCCTGTGGGCTGCCAGTTGCCGACGTCGGGATGATTGCCGGTCACATAAACGTCGTTTCCGAATCCGACATCCCAAACGATATTGAATGGCACGACTTCACGGTCCGGACTTCCGGCCAACGCGAATCCGCCGGTTCCCATCAGCAAGAACGTAAGTCCGAGGAGACGGATAACCATGGGTAAAAAATACCTGAATAATGCCGTTCGTAAAGACAAGGGAATGGGCTAAAGTTCCTGCTTGTGATATCGAAGAGGGCCTAACGAATAGCGGAATGGTTTGCTGTTGCGCGTGGCGGGATGAGTTGACAACCTGACGGGAGGAGGGGGCCGTGAAAATTGCATCCAGTGTATCTGGCGTGTTGTTGGGGGCCGCGTTTGTGGTCTTCGGGTTGAATTTCTTTCTGAAGTTCATTCCAATGCCGCCGCCTCCGCCGGCGGATTCGCCGGTGGGCATGTTTATGGGCGCGGTGTACGGGACCGGATTCATGGCCTTTGTTAAGGTGCTGGAGATTCTCGGCGGTCTACTGGTGGCCGTTCCCCGAACCCGCGTGCTGGGGCTGCTTGTGCTGGCGCCTATCGTGGTGAATATCGTTGCATTTCACGTGTTCATCGCGCGCGCCGGCGTATTCGACCCGCCCGTGTTGCTGGTTTCGGTGTTGACGCTTTTTCTGATCGTATCGCATCGCCGGGGTGTTGCCGCGTTGTTGGCGGATCGGGGGTAGCGGACTCGCTCCAGTCGCGCGGCAAGGCGATGCAGCCGAACGCCGGGCTTGCGCGCGGCGCGTGTTACGGGCATCTTCATCGCTCCCTAAACCCGTTTCAAGAAGGGGCGAACAGATGAGCTGCAATCGTATCCGCGTGATCCTCGCCGTCCTGTGTATAGCGGCGGCAGGTTGCCAGACGGTGAAACCGCCTGTTTCACCCGCGCCTGCTGCACAAGGCGGCCCCATTACCGTCGAGCAGCTTGGCGCGGAGATGAATGCCGCCCGCGCGGACCAGCAGCGGCTTGACCGCGAACTCAATCAGATGCGAGACGATCTCTACCGGACCGCGCTCGCGCTCAAACAGATCCGCGACCGGTTGGAAGGCTGGGCATCGCGCTCGACCCAAAACGTCGCTCGCCTCGTGGCGATCGAGGAACACCTGCGCGGCGCGCAAGCGCAGGCGAACAACGCCGCCGCCGCGGAAGCGCAAACGCTCCGCGAATCGCTGCGCCGCGAACGCGAACACCAGGAGCGATTGCGCGCAATCGTGGCCGAACGCGAAAAAGAAGTGCGCGACTTAAAACAGGCCATGCGCGCGCAGGAGGAAACGCTGCGCCGCACGCCCGCGCCGCCCCCCGTCGCTGCGCCTGCGCCCCCCGCACGGACAACTGCGTCTGCCGCGCCGCCCCCCGCTTCGGCAGTCGCTCCCGCAGAGCCGCCCGCCGCGGCGCCGACCGGAACAGTGTATCGGATGGTGGTCGATGCGCAGGGCGCGCTCAAGGCGGGCGACCTCGAACGGGCGCAGCGGTTGTATCAGACGGCACGGGAGCAGGACCCGCGCCTCGCCAGCGCGACGCTCGGCCTCGCGGCCATTGCGTATCAAACCGATAACCTCAAGGAAGCGCGCGCGCTGGTGGACGAGGTGCTGGCGGCGGATGCGCGCAACGCCCAGGCGCTGGGCTTGCGGGGGCTGATCCGGTGGCGCGAGGGCGCCGCTCGCGACGGGTTGCGTGACTGCGAACGCGCCGTAGAACTCGATCCGACCGACCCGCTGTTGCGAAAGTTCTACGGCATCACGCTCAATGCGCGAGGACGAACCGACGACGCTATCCGCCAGATGCGCCGCGCGGTCGAACTGGACCCGACGGATGCCGAGGCGAAGTTGAACCTGGCCATTCTGCTGGCCACCGGATCGAAGCCCGATCTGGACGCCTCGCGCCGCGTCTATCAGGACGCGCTCGCCTCGGGCGCAGCGCCGGACCCGGCGCTGGAACGATTGCTCGCCGCGCCGCGCCGTCCCTGATCCGACGTCTGCAATCCTGTTGCCTCCATGCCGAGCCTCGCCTACACTTATTCCATATTCGACTATGCGATTGCGATATACCAAACACGACGGCACACAAATGGAATTCCAGTTGGGGCAGCAGCCGATTACGATCGGACGCAGCGCCGACGCGGATATCGTTCTGCTTGACGAGCGCGTGTCGCGCATTCACTGCGGCGTGCGTTTGTGGGACGGCGATTTTTACATCAAGGATCTGAAATCGCGAAATGGCACCTGGGTGAACAACGAGCGGGTCGATGTTGCCAAGCTCAAACCGAACGATGTGATTCGGGTGGGCTCGACCATTTTCAATTTCGAGCAGGACCCCGCGGTCGGCACGGACACGGCCATCCACGAAATTGAAGGCAAAATGGACCTTGGCAAGGGCTACACGACGATTTTGCGGGAAATTGTGAGCGATGCCGTTCCGCCGTCCGCGCCGGCGCCGTCTGCCGAACCGCCGCCGGAACCCCCGCGGATTCCCTTGCCCGCGGAAGATGACGCCTCCGAACCGGGCGCCGGCCTGCAGAAGCGCAAGCCGATTACGATTAAACTCAAGCGCCGCGAATAGCGCCTCGGGTTATGCCGGGGCGGCCGTCTCGGGCGCGTCTTCGTCGTCCGGCGCGACCGGGGTGGCGGAGACCACCTTGTCGCCGGCTTCGAGGTTGATAATCCGAACGCCCTGCGTGTTGCGGCTGATCACGCGAACGTCGTGCACGCCGATCCGGATCATCTGCCCTTTTTCGGTGATCAACATCAGGGCGTCGTTGTCCCGCACCGCGTGTGCGCCGATGACGCACCCGTTGCGGTCGGACGTCTTCATCGTGATGACACCCTTGCCCGCGCGGCGCTGCGACGGATATTCGTCGAAGGACGTGCGCTTGCCGTAGCCGTTTTCCGAAATGCACAGCAACGTGGAGGAGGATTCGACCTTTTCGATGGCGACGACCGCGTCGTTTTCCTTGGCGAGCTCGATGCCCCAGACGCCGACGGTGTCGCGGCCCTGGTCGCGCAACTGATCCTCGGCGAAGCGGATGCTCATGCCCTGGCGCGTCACCAGCATGAGTTCGTTCTGGCCTTCCGTCATGCGCACGCCGATCAGTCGGTCGCCCTCCTCGATGGAAATGGCGATGATCCCGCCCGCGCGCGGGTTGCCGAACGCGGCCAGATTCGTCTTTTTCACGAGTCCCTTTTCGGTGGCGAAGACGAGGTAATGATGGTCCGGGAACTCGCGCACGCGGATCAGCGCGGCGATTTTTTCGTCGCCGCCAATTTCGAGAAAGTTCACCAGCGCCTTGCCGCGCGATGCGCGGCCGGCTTCCGGGACCTCGTGCACCTTCTTCCAGTGCACGCGGCCCTTTTCGGTGAAGAACAGCAGGTAGTCGTGCGTTGAGGCGGTGAAGACGTGCTCGACATAGTCTTCCTCCTTCATGTCCATGCCGACGACGCCTTTTCCTCCGCGTCGTTGCTGACGGAATGTGGACACTGGCATGCGCTTGATGTAGCCGCCATGCGAGAGCGTGATGATGCAGCCGCGGTCCGCGATCAGGTCCTCGATGGCGATTTCGCCTTCGTCCGGCACGATATCCGTGCGGCGCGCGTCGCCGTAGAGGCGCTTCATCTCCGCGAGATCGTCCTTGATTACGCCGTAGATTTTGGAGGGATTCGCGAGCAGGTCTTCGAGGCGGTTGATCTCCATGATGATCAGCCGGTACTCCTCTTCCAGCTTGTCGCGCTCCAAGCCGGTAAGCTGGTAGAGGCGCATGTCGAGGATGGCGTTGGCCTGAATTTCCGAAAGACCGAACCGCTGCATCAGCGCGAGGCGCGCGGCATCGCGATCGCGCGATTCGCGAATGATCTTCACCACCTCGGTCAGGTGGTCCACCGCAATCTTCAAGCCCTCGAGGATGTGAGCGCGGGCCTTGGCCTTTTCGAGTTCGAACTGGAATCGGCGCGTAAAAACTTCGAAGCGGTGCGCGATGAAGCAGTCGATCATCTGCTTCAGGTCCATCACGCGCGGACGCCCCTTGTCGATCGCCAGCATGATCGCGCCGAAGGTCGTCGCCATCTGCGTGTGCTGATAGAGGTTATTCAGGACCACCCGCGGCATCGCACCGCGCTTGATTTCGATCACGATGCGGATGCCGTCCTTGTCCGATTCGTCGCGGATGTCGGTGATGCCCTCGATCTTCTTGTTGTTGACGAGGTCCGCGATCGACTCGATCAGATTGGCCTTGTTGACGGTATAGGGGATGGACGTGACAATGATGCTCTCCTTGCCCTGCGGCCCTTCCTCGATGCCCGCGTGGCCGCGCACCTTCAGCAGGCCGCGCCCGGTCAGATACATCCGTTTGATTTCATTGATTCCGCAGATCATGCCGCCGGTAGGAAAGTCGGGTCCCTTCACAAACTCGAGCAGGTCTTCGACGCTGCAAGCGGGATGGTCGATCACATGGATCGTGGCGTCGATGATTTCGCCGAGATTGTGCGGCGGGATGTTCGTGGCCATGCCGACCGCGATTCCGGTGCTGCCGTTGACGAGCAGGTTCGGGATGCGCGCGGGCAGCACCTTCGGCTCTTGCAGCTTTTCGTCGTAGTTCGGCTGCATGTCCACCGTGTTCTTTTCGATGTCCGCGAGCAGTTCGCCCGCGAGTTTGTCGAGGCGGCACTCGGTATAACGGTAGGCCGCGGGCGGGTCGCCGTCGACCGAGCCGAAGTTGCCCTGTCCGTCGATCAGCAGGTAGCGCATCGAGAAATCCTGCGCCATGCGGACGAGCGTGTCATACACCGCCGCATCGCCGTGCGGGTGGTAGTTGCCGATGACCTCGCCGACAACCTTCGCGCATTTGACAAACGGCTTGTTGTGCGTCCATCCGCGTTCGCCCATCGCGAAGAGGATGCGCCGGTTGCCCGGCTTCAGGCCGTCGCGCGCATCCGGCAGCGCGCGTCCGATGATGACGGACATCGAATAATCGATGTACGCGCGCTGCATTTCATCTTCGATGTTTACCAGATCGATCCGGTCTTTTTGGTCGTACATAAGCCGTCACTTCCTACACATCGAGATTCTTCACATTTAGCGCGTTGTCTTCAATGAACCGGCGGCGGGGATCGACCTCGTCGCCCATCAGCGTGGTAAAAATGTCCTCGGCCTTGTAGGCGTCCTCGACGCGGACCTGCAGCAGCTTGCGCTTCTCCGGGTTCATCGTGGTTTCCCAAAGCTGTTCCGGATTCATTTCGCCCAAGCCCTTAAACCGCTGGATGCTGATGCCCTTTTGCCCGTGTGCGCGCGCGTGGTCGAGCAATTCCAGCAGCGATCGGACCGGCGCGCCGGAACCCTCGCTGTTGCGAACGTTGAGGATCGGCTGTTCCTGCGGGAGCAGGTGCGCGACGCTGAACTTCCGCTTTTCCAGCGCGGACAGCAATTTGCTCAGGGTCGGCGCGGCGAACAGGTCCACCACATGCAGCCCCTTTTGCCGGGTCTTCGCGTCTTCCTTGCCTTCCGCGAGCAGCTCCAGTTGCTCGCCCGATCGCTTTTCCGCCTCCTCGTTCAGGGCGCGGAGTTCCGTGTCGGTAAAGAGCCAGTGTTGTTCGATGTCGCCGCCCGCGTTCACCGTGACGCGATAATGCGGGAGCGAGCCGTCCGGCTTGCGCTGCGCGAGAAACTCCGCGATGTCCACGCCCTTGCGCCGCACGCGGTCGAGGTTCGCTTCAATGTCCGCGAGCAGGTCCAGCATCTCGCGAAGCGCCTTGTCGGCGAGCAACTCGCGCCCCTTGAGGTCCACCAGCTTCAGCTCCTCGCAGCCGAGATCGAGCAGGATGGAGGTCATGTGCTGGTCGCTCTCGACATATTCCTCGCGTTTTCTGCGCGTGACTTTATACAGCGGCGGTTGCGCGATGTAGATATTCCCGCTCTCGATGAGCTGCGGCATCTTGCGGAAGAAAAAGGTCAGCAGGAGCGTCCGGATGTGCGATCCGTCCACATCCGCATCGGTCATGATGATGATCTTCTTGTAGCGGAGTTTCTCGAGGTTGAAATCCTCGCGCCCGAACCCCGCGCCGATCGCGGTGATCATGGTCCGGATTTCCCGGTTGTTCAGCATCTTGTCGTCGCGCGCCTTCTCGACGTTGAGGACCTTGCCGCGCAGCGGGAGCACGGCCTGGAAGCGGCGGTCGCGGCCCTGCTTGGCCGAGCCGCCGGCGCTGTCGCCCTCGACGATGAACAGCTCGCACAGATTCGGGTCCTTTTCCGAGCAATCGGCGAGTTTGCCGGGCAGGCCGCCGCTGTCCAGCGCGCCCTTGCGCCGCGTCAGGTCGCGCGCCTTGCGCGCGGCCTCGCGCGCGCGCGCCGCGAGCTGGGCCTTTTCGATGATGCGCCGCGCGACGGAGGGGTGCTCCTCGAAATAGGTGCCGAGTTCCTCGTTGACGATCGACGCGACGATGCCCTCGACCTCGCTGTTGCCGAGCTTGGTCTTCGTCTGTCCCTCGAACTGCGGGTCCGGCACCTTGACGCTGACGACCGCGGTGAGGCCCTCCCGCACGTCGTCGCCGCTCATGTTGTCGGCGTCGTCTTTGATCAGTTTGTTCGCTTTGGCGTAACTGTTGATGCAGCGCGTCAACGCGGAGCGGAATCCGCTCAGGTGCGTGCCCCCCTCGATCGTGTGGATGTTGTTTGTGTAGGAGAAGACGCTCTCGTTGAAGGAGTCGGTGTATTGAAGCGCGAGCTCGACGACGACGCGGTCGCGCTCCTTCTCGATGTAAATGACCTTCGGGTGCAGCGCGTTTTTGGCGCGGTTCAGGTGCTCGACAAACTCGCTGATGCCGCCCTTGTATTTGAAGATTTCCTCGCGCGGCGGTTCTTCCTGCTTCAGCAGAATCTCGATGCCCTTGTTGAGGAACGCCAGCTCGCGGAGGCGGTTCGCGAGCGTGTCCCAGTTGAACTGGATGGTGGAGAAAATTTCCTTGTCCGGGAAAAACGAGACCTTCGTGCCCGTGCCGCGGCTCTTGCCGATGGGCTCGACCGGGGTTACCGGTTTGCCGCGTTCGTAGCGCTGGTGATAGACCTTGCCGTCGCGCCGCACCTCGACTTCGAGCCACTCGCTCAAGGCGTTCACGCACGAAACGCCGACGCCGTGCAGTCCGCCCGAGACCTTGTACGCATTGTGGTCAAACTTGCCGCCCGCGTGCAGCACCGTCATCACCACCTCGAGCGCGGAGCGTTTCTCGGTTTTGTGGATGTCCACCGGAATGCCGCGCCCGTTGTCGATCACGCTGATCGATCCGTCCGCGTTCATCACCACCTGGACCTGCGTGCAGTAGCCCGCCAGCGCCTCGTCGATCGAATTGTCGACGACCTCGTACACGCAGTGGTGCAACCCCCGCACGCCGGTGTCGCCGATATACATGGCGGGGCGCTTTCGCACCGCCTCGAGGCCCGCGAGGACCGTGATGGTGTCCGCGCCGTACGTCGTCGGTGCAACCTGTTGCTGTTCAGTTGGTTCCAGCTTTATTTCCTGCGTGTCGGGTGTGCGATCGGACATGGTTTTTGTTGAGCTCCAGAAAGTTTGAAGATAGCAAATTTCTCCGTCGAAAAGCAATCGCGCGGTGCGAAAAAATCGCCCCATTTTTGTGGGGCTGCCGCGTGCGAAAAGGCTTGGCAAACGAGTCGATCCCCGCTATGTCAGCACACCCTTCGGGTGAGCCGGAGGAACTGCGAGGACGATATGTATAATGCGACCGATTTGCGCAAGGGCCTGAAAATCCTTTGGGAAGGCCAGCCGTATGAAATCACGGAGTTTCAATTCGTGAAGCCCGGCAAGGGCATGGCGATGTACAAATGCCGCATCCGCCACATGCTGCAGGGGAATACGATAGAGAAAACATTCCGCGAAGTGGACAGTTTCGGCAAGCCGGACCTCGAGAGCCGAGAGCTCATCTTCTCCTACGCCAACGGCGACCAGCTCGTGTTCAGCGATCCGGAAACGTACGAGGAGTATCTGGTGGACGGCGAGGTGCTCGGCCGCAACAAGCTGTTGCTCGCCGATAACATGCATGTGGATGTGTTGTTCTACAACGGCAAGGCCGTTGAGGTCACGCTGCCGATCTTCGTCGAGAAGCAAATTGTTGAAACCGAGCCGGGCTTCAAGGGCAATACCGCAACGAACACCTACAAGCCCGCCAAGGTGGAGGGCGGCTACGAAATCCAGGTTCCGCTGTTCATCAATCAGGGCGACTTCGTTCGCATCGATACGCGCACCGGCGAATACGCCGACCGCGTCGCGAAGAAGTAATTCGGGGCGCGGGCGCCGGCCGCGCCTACGGCGATGAAACCAGCGCTGGAACTCCGGTCCCGTCTGCTCCATGCGACGCGGACGTTTTTTCACGATCGCGGATTTCTGGAGGTCGAGACGCCGGTTCGCGTGCGCGCGCCGGCGATCGAGGCGCATATCGATGCCGAGCCGTCGGGCGCGCACTGGCTGCGCACGTCGCCCGAGCTGCACATGAAGCGCCTGCTTGCGGCGGGGCTCGAAAACGTTTTCCAACTCGGCCCCTGTTTCCGCCGCGGCGAGCGCGGCGATCGCCATCACCCCGAATACACCATGCTCGAATGGTACCGTGCGCGCGCGGACTATTCCGACATGCTTGCGGATACGAAAGCGTTGCTGGCGCACCTTGCGCGCGCGATCGGCGGTACCGATGCGCATCGCATTTCGTACCGGAACCAACCCATCGAACTCCTCCCGCGCTGGGAGCGCATCACTGTTCGCGAAGCGTTTCTGCGATGGGCGGGATGGGACCCGGTTGCGCACTGGGATGAGGAGCGGTTCAATCTCGATTTGGCGGAAAAAGTCGAGCCCGCGCTGCCGCGCGATGTGCCTGTCGTGTTGACCGATTACCCCGCGCCCGCTGCTGCGCTTGCGCGGCGCAAACCGGAGGACCCCGCGGTCGCCGAACGCTGGGAGCTCTACATCGGCGGATTGGAACTCGCGAACGCCTATTCGGAGCTCACCGATCCCGCGGAACAACGCGTGCGGTTCGAAGAAGCGATCCGCGCGCGCCGCGCGCGGGGCAAAGAGGTCTATCCGATCGACGAGGCCTTCATGGCCGCGCTGGAGCGCCTGCCGCCCAGCGGTGGCATCGCGCTGGGGTTCGACCGGCTCGTGATGCTGTTCGCCGACGCGCCGACCCTGGATGAGGTGATGGCGTTTCGGGAGGGAGAATAGGTCCCATTTGCACGAGGGACCTATTGCAAGTCCAGCGTCTCGATCGCGGTGACGATGTCGTCTTTGAACTCGACACGGGTCCGGTCGAACTCTTGGCGCCGCTCGACATCGACCCAGACCCAGTCGGTCACGGTCCGGCGACGGCCTTCGGCGTCATACACACGCGTGCGGGCGTCGGCGCGCTGGCGCTCGTAGGTGGTGCGCACGCCGATGTAGGACCAAACCTCGACGAGTCCATCGGCCGTGCGGCGCGTGTATTCGCGGTCGGGCGGACCGAGCGCAATGCGCACCGCGCTTTTCGGATAGCCGATGTCGACCCGGCCCTTGCGCACGTTCTCCTGCATCTCCGGCGGCAGGGCGTTAAAGGCAGCGGGATTGCTCTTGATGCGCGCATCAGGCGTGGCGCACCCTGCGCCGAGGACGGCGAGTAGGAACAGCGTTGCACATCGTTTCATACCGATAATTCTAGCAGGTCTGAGCTAATCTTCAACCAGCCGAATGCGAAGCATCAGCGGGAGGTCGCTGCCGAGCGCGTTGGTGAGGGTGGCGGCGGTTTGATTGCCCGGTGCCGCCGGAATGATGTCGGTGAGGTTGCTGAAGGCGGCATCGAGCAGGGTGCTCGCGCCTTCCACTTGGTAGAGCTTTCCGGTGACGGAGGCCCACTGGATGAGAAGATCGCTCCCAGCGGGGGTTATGTCGGCGACGCCAAGATACGAGTCCGGATCGGCGAGGTCGGTTCCGGCGCGGAATTCGTGACCATCGGGCACGCCGTCGCCGTCGGTGTCGGCGAGGACGGGGCTGGAGCCGAGCTGGTGTTCGAGTCCGTCCGGGATGCCGTCGCCGTCGGTGTCGGGGTTGAGCGGATCGGAACCGTAGGATTTTTCCCACGAGTTGTTGATGCCGTCGCCGTCGTCGTCGGCGGTGTCGAGGGCGTTTGTTGTTGGGCCGATGTTGGCGATGAACAGCTTGTTGCCGGAGATGAGAAAGATTTCGGAGTCGGCATAAAAAGATGACGCCTCCAACGTCGGTTTGTTGAAGACGCGGACAAAGAGGCGTCCGCTCTTCGGGCGCGGGTTCGCGAGGCTCAAGCTGAAGCGGCCGGGATTCGAGAGCGCGGGGGCCATCGAGCGTCCGATCGCGGTGATGCCGTTCGAGACGGGCGGGTTGAGCGGATGCGGTGTGCCGTCGATCGCCGGGGCATAAATCGTGTTGCTGGGGGCCCAGAGCACCATCACAAGCGCGCCGGGCGCGGCAGCGCGACCGGGGAGCCGCTGTCCGAACTCATTGGTGATCGGCGCGGAAACGCCGACGCGCAAAGGCGTTTCCAGCGTGGCGTGCGCCGGAGCCGCCGCAAGCGCGGCGAAAATACCGACCATCAGCCCGCACGCGCGAGCTGCAATCCGATGATTAGAAGCGATCATAGGTGTTCATCGGGAAGGTCTCCTGGGGTTCCAGGATTCCCTTCAACCGCTCCTTTGTTTTCTTTCGTGCTTCGCGTTTCATGCTGGCGCGGAGGGCGCCGAGCATACCGGCCCACATCAGGAAGTAGTTGAGCGTGTTGGGTTCGGGAACCGCGACAAAGGTGTTCAGGTTCGTGGCGCTGTAGCCGCCGACAAAGTCCACGAAGATCGACCCGAACGCGTCGTATTCCACATTCTGGATCGGCGACTCGCCCCAATAGATGTCGCCCTCGAGCGGGCCGGGCGAATCGTAGAACCGGATGTACATGTGTTTGACATCGTCGTTGTCGTAAAAAATGCCGCTGACGTAAAATGTGCCGTTGCTTCCCAGGGTCGTGCTGTCGATGACGATGGTGGCGATAATGATATCATCGCCGGAGGGATAACCGCTCACGCCGCCGCCCAGTTCGGTCATGGGGTCGATCACGTTGTCATAGCTGCCGATGATTTGAACAAGGGATCCATCCGCGAGCGGAGTGGTGCCGTCCTGCTGAAAGAGCGAGGTGAGGACATAGGCCGAGAGATTGATGATCGCCCCCTGAACGGATGGCGCGGCGAAAAAGAAGATCGCCAGGAGGGCGATCCTCGCGAAGCCGCGCACGCTATGGCTGCATCCGTTCATGGTTTGCGCATCAGGGATTCATGTCGCGGGTGGGGGCTGGGTACGTCGGCTTGTTCGTCCACGTCATGGGGGTGACGGCAACGCGCCGGATCACGATGGCGTCGTCGGGTTTGAAGTAGTTGGTGGGCACCCGCGTGAAGGTCGGTCCGTTATCGAAGCACCAGGTCTGGTCGCTGGCGCGGAACCAGATTTTGCCGTCAGGCACGAACTGGCCGTCGCGGTTGTATTTCCAGAGGGTGTCGCTCAAGGCAGGGACGACGTGCGAGTGGAAGCCGGCCTCGCGCAGTCCCATCTGGGCGGGGTGCAGGGTGACCGGGAGGTTCACGCTGACGAGGCTGTGGTTCGTCATGCCGGGCACGACCTGGATTTGGTTGTTCGTCGGCACGCCATAAATCATCGGCAGCCGCTGGAGCGGCTGATTGGTCGGCAGCTCGACGCAGAACCCATCCGCCAGCGGGAGCGTCCACGTATCTGCCACTTCGCCTTCTCGCTCGTGAGGGTAGGAGCAAATCCACTGGTTGATTTCGCCGTTGGCGAGCCAGACCTCCTGTGTGGCGACGACATTGGTGTGGATCGCGCGGTTGAACCACATCACGCGGGACGCCTCTGTCGCGGTGTCGCCGCCGGGCAGCAGATCTTCCATGATCGAGCGGATGCTGTTGTCGCAGGGGATGCCCCATGGTCGGACCCAATTTTGGCCGGGGCGGATATAGGCGAGGCCGAAGGCCTTGATTTGAGTGCCGGCGCGGCGCGGCGCGGCGCTCCAGAGGCCCGGCGCGGAGATGCGATAGAAGCGGAGCACGCCCTCGGCGAGATTCGTCGGATGGCTCCCGCTGATCGCGCCGGTGTCGATCAACTTCCCGCCCGCGCGCCGATCCGCCAGCGCCCAATTCGTGACAGCGGCGTTGAAGCTGATCGCGTCGGCGTACAGGAGATCGTAGAGCTGCTGGTCGTTGACGATCTCGTGAATGATTTCGACCGCCTGGTTCGTAACGCTGTATCGGCAATGTGTAATCACAAACGGCGGGATGACGGTCAGCTCCGCCTCAGCGGAATTGTTGGTAAGGTTGAAGTCGCCCTGACGCTGCCGAAGGATGTACGCTCGATTCGTGAGCGTCTGGCCTGCGGTGCCGGCGTTGACATAGGCGTACAGATTCAGCGTGTGGGCGGCGCCCGTTGGCACGGACGGAACCGTCCATCGGTTCAAGGCCGTGTTGAAGTCGCCGGCGCTGACGCTGTTGGAGAGATAGGTGAGCCCGGCGGGCAGCACATCTACGATCTCGACATCCGATGCGATGTACGGACCGTAGTTCGTGAGGGTGATCGTGAAGAAAATCGTCTGGCCTTGATCGGGCAACGGATCGCTGACGGATTTGCCGATGCCAGTGTCCGCAATCTCGACCCGGTCCGTGACGGCGGCATAGATCCATGCCGCTTGCTGATCGCTCGTCACGGAGACGGAGTTGACGACCTGCGTGACGGAGGCGGGACTGTCCACGATCGCGCGGTAGGTGATGATTGCGGAATCGCCCGGTCGGAGGTAAAGGTTCGTCGCGAACCACGGCGGGAGCCCCCCCGCGCGCGTCGTGTAGGTGTCCTTCTGCGCGACGATACGGAAGTCATCCATCCAGACGATATCGCCGCTTCCCATTGCGCTATTGGTTGTCGCGATGCGGAAGGCCGTGCTGGTGGAAATCCACGGGCGGATATCCTCTTCGAAGTATTGATACACGACGTCGTCCGCGGGGCCTTCGAAGCGCAGCAGGGTCGTCCACGGGCCGGCCCATCCGTTCGAGGAGATTTGCATCAGCGCGACGTCGCCGGCCTCCAGACTTTCGCGCCGATACACGAAACTCAGGATCGCGTTGGTGAACGCGCTTAAATCGGCGGCGCGGCGTATCCATTGAATCGAGCTGCTGCCCTGGAAGCGAAGGCTGTAGGTCGAGCCGCGCAGCGGGTCGTAGATGATCTGCACGTTGCCCGAGAGTGGACTGCTGCCGCCCTCGCTTTCCTCCCAGTTGGTGAGGAAATTCGTGTTGCCGAAATTGTTGTTGTAAAAGCGGCTTTGGAAATTGTCATACCACTCGAAGGTGTAGTATTCGGGCGACTGGATTTCCGTGCTGCTCGCGACGTACGTCATGCCGGTCGGCACCGGGTCGAACACGCGGATGCCGGTGTGCGCGAAGGTGTTCGGATTGGTCACGACGATGGTGTAAAGGTTCGTGTAGCCCGGCGGCGCCAGTCCCACGTCGGCCGCGCTCCCGCCCGCGCTCGAAATCTTCGTCACGATGAGGGGGTCCGTGGCCGCAGTAAGCACCACGACGATGCCGGTGTTGTTCAATGCATTCGGATCGGGCCGGCTTGACGCGCTGACGAACGCGCGGTTCGTGATGTAGAGACCGACCACGCTCGTCGTGACGGATGCGTTGATCTGCAGCGTGGCCGATGCGCCGACATTCAGGCTTCCGACAGACCACACCGCTGTTCCGGTCGAATACGAGCCCTGGCTCGGGACCGCGCCGAGGAAGCCGAGGCCGGCCGGCCACGACTCCGTCACGGCCACCCCGGTGGCCGGGCTCGGACCCGCGTTCGAGATGGCGATGGTGAACGCAATGCTCGATCCGAGCAGCGGGAAGGGATCGTCCACGGCTTTCGTAACGATCAGGTCTGCCGAGCCGACCGTCACCGTCGCGGTCGCGCTGTTGTTGTCGGGGTTCGTATCCGCGAGGTTGGAGCCGGTGTAGTTTGCGATATTCGTCAGAATCGTGCCGGCGAAGGCCGGGTTCGTGCTGACGCGCGCCGTCAGGGTCAGGGTCGCGGCGCGCTGGTTGGTGAGAATCCCGACGCTCCAGACGGCGGTGGTGGGATCGTACGACCC
>CALGMT010000010.1 GCA_937958885.1 uncultured bacterium | reverse complement strand
GGTTCCATTCGTACCGCTTCATGATGCAAAGGTATCACGAAGTGTGCTCTTTGGCAACAGGTTTTTCTCTCTGACAGAACGTCAGCCCTGAGGTTCTGCGAACTCTGGCGAGCCGGATGCTCAGCAGCCGGCTTGCCACGGGTGAGCAGTAACCTCGAGGGCATTGTTCGAGCAATTCTGCTCCGAAATTATCTTCCTTCAGATTCCAATCTCTCCGCTGCTCAGTGGTCTGTCGTCGAACTTTTTCCATCGTGCTTTATCGGTGCGTCTTTTCTGTTCAGCTGCATCCATCTTTCGGATTTCGTTATCGTCGATTCTCACGTCCGCGGGAAGGGGACTTGAGCAATATCCACATTTATCGCGTTTGCGGTCGTAAAGAAGTCGTCCACATGATGGACAATTTAGTCGCTTAGTCATTCCGTCTTCTTTTTCCTGCGCTCGAACATTGTATTAGCCGTCGCGTATAGCAATGCAATAACATGAAATGCCGTCAATAATGATATTGACAAATGCTTTGTTGAGCGGATGAATTGACGCATAGCGAGAAAATGAGCGTCTTGCAAAACCGTCAGCAATGCCGTGTGGTTGCGCCGTGGGTTCAGGTACCGCAATGGCCGCAGGGCTATATCGAGGTTCTGCGGGAGGCGGGGGCGCAGGAGAAGACCATCCCGTAGTGTGTATCTTGGGCCGATTTCTTCTTTGCGCGGTACCGGGGTCGAAAAAGGCGTGAATTGGGACGTCTGGCGTCGAGACACGAAAAACCGATGAGCTATTCGACGGGGGCTCCTCCACCGCCTCTGTCCGCAGTGCACCTGGGCTTGTCCATGCATGCGTCATTGCCATAATCCACTTTAAGAAAATCTACAGGTTTCAATCAGTCCATGGCAATGGCTTATTCAATCCCGGTTAATGGTTAGTATCGGAGTCGGACCAAAGGTTATTGTCGATCCTTATCGATTACTGCAGGAAGTACGAGGGTTCAGGATATTTTCGGCGTTTCCGAGTGCGTTTTGGGCTTCTACGGGTATACATCGTGTCGGGCGCAATTACCTCCCGACGCATGGGTAACATTACCGGTCATCCGAGAAAAATGTTGGTTCGATGAGAAAATGCGAAATCAATCGCCATGCCGATGAAAAAGCGGCGGAATTACTCCGATCGAGCCCTCTCGGCGGTCAACGCCGGCGATTTCATCCATGCGGCGCGGCTGGACTCCGCGCCCTACCAAAAATGACGTGGCAGAGCTGATCGGACGGGACTTCCCGCCTTCGTTGGGATCCTTCGGCGGGGCGGGCCGGATCCGCCGCACAAAGACAGAAGTAATCGTTTCCCTCTCCCACCTTGTGGGAGAGGGCCAGGGTGAGGGCTACTCCAACCTTTTATCCCGCGCCGGCGGCTTCGGCGCGCTCTTCGTAGCGCGCGGCAGCGCGCATGTATTCGCGACGCATGGTCGCGATGTTCCCAATGGATATGCCCTTGGGACAGGCGGCCTCGCATTCGGCGTGGTTCGAGCAATTCCCAAACCCTTCTTTGTCCATCTGCTCGACCATCCGCAACGCGCGCCGCTCGCGCTCGGCCTGGCCCTGCGGCAGCAAGGCAAACTGCGTTATCTTCGCGCTGACAAATAGCGAGGCCGATGCGTTCGGGCACGCGGCGACGCAGGCGCCGCATCCAATGCACGCGGCAGAGTCCATTGCCTTTTCTGCAATGTCTTTCGGCACCAAAACCGCGTTCGCATCCGGCGCGGAACCGGCATTGACGGAAATGTAGCCGCCAGCGGCGATGATGCGATCGAATGCGCTCCGATCCACCACGAGGTCTTTGATGATCGGAAATGATTTCGCGCGAAACGGCTCGATTGTCACGGTGGCGCCGTCTTCAAAATGGCGCATCCGCAGTTCGCATGTGGTGCACTTCAAGCGCGAGCCGTGCGCCATCCCGTTGACAACCAGCCCGCAGGTTCCGCAGATGCCCTCGCGACAATCGCTGTCGAACGCGACGGGCTCCTCGCCCTGCTTGGTAAGCTGCTCGTTGAGCACGTCGAGCATCTCCAGCAGCGACATTTCGGGCAAAATCCCGTCCACCGCGTACGACTTGAACCCGCCCTTTGCGTTTGGGCCCGCCTGTCTCCACACCTTGATATTAAATTTCATGGCCGCTTCTTCCGTTTTCCGTCTTCCGTTTTCCGTTCACTTGTAACTGCGCTGCGCGAGGTGCACGTAGTCGAACTCAAGGTCCTCTTTGTGCAGGACCGGTTCGGAGGCGTTGCCGGACCATTGCCACGCGCCGACGTAGCAGAAATTCTTATCATCCCGCATCGCCTCGCCTTCCGGCGTCTGATATTCCTCGCGGAAATGGCCGCCGCACGATTCGTTGCGGTGCAGCGCGTCGATCGCCATCAACTCGCCAAGTTCCATGAAATCCGCGACGCGCCCGGCGAATTCGAGGTTTTTGTTGAAGTCCCCATCGGAGCCGCCGACGCTGACGTTCTTCCAGAAATCCTCGCGCAGCGCGCGGATGTCCCGAATCGCGCCCTCGAGGCCTTTCGCGTTGCGCGACATGCCGACGTGATCCCACATGATGCGGCCGAGTTCCCAGTGGAACTCCCGCACGGTCTTCTTGCCGCGCGCGCCGACGAGTCGCTTGGTCTGCTCCGCGGCGGCCGCGGCGGCCTCTTTGAAGGCGGGATGGTCGGTTGTGACTTTGTTCTTCAGCACGCCGCTGTCGGCGAGGTAGTGGCCGAGCGTGTAAGGGATCACGAAATACCCGTCCGCGAGGCCCTGCATCAGCGCGCTCGCGCCGAGCCGGTTCGCGCCGTGATCGGAGAAGTTCGCCTCGCCGAGGACGTGGAGGCCGGGGATCGTGCTCATGAGGTTGTAATCCACCCACAGCCCGCCCATCGTGTAGTGCGGCGCGGGATAGATGCGCATCGGCGTCTCGTAGGGCGATTCGTTCGTGATCTCGTGATACATGTCGAACAAATTGCCGTATCGCTCGCGCACGACGTCGCGACCCAGCCGCTGAATCGCGTCGCTGAAATCGAGGTACACCGCATAGCCGGTGTTTCCGACGCCGTAGCCGGTGTCGCACATGCGCTTGGCCGCGCGCGACGCGATGTCGCGCGGGACGAGGTTGCCGAACGCCGGATACAATCGCTCGAGGAAATAGTCGCGCTCGTCTTCGGGAATCTGGCTCGGCGGACGCTTGTCGCCTTTGTTCTTCGGCACCCAGACGCGGCCGTCGTTGCGGAGCGACTCGCTCATCAGCGTCAGCTTGGACTGCGACGCGCCGGCGAGCGGGATGCACGTCGGATGAATCTGCGTATAGCACGGATTCGCGAAAAACGCGCCGCGCTTGTGGCACCGCCAGGCGGCGGTCACGTTGCAGTTCACCGCGTTGGTGGAAAGGAAAAAGACGGTCGAATAGCCGCCCGTTGCCAGCAACACCGCGTCCGCCGCATACGACTCGATCGCGCCGGTCACAAGGTTGCGGCAAACGATCCCGCGCGCGCGGCCATCCACGACGACAAGATCGAGCATCTCGCGGCGCGGAAAGAGTTTCACACGGCCCGCATCCACCTGCCGCATCAGCGAGCTGTAGCAGCCGAGCAAGAGTTGCTGGCCCGTCTGTCCGCGCGCGTAAAACGTGCGCGAGACCTGCGCGCCGCCGAACGAGCGGTTCGCCAGCGTGCCGCCGTATTCGCGCGCGAACGGCACGCCTTGCGCGGCGCATTGGTCGATGATGTTCGCGGACATCTCCGCGAGCCGGTACACATTCGCCTCGCGCGCGCGGAAGTCGCCGCCCTTCACTGTGTCGTAAAACAGCCGCCACACGCTGTCGCCGTCGTTCTGATAGTTCTTCGCCGCGTTGATGCCGCCCTGCGCGGCGACGCTGTGCGCGCGGCGCGGCGTGTCCTGGATGCAGAAATTCAGCACGTTGTAGCCCAGCTCCCCGAGCGACGCCGCCGCCGAACCGCCTGCGAGGCCGGTGCCGACGACGATCACGGTGTATTTCCGTTTGTTCGCCGGGCTGACGAGTTTGATATTGGCCTTGTGGGTTTTCCACTTGGTCTCGATCGGCCCGTCCGGAATGTTGGCGTTTAGGATCGGTTCTTCGGCGACTTTGATCATCGTCTGCTCCCGCCGCGCTCAGCGCGCGCGGCTACAAATTTCCATGCTCTGTAAAAACTTTTTTCGCGGCTTCCATGCTCTGTAATTTACAGACTCTGTAAAATTTTCCGTTTTCCGTCTTCCTTCTTCCGTCTCTTAGTTCATCGCGACGCGCAGCGTCTCGGGGTCCGGTCCGAAATAGAGGATGTACAGCGGCAGGATGAGGAATCCCACCGCCATCAGCAGCGCGAAGATCAGCCCCGCGGTGTAGGCGACGGGCGCGCATTTGGGACTCAATGCGCCGAGCGATTGGAACGCGCTCCAGAACCCGTGGCGCAAGTGAAAGCCGAGCAGCGCCATCACTGCGACGTAGGCCCAGGCCTTGACGGGGTTGCTGAAGCCGCGGACCACGGAGAGATACACATCTTTCATTTCCACGCCGTGCTGGACGATTCGCGCGTGATCCGCGCCCTGGTTGAGCGTGAACATCCAGATGTGGAACGGCACGAATAGCAGGATAATCAGCCCCGTGATCAGCATCGAGCGCGAGGACCACGTCTGCTTGCTCGGTCCGCCCTTGCTGGCCGTGATGGCGTAGCCGACCGGCCGCGCGCGTTTTTCATCGAGGCGGACGCCGATCGCGGTGATGACGTGGCCGAGGAAGAAGATCAGCAGGCCCGCGCGCGCGACCCACAAGAGCGGGCCGAGCGAGTGAAGCTTATGCGCGTAGGCGTTGAACGTTGCACCGTTGTCCGGGACCAGCATCGTAAGATTACCGCCGAGGTGCACGACGATGAACAGCATCAGCGCGATTCCGGAGATCGCAGCAATCACTTTGCGGCCGATGGTCGATTTCACAAAACACGGTTTGCTCATAAACAATCCGCCTCTCTTACCAAATCACGCGAACGCCGGGGTATCGGGCCAGACGTTCATCCTTGCTGACAAGCGCCATGTTTTCTCGAAGCGCAAGCTCGATTAGTATCCTATCAAACAGGTCGCGATGCAAATCGGGCAGTTGCGTCGATGCCAGCGCATCGATTCCGTGCAACGCCATCTCTTCAATGCTGTGCCGTCTGCATGCGCGCGCAACCAATTCGTCCGGTGCGATATCCAAATCGATTCTTTTTCGTTTGGCCAGCAGGCCAATTTCCCACGGCGTCACAACCGAAATAAACAGTTCAGTTTGTTCATCGGCGATCGCGCGTCGCGCGGGTTCACTCAACAAATCGGGGCTCGTGGCCAGCCAAATAAAGGTGTGCGTATCCAGCAGCGCTCTCATTTCATGAGTTCCGGCCAATCCTCTTCGTCCAATGGGGCGCAGGGATCGCCCACATAGCGCGCCTTGCCCACAAGAAAAGGATCGGGTTCAAGGCGGTTTTTGATCGGCTTGCGCGGAACCAAATCCGCCACCGGCTTGCCGTGCTTGCTGATCGTGATAGGCTTGCCCTCTTTCTGAATCTGCTCGATCAGCTTCGAGAGCGAGGCTTTGGCTTCGTAGATGCTGACCATCGTTTTCATGGACAAAAATATAGTCTGACTAGTCAGATCTGCAAAGAATTACAGGTTTGGGCCGGTGCTTCCTTTTACCAGCTCATCAAATTCGGAGGCGGTCATAAGCCCCTTTTCTACAACGATTTCCTTCGCCGTCTTTTTGGTCGCCAGCGCCTCCTTAACCAGTGCTGAAACTTTGTCGTAGCCGAGCTTGGGATTAAGAATGGTGGCAAGTCCGCCGCTGGTTTCGAAATAGGTGTAGCACCGCTCGCGATTGGCCTTGATGCCGACGATGCACTTCTCGGCGAGCTGCACGGCGGCTCTGGCTAAAATTCGGTGTGACTTCACGAGGTTTAGTCCGGTCACGGGCATGTGGGTGTTCAGCTCCAACTGGCCGGCGGCGCAGGCGGCTTGTACCGCGGCGTCGTTTCCGAAGATTTGCATCATGGCCATGTTGGTCGCCTCGGCGATGCTGGGGTTGATTTTGCCGGGCATAATGGAGGACCCGGGCTCGACGGGCGGCAGCACGATTTCCGCGAAGCCGGTGTTCGGCCCGGAGCAGAGCAGGCGGAGGTCGTTGCAGATTTTGTTGATGTCCATCGCGGCGAGCCGCAGCGCGCTCGACATTTCGGCCTTGTCGGTCAGGAACTGCGTAATCTCGATTCCGTTATCCGCCGGGCGGTAGGCATCGCCGGTGAATTCGGCGAGATACTTCGCGATCAGCGGGCGGAACTCTTTCTTCGTGTTCACGCCGGTGCCGATGGCATTGCCGCCTTCGCCGATTTCGAGCAGCTTGTCGCGCGCCTGTTCGATGCGCATGACGGCCTTGCGGAGCGCGTGCGCGTAGGCGGCGAATTCCTGGCCGAGCGTCACAGGCACCGCGTCCTGTAGATGCGTGCGGCCGCTCTTGATGACGTCGGCGAACTCAGCAGCCTTCTCGTTCAGACGCGCGATGAGTTGTTTGAGCGCCGCGATCGTGGGCTTCGTGAGATCCACGCATGCAACGCGGATGGCGGAGGGGAAAATGTTGTTCGTGGATTGGCCTTTGTTGACGTCGTCGTTCGGGTGGACGAGTCCGCGGTCGCCGCGTTTGCCGCCGAGCGCTTCATTGGCGACGTTGGCGATGACCTCGTTGACGTTCATGTTGCACGAGGTGCCGGATCCGGCGTGGAAGCAGTCGATGGGGAACTGATCGTCCAGCGCGCCGCTGAGGACCTTTTCGCAGGCGGCGACGATCGCGAGGGTCTTCTTTTCGTCGAGCAGTCCGAGGTGGTGATTGGCCTTCGCGCAGGCGAGCTTCATTTTGGCGATGCCGTAGATGATTTCGAGCGGAACCGGCTCGCCGGCGGCGTTGAAGTTTTGGAGTGAGCGGCACGTATGGACACCGTAATACGCGTCGGCCGGCACGGCCAGTTCACCGAATGAATCTTTTTCAATGCGGGTTGCGCTCATGGTCTTCTTCTCCTCAAGACGCGCGCACTATACCCGCCGCGCGCGCCGCGGCAAATGAAAGCACGCCGGAGGCCCCTGAAACAAGCATCGGGCAATCCCCGATAACCGCGCGTTCAACGCGCGCGCTCGACGTCTGTCAAATGGTTCCGCAAAACAGGAGGAAAACCTATGATCCAAGGTAGCAAACGGACCACCTGGATCGTCGGCGCGGTCCTCGCGCTGCTGACCGCCGCCGTCGCGGTTCAGGGGTATATGTTGTACAATTTGCAGCGCCAGCCCGCGGACGATTTGACCCGGGTTGATTACCAGACGCCCATCGCGTCGAAGCCGGCTCCGCAAAGAACGGAACCGCGTTTTGACTGGGACGACTGGCCGGCCTTCTCGCCGTTCAGCGATGAATGGGATCCATTCGCCGAAATGGAACGGATGCGCGAGCAGATGATGCGTTTGTTCGACGACTCGTTCCACCGGTTCGGCCATTCGCCGTTCGCGGCCCGTCCGCGCGCTTTACCGCGCGCGTTTTCGCCCAGCGCGGATGTCGAAGACCGCGGCGACCGCTACGTTGTGCGGATGGATCTACCCGGCGTGGATAAATCGGAAATCTCGGTGAGCCTCAACGGACAGACGCTCTCCGTTTCCGGAAAAACCACGTCGCAAAAAGACGAGCGCGACCCGTCCGGCCGAATCCTGCGCCAGGAGCGCCGCAGCGGCGAGTTCCAGCGGATGCTGACGCTGCCCGGCCCGGTCCAGAGCGAGAAGATGGAGGCGAAATACGCCGACGGGGTGTTGAGCATCACCGTGCCGAAGGCCGAGACGGGGCAAGCGCCGCGGCGCGTGACGATTTTGTGAGACGGCGGCGACTCTATGCGCGCGGGCGAACGATCCGGCGCTCGGGCAAATACTCGACGCCGGCGGCCCCGCGCTTGGGCTGAGGGTAGAGGCTCATTAGTTGCATCACCTCGCGCGGCATGTCGGTACTGACGTTCAGGCCCAGCTCACGCGCCATACTTGCGGTAATGGGAAAGTCGTGCGTCCAACGCTCGCCGCCGGCCAACAGCGCGGCGAGCGACTCGGCCTTCTCCGCGGGAAGCGTGCGCGTGAGCAACTCGGTTGCGGCATCTTTGAGCTGCGCGATGGCCTTGGCGGCGTTATCGGCCAGCATCAAGGTCTGATCGTCAATCTCCGCGATGGGCTTCTTTTCCGTAACCTTGATAATTGACGCCGCGGCCATGCCGTTGAGCTGCGGGTCCACGGGTCCGAGCACGGCGTGGGGCGACATCACGATTTCGTCCGCGGCCAGCGCGATCAGCGTGCCGCCGGACATCGCATAGTGCGGGACAAACACGGTGACGCGGCCCTTGTGCTGGCGCACCGCGCGGGCAATCTGGAGCGACGGCAACACAAGGCCGCCGGGGGTGTGGAGAACGATGTCGAGCGGCGCCGACTCGTCCGTCATGTCGCAGGCGCGCAGCACTTCCTCGGCGTCCTGGATGTCGATATAGCGCATGAGCGGAAACCCGAGGAGGCTCATGGTCTCCTGTCGGTGCACCATGAGGATCACGCGGGATTTCCGCCGATTTTCGATGCGCGCGATCAGGCGCTGGCGCGCGCTTTCGAGCATCCGCTGCCGGACGACAGGCTGCAACGCGGTGACGATAAAAAAGAGCCAGAAGAATTGCCCTACATCCATTGCTACCTCCACGGCCGCCAAGCGCCCTCGATGCCCATTTCATCTTCCACGAACCGACGCGACCGACAGTGCCGCTGTGCGCGGAACATAGGATGCATGAGCAAACCAAAGACAAATCCGCCGATATGCGCCCACCAAGCGATACCACCGCCGTGCGTACGCGGCAGCAGGCCCTCGATGGCCGCAGACCACATCTGCGTGAAAAACCAGACGAACAGGTAGGTCACAGCCGGCAGCGACAAAAAAAGCGGGTAAAAAAAGATCGGCACCAACGTGATGACCTGCGCGCGCGGATACATCACGAGATAGGCCCCCAGCACGCCGGCTACTGCGCCGGACGCGCCCACCATCGGCGTGCTTGAATCGGCGAACATATAGACCTGCGCGAACGCCGCCGCGAGCCCGGACAGCAGATAGAAGAGCAAGAACCGGCCCGGTCCCATGCGATCTTCCACGTTGTCCGCGAAGATCCACATCGTCCACATGTTGCCGATGAGGTGTGCCCAATTGCCGTGCAAAAACATGTGGGTCAACAGTGGCAGTCCGGCGCCGAACCACCCGACGCGATCCACCCAGTAGGGATCGAGTACGCGCGCGGGGACCAGGCCGAACACGCGAATCAGCGCCTCATGCGTCTCGCGATCCAACCCCGATACCAGCAAGTGAACAACAGCATTCGCGATAATGATGAGCCAGGTGGCGACGGGGGCGCAACGGCTTGGAATGGTATCGCGCAGCGGAAACATATCAGCCCATCCTCGCCCGCACGAAAACCAGAAATGCGATGAGACCTGCGGCGACAATCCACATCGGCGCGCGAACCTCGCGCGCGCGGCCCGCAACAAGCTTCACTGTGGGATAGGCCAGGAGGCCCAACGTCAGTCCATCTGCGATGGAGAACGAAAGCGGAATGCCAATCGCGATCAAAAATGCGGGCAATCCTTCCGTCAGATCATCAAAGGCCACGTGCCGAATCGAAGCGGCCATGAAAAGGCCCACAAAAATCAGTGCTGGTGCGGTGATGCTTGGATGCGAGGCGATCATGCCGACGATGGGCGCCAGCACGATGGAAACCGCAAAGAGGACGGCTGCCGTCACAGCGGTCAGGCCCGTGCGCCCGCCCTGTTCGATGCCCGCCGCGCTTTCGATGTAGCTGGTCACCGTGCTCGTGCCGAGGAGCGCGCCGAACATGGTGGCGGAGGCATCGGAGATGAGCGCGCGATTCGCGTTGGGCAGTTCGCCGTTTTTGACCAGTCCCGCGCGTTCGGTCACGCCGACCAGTGTGCCGATCGTGTCGAAAAGGTCAGTGAACGCGAAAATTAGAACAAACGGGATGCACACGGCCGTCAACGCGCCAGCGAGATCGAGTCGAAATACGGCCGGCTCGGTGATGCGCGGCAAACCGAGCCAGTTTTGCGGAGGCTGGATGACGCCGAACGCGAGGGCCGCCGCGGCGCCTGCAAAAACACCAAGCAAGATTGAGCCGGGCCATTTGCGCGCGTGCGCGAGGGTCATCACCAGAAGGCCGACCAGAAACACTGCGAATCCGGCGGGGGTTGGATGCAGATTGAGACCCAGCAGCGTGCCCGGCTTGCCGATGATCAGTCCGGCATTTTTGAGTCCGATGAACGTGATGAACAGGCCAATGCCCACCGAAATTCCCGCGCGCATACTGGGCGATAGTGCGTCGATGATCGCCTTGCGAATTTTCAGCAGTGACAGAATCAAAAATATCAGACCGGAAAAGAAGACGCAGGCCAGCGCGACGCGCCAGGGCTGGGCGATCCCGAGCGCCCCAAGGCTCATCACCACCGAAACGAACAAATGGTTATTCCCCATGCCCGGCGCCTGGGCGATCGGCAAATTGGCATACAGCCCCATGATGGCCGTTGCCAGCGCGGCCGCGAGCGCGGTGGCGAGGAAGACCGCCTGCGGGTCGAGTCCTGTTGGGTTCCCCGCGAAATCGGTAGCAAGGACCACGGGATTCACGACAAGGATATACGCCATCGTGACGAACGTCGTCAGCCCCGAGAGCAACTCAACCCGCGTCGACGTTCCACGCTTCTGAATCTGAAATACCATAAAGGACCATAAAGGGGTCAGGCGCTGAATTTTCTCGTCGCGCCCGCGACGGCCATGCTTACGCGAGTGGGATGGCCCATATGGAGACGTCGGGCAATCCATGGATTACTTGCGTTGAATTGCCCGCGTAGCGCACGGGCAATTTTAACCTTCCACTTCGCTCCCTTTGCTTCGCGCAACAGATCTGCTTCTGATTTATGAATCTCTCTCAATTTCTCCCGCACATAGCGATCCCATTTTTCCTCATACATATCCGCATACGCGCGACCCTTCCATTCCTCCCGAGGATTTGATTTCAGCAGTTCATTTGCCACTCGACGCTTTGCATCATGCGAACCGAGAAACCATCCGCGTGCATAGATGCGGTGGAGCTCTGTTCGTTTCCGCGGGTTCGCCTCATCGACCGATGCCAGCAATGCTTCATACGATTGCATGCCGTGGGTTGAATTTGGCAATTCTGCAAGCGCTAGTATCGCGTCGCGATCCAAACACGCTGGCCGATGTCGTTGCCAATAATACCAGTAGCTGGACAGCTCGTACTCGCGCAAACTCTTAATCGTGCATAAGCCCGCACGTACGGGATTGAGATGAATATAGTTGATGAGACCAAGAAGCGGTCTCCCCTCTTCCACCAAAATGGATTTATACCGGCCCTGGAAAACATGACCCTGCTCTTTATAGAAATGATTAAAGCGGGTCGCGAATGTTCCTTGCAGCCATTTCATCCCCTGAACCAGATTTGCTTCGGGTGTTTGTAGCGCGACGTGGTAGTGATTGCTCATCACGACATACGCATAGATGCGCCAGCAGGAGCGCTCTGCCACTTCGAAAAGCGTCTGCTCAAAAGCCCGTCCACTCCCCGGCATGGAAAACAGAGGCTTTCGATAATTTCCCCGGCTGATGATGTGGTAAATAGCCCCAGGAAACTCGATTCGTATAGGTCTTGGCATAAGGATGAACATGCCACATAGCGCGATTGCTGTACAATGTTAAAATTCAGCGTCTGACCCCTTTTGGGGCAAACAGGATTATGGATTCCAGGTAGCACGCAGAAACTGAATAGCGTTGCTCTGGGGCAACAACAGGCGCAAGACATTGCCGCTGGCGTAAACTGTATCAAAAAGACTCCAAGCAATCAGATTTTCTGACGCCTCGAATGAATAGGTCAAGGCCGATGCGCCTCTCAAGGAGATCGCGGGCCGGCCCAACGGATCGGCCTGATCGATGGCAAGCCGTGGCGATCCTGGAACCACGATCAACGTCACGCTCTGAGGCGGCAGAAGCAAGACGAGGTTTGTGCTGAAGACCTCATCCGTGAGTCGCGCGATGGCCTGAGTGCCCACCATGCTCCAGATCCGGGCAATGCCGCCGTGCACCATATTCGTTATAACAAAATGTACCTCCGCACTGGAGGCCCAATCTTTATTGATGGCCATGATCGTGAGCTCGCCGGTATCGCTTTTTTCGGCAGCAAACGCGGAAACATGATCCGGATCGGGGGCGATAGCCCGGACGCTCACATCGCCAAAGCATCCCTTTGCGCCGTCATAATTGCGGTACATCTGAAAGGCGCGAAAAGCGGGAGTACCGGCCGCCGGCGCGACCCATCTTGTGGCAAGGTCAAGGCCTTCGCGCCCAAAAATGCCGAGCACATCGGCCTGCGCCGTTCCGCCGTTTGGATGGTTATCTGCGCCCCAGCTGTATTCGGTGATCCCGATCAAGGTTCCCGGATAATTTGAGGCGACCCACGACTTCATCCGGGGGATCAGCTGAACGCGGTCATTGATCCAGCTTTCGTCCATATAGTTGGTGTCCCACAAGGAACGGGTCGAGCGGTTGCGCCGGGCCTGCATCGACACGGAGACATTATCGCTGAACTCCCCGCCTTGGGGATAATAATGCAAGGTAAAAATATCGAGCAGCCGCCGGCCCTCTGCCTCGCTGCGCACGCGGACCTGATTCAACCACCACGGCATCATATCAGCGCCCCCGTGCGCTGCGCGATCGGGCAACGGCCCACCCCATCCGTAGCGGGTTCCCCATTGCAAGTCATATCCGCTGTACAGATAACCGGACCAGCCAAATTCTTCCGGGCCCAGCACCAGAGCCTGAGGATCATTGCTTTTCACCATGGAGGCGTAAGCGCAAAACAAATCGCGCGATTGATCCATGGTTACGCCCACCGGATGCACGTCGCGGTGCGTCTCATGCCAAAGCGCCCATTCGTTGTCCATTAGGTAGTACCGCACTCCACCCTGCGTGGAGGAGCCCCAAGTGCCGATCAGGTGGTGGATCCATTCCTCCTGAAATTCGGGGGTGACCGGCATGTTCGCGTCGTGGGGATCGTTATTCGTGATGGCGAGACCGGTAGACAAAAGAATCCCGTTCCCCGCATCGGGAAACCATTGCCAGTCGTTGGCGGTTTGCGCGCCGTATTTGGAAATGGAAAAGCTGCTCAAGCGTTGACGCCCCGGCCCGAGCTTGGCCACCCACCCGTTGATTGGAATCGTGATCATCGGATCCGCTCCGCCGTCGAGGCTTTGCCTGATGAATAGATCGGCTACCGCCCCGGGAACCGCCCCGCCTTCTTGTTCCAAGCTCTCGAAATACCAATCTGAAGCATGATTGGATGCGTTGGTTTTCCAGTTATAGCGCGATGTATTGTTGCCGCCGCGCCGGTTCAGCGTGGCGTTCATCGCGCGCAACTCATTGGAATTGGCGTAATTGACTCCGTAAATCAGCGGGCTGATCGGATGCCGATCCGCGGCGGCATCAATGTGGATCACATGGGGCTGCGGCGGTCCCGATGTTGACGCCGCGCCGGAAAACACGATGGTATCCACATAGAAAATTGGCGCGGACCCCGCCGTGGCGATCTGAAACCACACGCCATCGAGCGGAATTCCATTGGTAAAACCGAGCGCGGTCAGCGAAATCGAGTGCTGTCGCCACGCGTTGGTCGGCATAGGCTGGAGCAAAATGGGCGTTTGTCCGACGCTACTGATCGTCCCCTGCACTTGCACCACTTGCCCGCCGGCCGCGCCTCCATTGACCCAAAACGAAAGACCGGTGAAAACCGCGGGATTAATCGGCGCGGCTGTTGCCAGATAAAGCGCCTGCCAGTTTGACGCGTTTACTGAAATGGCATATGCGCCACTTTGAACATAAGAGGTTGACGCGAGGTTGACGGTCGCCCAGCTCCAATTTTGCCAGCCATTTTCAAGGCTATCGACGTACACAACCTGCGTCGTCTGCGCCGAGGCCAACCAAGGCAGTATAATTAGACCCAGTATCGTCCAGCGCATCATCAGCGGCTCAAGATAGTAACAACGCGTCTTCACAAAGCGTTACCCAAAATCAGGGTTCTTGTTCATAGCGACGACGCTCACCGCGCGCAGCGCGCCGTTACCGAGGGGCTTGAGGTCGGTCCATTGCACGAGCGTTCCTCGCTCGATGCGCGCCAGCGTATCGCGTTGCTCTCGCGCCAAATGACGCGTCAGCATCTCATAGTCATGCAACGCGCCGTCGGCGGCGCAGCCGCGCGTGACAAATTTGCCCCGCTGTTCGGTCATCGGCGCAACCAGTCGGGCGCGCGCGGCATCCGGCGGCGCTGCGTTGTTGTCGCCGTGCGCAGGCGCGGTCAGCGCCAAAAAACTGAACTTCAAATTCGGCAAATCGCGAAACAGCCTCCGATTAATCTTCTCCGCCATGAACGGCGGAGTCCAACGCCGTACTTCATGGCACCAAAACCGGCCCTCCGCGCGCATGGGGCAAGGGTGATGGTGTAGGCACGGCCCGACAATTCGCGCCCAGCCCTCCGCAGCGACGCTGTCACGCAACCCTTCTAGTCGCTCCGCGGTCGTTTTCAGCGCGGGCTCGATCACCACCAGCAGCCCGCCGGGCGAAAGCCGCGCCAGTTGCGCGCGCAGCCATGCGGCGGCATCAAATGCCGAATCGCGCTCGGCCAGTTCGTTGAGGGCATAGGAGCACAGAATGAGGTCAAAGCGATCTGTCGGATCTGACGGATCGATTAGATCGGACGGATCGAGGCGGACTTCTGCGGCGGGCCACAGCTCGCGGCATGCCACAGCGGCTTGAGCAAGTGTTTCCAGCGCGCCCGCCGAACGGTCCACAGCGCGGAGGTGCGCGGGCCGAGCGCCGAGCAGTTGCAGCGCGGCGAATCCCGCCGCGCCGGTTCCCGCACCCAGATCGAGAATGTGAACCGGCGCAATGCCCGCCGGCGGATGCCAGCACTCCCGCAAAACGAGCTGCGTGCGCGCGAAGGTTTGCGGGAAAAAGAACAGCCCATACGCAACGCGAGCAGCGGGTTCGTCGCCATACGGCTCCGCCGCGCGGGCGCGCTCAACGGTGAAGCGATCGCTGAGCGACTGCACGAGCGGGCGTACGCGATCCACCAGCGCGGGCTCCGGTAGAAAGCCCCACAGCACCCGCGCTTGTTCGCGCCAGAAATGCTCCAGTTGTCCGGGATAGCTCATGTCGCCCACTTGCGAAGCTGCTTTAGCGCCAGCGCGATGTCCTCCGGAATTGGCGATTCTATCGTCGTAGCCGAACCGCTCGCCGGGTGCGCAAACGTCAGCCGATGTGCGTGCAGCGCGAGGCGCGAAAGCAACGGGCGTTCATCGCCGCGGGCGGGTTTGTAGCCGCGCTTGAATTCCGAGAGCAGCAGCGGACGTCCATCGCCGTACCACGGGTCGGCGACAATGGGGCACCCGACGTGCTTCAAATGAACGCGGAGCTGATGCGTGCGGCCCGTTTGTGGATACAACCGCAGGAAAGAAAACGCGCGAAATGTTTCTTCGACTGCATACCGCGTCAGCGCTGGCTTTCCACTGCGCAGGGTCTTCATGCGGCCGGGGCGATTTGGGTCGGGGGCGATCGGCTCGGCGATTTCGCCCTCCTCGGCGGGTGGTCGGCCGCGGACGAGCGCGAGATACTCCTTTTCCACGGCGCCGGTTTCAAATTGCCGGCACAGTTCATCGAGAGCGAGCTTCGTTTTCGCGCAGAGGACGATGCCGCTCGTGTCGCGGTCAAGCCGGTGGACGTTGAAAACGTCGGAACCAACGTGCGCGTGCACCCAGCGCATCAAGTTCTCCAACTCTTTATCCCAGCGATCCGGCGCGACGAGCAGGCCTGAGGGTTTGTCGAAGGCGATCAGATGCTCGTCTTCAAAGAGCGTTTTCATGGGCGATCAGTCGGATCGGACAACTCCGGCGCATCAGCTCCGGTTCGCGCGCTTCAACACTTCCTGCACGAGGCGGAGCGTGGTGCGGTCGCGCTCCGTTTTCGCAAGCGCGCTGACGGCATTCCAGTAGGTTCCGTCCGCGATCCAGAAGCCCCAAAAAAGTCCCGCGCGGCGAACCAACGGGTCGCCGGATCGCATCAGCAACATCGTCAATGCACGCGCACCGCCGACGTCGGGCAACAGCCGGATCAGTGGCTGATACGTTCCACCGGAGGCGAGGTGCGCAAGGAATACTTCTTCCGTCCCTACCAACTGGCGCAGCCACGCGCGCTTTCGCGCGTTCGTTTCCAACTCGCGCCGGATGGACGCCAAGTGCGCGCTGCCGCCCCACGTGGTCATGTAGAGGCCCGCGACCGCAGCCTCGCCGAAGGTTTCGGCCTGCAAAAAGCGGGGCTCCGTTAGCGGAAGGCCGGGTGCGCCAACGGCGATGAGCCGCGCGGCGTCCATCGAGCCGCGCGCAAGATCCATAGGCCCCAAGGTCTCGCGGTCCACCAGCGCGGCGACGCGCGCAAAGGCCTCCGCAAAATCGGCGGGGACTTCAGCGGCGGCAACGCAGGCTCCAAGCAACAGAATGGCGAGCGCGTGTTTCATGAGTTGATCTGACGGATCAGACGAATCAGACTGATCTGACAGATCGAATGATGCAATCACAGAACATCGCGGGTGCGCTGGTCGAGCTGCGCGCGCGCGGGCTCAAGCGCCCGCTCGACGGCTTCTGGGCGCACGGTCCGCATCGCGCTGACGCGCTATTGCTGATTGTGCACGGCATGGGCGGCAATTTTTACCGCGCCGCGTTCAAAAAAGCCCTGATGCGCGCGGCCCCGCGCGCGGGGCTCGATGTGCTGTCGTTCAACAATCGCGGCTATGAGCGGGATGTCGCGGACGAGGTGTTTGTCGAGTGCCGCCACGATCTCGATGCCGCGCTCGCCTTCGGCCGGGCGCAGGGCTATCGCCGCTTTGTCCTGCTCGGCCACAGCACGGGTTGCCAGAAGATCGCCTATTATCAGCATCTCCGCAGGGCGCCCGACATTGTTGCGCTCGTGCTGGCGGCGATCGGCGACGACTACGCGATTGTCCGCCGCGAGCTCGGCGCGCGCTATGGCTACTGGATGCGGCGCGCCCGCGCGCTGGTGCGCGCCGATCGCGGGAGCGAAATCCTGCGCGGGAAAGGATGCCTCGGATTTTCCGCGCGACGATTTTTGAGCATAGCCGATCCGAACCAGATTGAGGCGCGGCTGTTCAACTTCGATGGGCCGATGCGCGAATTCGCCGCGATCCGGACGCCGACGCTTGCCGTGCTGCCGGCGAGGGAGGAGTACGCATGCATTCCGATTCCTGAGGCCGCGCGCCGACTGAAAGCCGTTGCGCGTGCGACTCCGTTTGATGTGGAGATCATCCCGCGCGCGGACCACGGGTTCCACGGCTGCGAAGCGGAAACCGCGCGCAGGATCTTGAACTGGCTCAAGCCCGGAGCGGCACGGCGATAAGCTCAGCACTACCGCTGCGCTAACGGGATGATCGCACGCGGCGCGGGTCCGGTGTACTCGGAACTCGGGCGGATGATCCGATTCTGCGCCCGCTGCTCCATGATGTGCGCGGACCAGCCGGTCACACGCGACATCACAAATAACGGCGTGAACAGCGGGGTCGGAATGCCGCAGCGGTTGTACACGATTGCGCTGTAGAAATCTAAATTCGGGAACAGGTTCTTTTCGCGCCGCATGACGGCCTCGATGCGCTCGGCAACGGCAAACTGACGCTGTCCCTCCTCGCTCATGGCCGCCAGCTTCCGCGCCCACTCTTTGATTACGTCGGACCGCGGATCGGAATGCTTATAAACCCGGTGACCGAAGCCCATGATCTTTTCCTTGTTCTTCAGCGACTGCAAAATGCCCGCCTCCGCTTCGTCGGGCGTCCGGTAGCGCTGAATGAGTTCCATCGCCGCTTCGTTTGCGCCGCCGTGCAGCGGTCCGCGCAGCGCGCCGATGGCGCCGGTGATGGCGGAGTGAAAATCGGACAGTGTGGAGGCGATCACGCGCGCGGTGAAGGTGGAGGCGTTGAACTCATGTTCCGCGTACAGGATCAGCGAGACGTCGAGCGCGCGGCGGTGCGTCTCGTCCGGCGTCTTGTTGTGCAGCACGTGCAGGAAATGTCCCGCGATCGTGTCGTCGCCGCCGCGCGTGTCGATTCGGCGGCCGTCGCGGTGGAAAATCCACCAATAGAGCATGCACGATGCAAAGCTCGCGAGCAACTGGTTGGCAATCGCGTATTGATCGCGCTGCGGGCTCTCCGGCTCGAAGCAGCCGAGCGCGGAGGTGCTCGTGCGCAGCAGGTCCATCGGGTGCGCCTCCTTGGGCAGTTGCTCCAGCAACAGCCGCAGCCGTTCCGGCAGCGCGCGCAGGTTCAGCAGCGTCTGGCGATAGGCCGCGAGTTCCGCGCGGTTCGGCAAGTGCCCGTACAGCAGCAAAAACGCGACTTCTTCAAAGGTCGATTTCTCGCACAGTTCGTTGAGCGCATACCCGCGATAGCGAAGCCCGCCGGCTTCCTCATTGATTTGCGAAATCGCGGTCTCGCCCGCGATGATGCCTTCGAGTCCCTTGGCGTAGCTCATGGCGTTCCTCCTTGACTGGCTTGAAGCCGCGCATCGGCCTCCCGCTCGTAGCGGTGGTAATCGAGCACGGCGTACAACTCTTCCCGCGTTTGCATGATACCCGTGACGCTTTTTTGCGTCCCCTCTTTTCGAATCGCCCCGTACACTTTTTCCGCGGCCGCGCTCATCGCGCGGAACGCGGACAGCGGATACAGCGCCATGCGCACGCCCGCGGACACGAGTTCCGCCGTTGTCAGCAGCGGCGTCTTGCCGAATTCGGTGATGTTCGCGAGCACCGGCGCGCGGACCGCGGAGGTAAACGCGCGATAGTCGTTGAGCGCATGCAGCGCCTCGGCAAAAATATAGTCAGCGCCCGCCTCCACGTAGGCCCGCGCCCGCGCGATCGCGGCGTCGAGGCCTTCTACCGTTGCCGCGTCGGTTCGGGCCATGATCAGCACCTCGGCGCCGGGGCGCGCGGAGACCATCGCGCGGATCCGCGCGCGCATCTCGTCCGTCGGAACCAATTGCTTGTTCGGACGGTGCCCGCAACGCTTGAGATCCACCTGATCTTCGATCTGCAACACCGCCGCACCGGCGTCGGCCATCACGCGCGCCGCCGCTGCGGGATCGTCCCAGCCGGTGTCCACATCCACCAGCAACGGGAGCGCCGTCGCGCCAGCGATGCGGCGCACGTCCTCGGCAACCTGTTCGCGCGTGGTGAAGCCGAGGTCCGGCAGGCCGAAGCTCGCGTTGGCGACGCCCGCGCCGGAGACGTAGAGCGCGCGGAATCCGGCGCGTTCGGCGAGTTTCGCCGCATAGGCGTTGATCGCGCCCGCGATCTGCAGCGGGCGCTCGGCCTCGAGCGCGGCGCGGAATTTTTCGGCGGGCGTCATAGCGCGCAGCCACGCGCGGCGCACAAAGTTCCATGCTCTGTAAAAACTTTTTTTGCGGGTTCCATGCTATGTAATTTACAGGGTCTGTAAAAATTGTGCGGCCGGGGATTCTTACTTAGAAATGGTTCGGCTCGCGCGCAAGGAAGCGGCCGTGGCCGAGGCGGCCGACGAATTTGCCGTTCTTGACCATGATCTGTCCGCGCACCGCGACGACGGAGGGGCGGCCGGTGATTTCCCAGCCCTCGAATGGGTTGTAGTCCACATTCATGTATTGTTTTTTTGCGGAGATGACGCCGCGGTATTTCGGGTCCCAAATGACGAGGTCGGCGTCGCTGCCGACGGCGATCGCGCCCTTGCGCGGGAACAGGCCGAAGAGTTTGGCGGCCTGTGTGCTGCCGACCTCCACGAAGCGGTTCAGCGAGAGGCGGCCGGTCGCGACGCCGTGCGTCCAGAGCACGGTGACGCGGTCTTCGAGCGACGGGATGCCGTTCGGGATTTTCGTAAAGTCCGCGCGGCCCATGTCTTTTTGTCCCTTGAAGTCGAACGGCGCGTGGTCGGTGGCGACGGTGCTGACGAGGTCCTGCGCGAGGGCGTTCCAGAAGACGGCCTGGTTGGATTTGTGGCGGAGCGGGGGCGACATGACGTACTTCGCGCCTTCAAATTTCGGCAATTCGGCGTGGCTCATGTCGAGGGTGAGATATTGAATCAACGTCTCGACCCAAATCTTCACACCGCGTTCGCGCGCGCGGATTGCCGCGCGGAGCGCCTCGGCGCAACTGGTGTGGACGCAATAGACGTGGGTGTCGTGCATTTCCGCGAAGGTGGCGAGGTGGTGCACGCCCTCGGCCTCGACGAGCGGCGGGCGGCTCCAGTAGTGCCATTTTGTGCCCGTCTTGCGCGCGGCGAGCAGTTTCTTTTGCAGCTCGGCGACAAGGTCGGCGTTTTCGCAGTGCGCGGTGACGATCACGCCGAGTTCCTTCGCGAGGCGCAGCGTGTGGTACAGCTCGTAATCCGTGACGCCGAACGCGCCTTTGTAGGCGAGGAAGATTTTAAAGCTGGAGATGCCGGACTTGACGATTTCGCGCAGCTCGCGTTCGGCTTGTTCGTCGAATCGCGAAACGCCCATGTGGAACGTGAAGTCGCACGGGCTCAAGCCCTCGGCCTTGCTGCGCCAGAGTTCGAAGGATTTGAGCAGTCCATCGCTGCGCGCAGGACAGCACATTTCGATCAGTGTGGTAGTGCCGCCGGCGAGCGCGGCCTTGCCGGCGGTTTCGTAGGTGTCTTTTGCGTAGGTGCCCATGAAGGGCAAGTAGATGTGGACGTGCGGGTCGATGAAGCCGGGGAACACGTATTTGCCCTTGGCGTCGATGACGGTCGTGCCCTTGGGCACGTCGAGGTTCGGACCGATGCAGGTGATCTGTTCGTCCGCGCAGTAGATGTCCGCCTTGTAATGCGCATCCGCGGTGACGATCTCGCCGTTCCGGATCAACAGGCTCATACGTGTTCCTCCTCAAACTGCGCCGACGTGCAACCCGACAACGGGTGAAGTGTACTGGCTTGCGCGGGATACGGAAGCGGATTTGTTCGAGGCCGGTTAGGATTTGGCAGGAGCGGGAGCGGCTGCAGTTCCGCCGCTCTGTCGGCGGAGCGCCGGAGCTACACGATAGAGAATCGGGCAAACGAATCCCAACTCCTCTCTTGCTTCTGCGTTTAAGTCCTCTAGGATTCCCGACACGTTCGCGCGCGCCATGAAATGCGTCGAGAGCGACAGGACGCGAGACTCACCAAGCGAGGGGCTATGAGCATACAACAGGTTCCGTTTCCGAGCGGCGAGCGGCCCGGCATGAACGTGAATATGGGGATCGTGGTCCTGCTCGCGATCGCGATGAATTTGGCCATCTTCGGTCTCATCTACACGCTGAAAGGCACGTTTATCCGCGACCTGTTCATGGGCCGCGACCAGATCGATCCGTCGCGCCTGCTCTTTCAATCGCTCACGATGTTCATGTTCTGCCTGTCCACGATGACTGTGTTGATGAAGCGGTTCAAGGTGCGGGCGGAGTTTCGCGCGCTGCGCGAAATCCCGCTGCCGGACGACCTCGACATGAACGACGGCCCGCGGCTCGTGTCGGTGTACAACGAGATCGCCGAGATTCCGGGGTGGGAGAAGCGGATGGTGTACACGCGCGTGATGCGCGTGCTGGCGATGTGGATCAACTCGCGCGATTTCGAGCGCACGAGCCAATACGCGCGCGAGAACAGCGAGATGGATGTGTTCGGATCGGACGCGTCGTTCCGCGGGAACCGGCTGTTCATCTGGGCAATGCCGCTGCTCGGGTTCCTCGGCACGGTGTACGGCGTCAGCTACGGTATCGGCGGATTCGCCGAGTTCTTGCGCGGCGACGTTTCGGCGGAGGATATCAAGTTCCAGGTCGGCTTGATCACGCAGGGCCTCGCGGTCGCGTTCTACACGACGCTCGTCGGCTTGTGGACCGCGGGTGCGGCGGCGTTTCCGAGCATGTCGGCGGAGCGGCGCGAGGAGCAGTTGCTCGGCGAGATCGACGCCTTGATCGAGGAGCGGCTCACCGCGCGGATGCCGTCCGTCAAGAAGACCGAATTCCCCGTCGAGAGCATCAACGCGATGCGCGAGGATATCGGCCACATGGCCGAGGCCATGACCGCGCCGCTCAAGGAGCTGGTCGCGTCAATCGAGGAAGGGTTCCGGCGGCTGCCGAGCCCGCAGCGCTACGAGGAAATCTTCGCGCAAGCGATCGCGAAGGCGGGCGATTTACTCAACGACAAATACAGCGAGTTCCAGATTCGCTACGAAATCCGCGTGGGCGAGCTCGGCCAGCAGCTCGCCGGCAAGTTGGTCGACGTCTCCGAGCGGTTCCGGACCGGGACCGAGTCCGTCGCCCAGCGCCTCGAGCAGCAGGCGCGCGCAATCGAAACGAGCGGCGCGCGGGCGGTCGAGCAGCAGGCGGCCGCCGTGCAGAGCTATCTCAGCACGCTTAATCAGGCGAGCGACCGCGAGGCGGCCCGCTGGAAAGAAGTCTCCGACGATCTGCGCAAACAGGTGGGCGATGCGTCGGCCCATCTCGGCCAGGCGGTCCAATCGCTGCGCGACGCGACATCGCTCGCGGCGCGCGGCGCCGACGAGGCGGCCCGCGGGCTCGCGGAGCAGATGACCCGGCTCGTGGATGTCGGCACGCGCATCGAGTCGCTCCTGCAGGCGACGCGCGCGGTGGAGATCGCGATGAGCGATATCGCGGGCAGCCAGGAGTTCCGCGCCGCGATGACCGATCTGCGCAAGCACCTCCAGACCACCGACGAGCTGGTCAAGCGGCTGTCGAAGCCGCGCCAGATCGTGCTCACCGAGGCCCGCTGAGCCGCCGCACCGGAGCCCCGCGCGATGCCGCGTCCGCCCAAACGCGAGATGAAGATCGAGATGACGCCGTTTCTCGATTCGCTCGTGATTATGATGAGTCTCATCTGCCTCGTGCTCATCGTGATGATCATGCCGATCATTCAAAATCCGCAGCAGCTCAATGTGTTGTCGTTCGATAAACTGTTCAAGGCGATGCAGCGCAAACAGAAGCCCGAGCAGCGCCCGCTCTACATCGATTGCCGGCCCGACGGCGCTACGGTGATTCCGGGCGACATCACGGTTGCCATCGACGAGCTGCGCCGGCCCGGCAACCCGGTGGATCGCCTGCTCGCGCGCGTGGAGGCGAACAACGACAAGGAATACATCGTCCTGCTCGCGCGCCCCGGTTCGCTGCCGGTGTACCGGCACCTGCGCAAGGAACTCATCCGGCGCGGCATCGTCGCCGGCGCCGATGTGATCGAGGCCAACGCCGTGCTCGATTGGCGCGCTGAGATGAAGGAGCTCAACATCACGATTCCGGAGTATTGACCGCGTGGCGAAGCGACCCAACAAAGGCAACCCCGAACTGAACGTCACCTCGTTCTGCGACATCATCACGGTGACGATCGTTGCGCTCTTCATGGTGATGGTCATCGTGATCGATCTCGCGCTGCGGACGCCGAAGGTGCGCCCGACGCCGCTCGCGCTCGCGACCACGAACCAGCCGGTGTATGTCGAGTGCCGGGGCAATCAGATATTCTTTATTGACCGCGTCGAAATCACCGAAGCGATGCGCGCCGCATCGCGCGAGATTCGCGCCCGCGCGTTGACCGGCGAAGAGGGCGCGATGGAACTGGCGATGTCAAAGGATGTCGGCAACGAACTATACCGGCTCGACAACAGTTTCATGATGATGGGCGTCATCGCGCTGATTCCGCGGCCCGACGCGCCCGGCATGCGGCCCCCGTCGAGCGACGAACCCGACGGCGCCTATGCGCGCTTGGTCCAGTCATTGAGCACCAATCTGCACTATATCGTTTATCTGGTGCGCGACGAC
Source organism: uncultured bacterium (assembly GCA_937958885.1). Lineage (GTDB taxonomy): Bacteria > Verrucomicrobiota > Kiritimatiellia > CAIVKH01 > CAIVKH01 > JAMLJG01. The sequence goes on along the minus strand of CALGMT010000010.1, from coordinate 64,687 downwards.
TCGTTCGAGGCGTTTCGCGCCGCGCGAGACTACGGCGCGCGCAAGGGGTTCCTGACCGGCTGGGAATATCTCGGACGCGACGAGCCGATCACGTTTGAGGGCATGTTCAGCCGCGTGAAGGCGGAATAAGCGCGCCCGCCGCCATGAGCCGCTTCATCATCAGGGGTCGTCGCCGCGTGGGCGGACGCTTCACGCCCGCCGGCAACAAGAATGCGGCGCTGCCGATGTTAACCGCGTGTCTGCTCACCGACCAGCCGGTCACGCTCCGCAATCTTCCGCTCATCGCGGATGTGCGGGTGATGCTGGAGCTGCTGGACGGGCTGGGCGTGGAGGCGCGCCTGCAGGGGCGGGACGTCACCTTGCGCGCGGCGCGGGTGCGCCGCGCGCGGCTCGACCGTGAGCTGTGCCGGCGCGTGCGCGCGTCGATCCTATTCGCCGGGCCGCTGCTCGCGCGCGTCGGACGCGCGGATATTCCGCCGCCCGGCGGCGATGTGATCGGACGCCGCCGGGTGGATGCGCATGTGACAGGCCTGCGCGCGCTCGGCGCGCGTTTCGAAGGCGGCGAATCCCTCACTTTCCGCGCCAAGCGGCTGCGCGGCGCGCCCGTTCTGCTGGAGGAGGCCAGCGTGACGGCGACGGAGAATCTGCTGATGGCCGCGGCGCTTGCGGATGGCGAGACGATCGTCTCCAATGCGGCCTGCGAGCCGCATGTGCAGGACCTGGGCGCGCTGCTCATCAAAATGGGCGCGCGAATCGAGGGCCTCGGTTCGAACCGCGTCCGCGTGACTGGCGTCGAGCGGCTCGGCGGCGCAGACCACGCGATCGGGCCGGACTACATCGAGGCCGGCAGCTATCTCGCCGCGGCGGCGGCCACCGGCGGGGAACTGACGATTGACGGGTTCGGCGGCCACGAGGCGCGCGCGGTGGTCGGCCGCGCGTTTGCGCGGCTGGGGCTGGTGTGGAAAGGCGCGGACGACACGGTGATTCAACCCGCGCACGAACTCTTCCGCGTGCGGCGCGACCTCGGCGGCGCGATCCCGAAGATCGAGGACGGCATCTGGCCGATGTTTCCGTCCGATCTGATGAGCGTCGCGATCGTACTCGCGACGCAGGCGCGCGGCAGCGTGCTGTTTTTCGAAAAACTGTTCGAAAGCCGGATGTATTTCGTGGACCGCTTGATCGAAATGGGCGCGCGCATCGTGCAGTGCGACCCGCACCGCGTCGTCGTCGAGGGCCCCGCGCGATTGAGCGGCATCCACATGAGCTCGCCGGACATCCGCGCCGGAATGGCGATGCTGATCGCGGCGCTGTGCGCGCGGGGCGACAGCATCATCGACAATGCGCACGTGATCGATCGCGGATACGAGCGCGTGGACGAACGCCTCCGCGCGCTCGGCGCGGACATCGAACGCGCGGATTAGAGAAGGCGGGCGGCTACTGTTTATTCACCATCCAGGCGGAGAATTCCTCCAGCCATCGCTTGAACCCCGGCAGGTGCGCGGCGGGGAAGGCGTATGTTTCTTCCGCCCCCTCGAGCGTTTTGAAAAAACAGTCGAGCCATGTCCGGCGCGCCGCTTCGTCGATCGGAAACGCGAGATGCCGCGCGCGCATCATGGGGTTGCCGTAGCGCTGGTGGTAGAGCGGCGGGCCGCCGGTGATGCCCACCAGGAAGGCGGCGAGCTTCTCCGACGCCTTTGCCAGGTCCTCCGCGAACAGCGGGCGGATCGGCGAGCGGCCAATTTCGCAGTAAAAATCGCGGCACATGCGGAAGATGTTTTCCTCGCCCATCGCCGCGTAAATCGCGCGGCTCGGACCCGGCCCCTGCGGAGGGCCGCCGGGCGGTACGTACACAGAAGTGGGCGGACGATTGGACATGCGGCTTTTCGGCGTTTAGAGTTCCACGCACTATGAAGATTTTAGTGACCGGTTCAAGCGGACTGATCGGCTCGGCGGTTGTGCGGCATTTGACCGCGCAGGGGCACTTTGTGGTTCGGCTCGTACGGAAAAACCCGGACCGTTCGCGCGGCGACATCCAGTGGGACCCGACCACCGGCCGCATCGAGCGCGCCGCGCTCGAAAAGCTGGACGCCGTGGTGCACCTCGCCGGCGAGCCGATTTTCGGGCTGTGGACCGCGGAGAAAAAACAACGCATACACCGCAGCCGCGTGCAATCCACGGAATTCCTGATGGAGGCGCTTGTCGGGCTCACCCATCGCCCGCGCGTCGTGGTCTCCGCCTCCGGCACGGGCTTTTATGGAAATCGCGGCGATCAATGGCTGACGGAATCGTCCGGACCCGGACTTGGCTTTCTCGCCACCCTCGCGCAGGATTGGGAGAAGGCGACGGAACTCGCGGCCAACGCCGGCATCCGCGTCGTGAACCTCCGCATCGGCGTCGTATTGAGCGCAGAGGGCGGCGCACTAAAGGCGATGCTGCCCGCCTTCCGCCTCGGCCTCGGCGGCCCGATCGGCAGCGGCCGGCAGTACATGAGCTGGATCGCGTTGGACGACCTGGTGGACGCCATCGGTTTCGCGATCGAGAACGACTCGCTGGAGGGCCCTGTCAATGCGGTCGCTCCGGAGCCGGTCACCAACCGCGACTTCGCGAAGGCGCTTGGCGCCGCCCTCAACCGCCCGTCGTTCTTGCCGACGCCTGCGTTGCTGCTCCGCCTGTTGCCCGGCGGGTTCGCGAAGGAAACCGTGCTCTCCAGCCAGCGCGCCGAACCCGCGAAACTGCGCAAGGCGGGCTTCGAGTTTTCGTATCCCGACCTGCCCTCCGCTCTTTCGCACTGTCTCTCCGGGACGCGATGAGCGCGGGCGCCGCGCGCGGCGGGCGGCCGACCCCTTGCGGATTTCGGATTCGAGCGGGCCGCCGCCGTTTGGAGCCGACACGCCTTCGCGGCGCATTTTCCATTGCCACACGCGGCGCGGTTGCGATAGCGTGCGCGGTTTTCCAAGAAGGAACAGGACATGGGCACCGGAAATAAAATCGTGCTCGGGTTGCCGAAGGGCAGCCTGCAGGACAGCACATTCGCGATGATGAAGAAGGCGGGTTTCACGATCTCCGCCGGATCCCGCTCGTATATGCCGAGCGTGGATGACCCGGAGATCGAGGCGCGTCTGATCCGCGCGCAGGAGATCAGCCGCTACGTCGAACAGGGCCTGCTCGATGCCGGCCTGACAGGATTCGACTGGATTCAGGAGAACCAGTCCGACGTGCACGAGGTGGCAAACCTCGTCTATGCGAAACAAGGCCTGCGCCCCGTGCGCTGGGTGCTCGCCGTGCCGAATGCGTCGCCGATTCAGTCGGTCAAGGACTTGCAGGGCAAGCGCATCGCCACCGAAGCGGTCGGTCTCACCAGGCAGTACCTCGCGCGCAACGGCGTGCAGGCGGAGGTCGAATTCTCGTGGGGCGCGACGGAGGTCAAGGCGCCGGAACTCGTGGACGCCATCGTCGAGATCACCGAAACCGGATCCTCGCTTCGCGCCAACAACCTGCGGATCGTCGAGACCATCCTCGAATCGACCACCCGCTTCATCGCCAACAAGCAGGCGTGGCAGAACGATTGGAAACGCGCGAAGATCGAGACGCTCGCCCTGCTGCTGCGCGGCGCGCTGGCCGCGGAAACGAAAGTGCTGCTCAAGCTGAATGTGGACGCCGCCCGGCTCGACGCCGTCACGGCGCTGCTCCCCGCGCTGCATGCGCCGACGGTCATGCCGTTGAGCGGCGGCGGCTGGTTCGCGGTCGAGTCCGTCGTGGACGAGCCGGTGGTGCGGGAGTTGATCCCGCGGCTCAAAGCGGCCGGCGCCGAGGGCATTATTGAACTTTCATTAAACAAAGTGATTCCGTAAGCTGACTGTTTCGCGCTTGGAAGGGTCCAAAGAGGCAGGTATGGGTTCCGTAAAGAAGAAACGACGCAAAAAAATGGCGAAGCACAAACGCCGCAAACGCTTGCGTCTCTCCCGTCACAAAAAGCGTAGCTGGGGTTAGACACCCCCTCGTTCGTCAGGTAGGGTTCCGTCATGCGCTGGGCACGTTTCGTTCAGCAGATGGTTGTCGTGTGCCTCGCGGTCGCCACGTGCGGCTGCGCCGCATTCCGGGGCGGACCGGCACAGGATGTAGACCTCGGGATTCCCGGCAAATTGCCGCCGGATCGCGCGGCATTCGCTGAGGCGCTCGCGCGCTACGGCGCGGGGATCAGCCAGGAATGGAACCGCGACGGCGAGGCCGCCTCGTCCAATTTTCTGCGCGCCGCCGAACTCGATCCCGATAACGAAGAACTCCAATTCCGCGTCGCGCTCGGCCTGGTCCGCGACCAGCGGAGCGCGGAGGCACAGGACCTCATGGAACGCCTTGCGCGGCGCAAACCGAACTCCGAGCGCGCGCAGGTCTGGACCGCCTTTGTGATGCGGCTGCTCGGGCAGCCGGAGGCCGCGCTGGCCTATTACGACCGCGCGATCCGCGTCGCCCCCGCCGAACCGCTGCCCTACCTCGAAAAAGCCGCGCTGCTGGCCCGCATGGACCGCGCAGAGGAGGCGATCGCGCTGCTCGAACAGGGCCTCCGGCGCGCGCGCGGCACGGAAGACATCGCGCGGATGCTCGCGCAACTCCACGTCCGCCGCGCAGCCGCGATGCGCGATCGCACGGATGCCGCACGCGCCGCGGAGCGCGCCTTGCGCGTGCTCGAACCGGCGGCCGCGCGCGGACCGCGGGATGAGGCCCTGCTTCTCCAACTCGCCATCCTCAACAAACTGGCGGGCCGCTATGAAGCCGCCCTTGAAGCTGCCGAGCAGATGGAGGCGCTGCGCCCGGCCGACACCTATTGGCGCCGCCGCCATGTCACCGCGTTGTTCGGCCGCGAGGACGCCGGGGCGGCGGCGCTCGCGATGCAGACGCTCGTCGACCGGCAGCCGGACAACCCAGGACGCCTGCTCACCCTCGGCCACCTCCAGGAACAGGCCGGCGACAGCGAGGCCGCCGAGGCGGCGTACCGGCGCGCGCGCGCGCTCGCGCCCGACGATCCCGCCCCCGCGCTCCGGCTCGGCCTCCTGCTGACCGGCCTGCGCCGCGTCGACGAGGCGGCCGCCGTCTTCCGCGAGGCGCTCGCCGCCCACCCGCGCGACACGCGCCTCCTCGAACTGCTCGCCTATCTCGAAATCGGCCGCGACCAGCCCGCGGCGGCGCTCGACTACTTCGATCGCGCCCAGACATTGTTCCAGACCGGCGAAGCGACGCCGCTCGTGCCGCACTTCACCGTCAGCCACGCCCTCGCCGCATTACAAGCGGGCCGCGCGGACGACGCCGCGCAGCGCCTCAAAGACGCCCTCGCGCGCGAGCCCCAATTTCTCGACATCTTCGCGCGCGTGCTGCTGCGCGAGCCGGACATGAACCGGCGTGCGCTCGGCGTGTCCGCCCTGCGCCGGTTGAGCGAACTCGATGCCGACAACCCTTCCGTCTTTGTGTATCTCGGCCTCGTCGCCAGCTATGCCCAGCGCTACGAGGAATCCATCGCCGCCTTCGCGCGCGCCGAACGCCTCGCCCGCGAGCAGGAGGTGGAGGAGGACATCCTCACGCCGGCATTCTATTTCTGGTACGGTGCGGCGAACGAACGAAAAGGCCAAATCGATGAAGCCGCTCGCCTCTTTCTGCGCTGCATCGAAATGGACCCGCCGCCCGGCCGCACACAGGACTACAACGCATGGGTGGATGCGCACAACTACCTCGCCTATATGTGGGCCGAGCGCGGCATGGAATTGGAGAAGGGCCTCGACCTCGTCAACCGCGCACTCGCCATCGCGCCCGACAACGCGGCCTATATCGACACGCGCGGATGGATTTACTTCATGCAGGGCCGCTATGTGGAAGCGCGCGAGGATATCGAACGCGCCATCGCGCTGATGCCCGATGACGCGACACTCACCGACCACATGGGCGACGTGTATGAGAAACTCGGCGTGATCGAAGAGGCGATCGACTGGTGGTCGCGCTCGTTCGTGATCGACCCGTCCAACACGGCGGTCGCCGAAAAACTCGAGCGCAACGGTGTGGACCTCGCCCCGCTGCGCGCCGAGGCCGAGCGTCGCAAGACCGAACGGCCCGCCCCCGGAGCATCCGACCTGCTTGACCCCGCGCTGCTCGACGAAACGCCGGATATCGAGTTGGAAGACTGATCCGAACATTAACCGATCGGGCGCACTCGACCGCATCACGAGAAAATTCAGCGTCTGACCCCTTTGGGGCTTTTGGGCGGGTCAGCGGCCGAGGCGCCAAATCAGCAACGCGGTGAGCAGCGCGAGGGCAATGCCCGCAACGCCGAGCGTCCGCAGATAGCGCTCGGCGCCGGCAAGCGCGCGTAGCAGCTCTTTCAACCCGTCGCGCGCCAGCGCGCGCGCCTCGTCCGCCGCGCGGACACGCGCGCCAAGGGCCGGGCGATGCAGCCGATAAAAACCAACCAGCCGTGCGACGATCCACGCCGGAATCGCGAGCAGATCGCCGGGCGGCACTTCGCCCAGGCCATGCCGAAGGACGGCGATCGCGACGCCCGCAATTGCGGCGCCCGCCAACACCGGCCACGCGAGCGGCACCGCGTACTTCAGCGACCACGCGCCCGCGGCTTTTTCCGGCGCAAGCCCAACCGCAAACCACAAGGGCAACGCCAGCACCAGCGCGATCAACAGCCCCCACGGCGCCCAAATCGCGCGCGAGGCGAGGTGCTGCGCGTCGGGGTCTTGCGCGATCTTTTTGCGCATCGTCCACAAAAAACGCGCCATCAGCAGCGTGGTCCCGATCGCGCCGATGGAGAGCAGCGCGGAGAGCCGCGCGGGCCAGTCGCCCGCCGCCTCCGCGGCGGCGGCTTTTAGAAAGAGCTTGGCCGCCGCGCCGCTGGTGAGCGGGAACCCGGCGAGCGCGAGCGCGGGCAGGAGCAGGCCGACCCACATCCAGACGCGGCCCGCAGCGCCGCGCGGCGCGCTGGTCGCCATGCCGACGCCGAGGAACAGCGCGCCCTTCGCGAGCGCGTGGTGCAGCGCGTAGAGCATCAGCGCGGGAAACACAGCGGGCATCGCCGCCGGACGCTGCAAGGCGATGCCGACGGCAAGAATCATCAAGCCCATCTGGCTGATGCTCGAATAGGCGAGCACGGCCTTGGGCTGATGCTGCGTGACGCCGGCGACAGCCGCGCCGAAGATGCCGAACAGGCCGAGGACCATGACCGGCTCGCCGAACGCGGGCGCGGCGACCGCGCCGAGTGGGAGCAGATTCAGCCAGCCGAGCAGGCCGGCCTTGATCATCGAGCCGCTCAACACCGCGCTGGCCGGCGTCGGCGCAACGGGGTGCGCGAGCGGAAGCCAGACGTGCAGCGGCACGAGCGCGGCCTTGATGCCGAGTCCGGCTAGCAGTGCGCCAATAAGCCACGCGCGGTGCGGTGATTCGATCAGCGCGGCGCGCGCCGCGTCGAATGTCCACGCGCCCGCTTGCGCGGCGATCGCGGAAAAAACGGCGAATTGCACGACCTCGCCGAGCAGCGCGAGGGCGAGATAGACGCGTCCCGCGCGGCGCGAGACGCTCCGCCCGTCGTGGATGACGAGCGGGTACGACGCAAGGCTCATCAGCGCGAAGAAAAAGTAAAAGGTTGCGAGGTCCTGCGCGAGGATGAGGCCGAAGTTGCCGGTCATCGCGAGGCGGTGAAAGAAGTGATAACGGACGGCATGCGCGTCATGCGCCATGTAGTGGCGCGCGAACCATGTGGCGAGCGTCCATAGCGCGCCGGCGAGCAGCAGGAACGGCGCGTTGCCGGGATGCACGCCGAATCGCGCGCCGATCAAGAGGACATCCATTCCCGTCTCGAACGGCTTGACAAACGCGAGCGCAACGGCGGGCAAGGCGGCGACTGCACCCCATCCGGTCGCGCGCGGGCGCACCGCGAGCAGGAGCGGCGCCAGCAACGCGAGCGCAAGCAGCGCGGGCAACATCGCATCAGGCAACGGGAGCAGGTTCATGGCGCGAGATACTCCCGTCCGGCGATAATGCGCACCCAGCCCAACGGGCTGAACGGATGTCCGGCAAGCAGCCCCGCGAGGACGACGAGGACCGCGGTCGCTACGGGCGGCAGGAGCAGCCACGGGCTGATCTCGAACCGGCCGCGCCGCAGGTGTTCATGCGGCCACGGCTTGCGCTGCGGCTTGAACCACGCGCGATACAGGATGGGCAGAAAATACGCCGCGTTGAGCAGGCTGCTCGCGGCGAGCACGCCAAGCGCCCAATACTGGCCGGCTGCGGCCGCGCCCCAGCCGAGGTACCACTTGCTGATGAACCCTGCCAGGGGCGGCACGCCGATCATCCCGAGCGCGGCGACGGAAAATGCGGCCATCGTGCCGGGCATGCGCCGCCCGACTCCGTCGAGCTCGCTGACTTTGTGCGCGCCGAGCGCCTCGGCGACGTTGCCCGCGGCGAAGAACATCGTGATTTTCATGATGCCTTGGTGCACGAGGTGCACGAGGCCGCCGATGCTCGCGATTGGACCGAACAGACTGACGCCCAGCGTGATGTAGGAGACCTGACTGACGGTCGAGAACGCGAGCCGGCGCTTGAAGTCGTCCTGCGTCAGCGCGCGAATGGATCCGTAGAGAATGGTCAACGCGGCGATCGCGGCAAGGCCCGGCAACACGCCGAGATCCCGCGAGAACTCGATTCCGTACACGTCGTACACTACGCGCACGATCCCAAACGCGCCGGCCTTGACCACCGCAACCGCGTGGAGCAACGCGCTGACCGGCGCGGGCGCCACCATCGCCTCGGGCAACCAACGATGCAGCGGGATCAACGCGGCCTTCACGCCGAGGCCGCCGATCAGCAATACGAAGATGGCGATGAGCTGCCAGTGCAGGCGCGGATCCAGCGCGCTCAGCGCGCCGGTCTCGGCGAAGTCGAACGGTCCGACCAACACATACAACCACAGCATGCCGGCGAGCATCGCCGCGCTGCCGCCGAGCGTGTAGCGCAGGTACATCGATCCCGCCTTTATCGCTTTGTCCGTTCCACGATGCACCACGAGCGGGTACGTGGTGAGCGTGAGCAACTCGTAGAACACAAAAAACGTGATCAGATTGCCCGCGAGCGAAACGCCCATCGTTGCGGTCACGCAGAGCGAGAAATAGCCGAAAAAGCGCCGCCGGTTCGGCGAGCCTTCGAGGTAGCCGATCGCGTAAATCGTCGTCAGCAACCAGAGGCCGGCGGAGAGCGTGGAGAAGAGGATCGTCATGCTGTCCGCGCGCAGCACGAAGTCGAGCTGGGGCATGAAGCGCCAGCGCGTCTCGAAGACGCGTTCGTGGAAGACGCCCCAGAGCATGAACCCGACCAGCGCCAACTTCGCGAGCGCGCCCAGCAAGTTGAAGAAGGTGCGCGCCTTCGCGCGCTCTTCCCCGAGGGCAAAGATCACCGCCGCCGTGACCAGCGAGGTCATCAGCACGAGCAGCGGCAGCATGGAGTCGAAGATCGGCATGGCTCTATGCGGACGGAAGACGGAAAACGGAAAACGGAACGAGCGCATCAGGCCGCGTCGAACACATTCCGTCTTCCGTCTTCCGTTTTCCGTTCATGCTCCTCATCACAACGCCTCCGTAAACCAATTTTCCGGAAACGGCGCGCCGATCGCGGCGACGGCGATGGGAAATACCGAGGCGAGGCCGAGACCGAGCGCGATCAGCGCGAGGACGAGCGCGGTGTATTCGAGCCGGCGCGGCACGGCATGCAGCGGCGGCGCATGCGCGGGTGTCGCGTAAAAGGCGAATTTGACCATGCGAAACACGTAGCCGGCGGCCAACAATCCGCCGCCGATCATCAGCGGCGCCCACCACCACTGGCCGGTGCGCACCGCAGCGACCAGCAGCATCCACTTCGCTATAAAGCCGCCGCTGGGCGGAAGGGCCATAATCGATATGCCGGCGACAGCGAGCGCGCTGACGGAAACGGGCATCCGCTCGCCGAGGCCGCGCAACGAATTTTTATCGTCGCGCCCGACGGCATGCAGAATCGCGCCGGCCGCCATAAACATCGCGCCCTTCGCGGCGGCGTGCGACAGGGCATGAAAAATACCGGCGATCCATGCCTTCGATTGCCACGCGGCGTCGCCCGCGCCCGGCATCGCGACGGGGAACAGGAGGAAGAGATAGCCGACCTGCGCGACGGTTGAATACGCGATCATCAACTTGAGCCGATCCTGTGTGAGGGCCTGCAGCGAGCCCCACAGCACGGCGAGGCCGCCGAGAATGCCGAGAATCGGACCGACCGCGGCGAGCGCGTTGTCGGAGAATGCGCCAAACGAGGTGCGGAGCAGGATGTAAAACGAGGCCTTGACCACCAGCGCGGAAAGGGCGGCGCTGACCGGCGCGGGCGCGCTCGAGTGCGCGGGCGGGAGCCAAAGGTGCAGCGGGAACAGCGCGGTCTTCGCGAGCAGGCCGACGATGAGGAGCGCGAGCGCGGCCTGGCCCAGCGGGCCTTCGCCCAGGCGTCCCTCGAGCAGCGCAAGATCGAGCGCGCCGGTCTGCGCATAGACGAGCGCAACGCCGCCCATGTACGCGAGCGAGCCGAGCATCGCCATGAACAGATAGCGGACGGCGGCAGAGAGCGCGACGGGTCCGCCCTCCATCGCGACGAGCGCGACGGCGGATATGCCGATGAGCTCAAGCGTGACATAAAAATTGAAGAGATCGGCGGTCAGAAAGAGCGCGTTGAGGCCGGTCCAGAGCAGAAACCAAATCGGCCAAAACGATTGGCGTTCGCGCGCGTGTTCGAAGTAGCCGGACGCGTAAAGACTGATGGCGCAGCCGAGCACGGCGGTCATCGCGAGCATGAGCACGGAGAGGCCGTCGGCAAACAGGTCGATGCCGAGCGGCGCGCCCCAACCGCCGAGGTTGTGCCGCAACGGGCCCGCGGCCGCGACGCGCGCGAGGACGACAAATGACGCGACGGCAGTGCCGACCGCGCCGAGCGCGCACACCCCAGCGCGCAGGCGCGCGGAAAGCAGCGCGACGCCGATCGCGGCGAGCAGCGGAACCGCAATAGGCGCGGCGAGCCATGCGGAACTGAATCCGGCGTCAGGCATTGGGTTTGGGCTCCTCTATCGGCAATTCCGCGCGGCCGGTGGTTTCGAGCACGCGGCGGATCAGCAACAAGCCGTAGGCAGTGGCGCTGACGGAAATCACGATGCCGGTGAGCACCATGGCGTGCGGGACCGGATCGGCCGGTTCGCCCGCGCCGCGATAGGCAATGGCCACGAAGAGTAGAAACAGACCAGAACTCATCACGTTGAGCGCGGTCATCTTGCGCAACAAGTGCGGGCGGATCAGCACGCCGTAAAGGCCGAGCACGAACAACAGCACTGCGGTTCCAAGATAGAGATGCATCGTGCTCATGCGGCGGGGGGCGGTGGGGGGGAGCTGGAGAGGGAGGTGGAGAGGGAGGTGGAAGGGGAAGTAAGACGATCGAAGAGGGTGAGCAAAATGAAGGCGATCGAGAGGGCGGCCATGCTTTCGATCGCAAGAATCGCCCACTTGTCCGTCGTGCCGGGGTAATGCAACAGCTCGCCGGTTTGCGCCCACGACCAGACGGCGACGCCGGTGAACACAGCTACGCCGAGGCCGAGCAGGCACTGCAACCCCCGTGCAGGATCAAGATGCACAACACCACCCAACGACGCCAGCACGAGGCCCGCGCCCAAGACCGCGCCGGCTTGGAACGCGCCACCGGGACGGAAGCCGCCCGCCCAGAGAATGTAGCCGGCGGTCATCACGAGCGCGGGCGCGAGCACGCGGAGCAGTCCGGCGAGAACAGGATGCGGACGCCCCCGTTGTGCGGACGGACCCGGCGCGAGCGCAAGTGCGCCAAGACCGGCGAGCCACAGCACTGCGATTTCGAGCATCGTGTCGTAGCCGCGAAAGTTGAGCAGCACCGCGGTGAGCGGATGCGTGACGCCGCTGTCCCCCATCCGCGCGGCAACCTGCGCGGCCAGATTCGGCGGGCGCGCAGGCACGCTGCCGATCGCCGACAAGAGCGCCGCCAGCAGCGGGAGCAGCCCGATGGCGAGCATCACACGCTGCGTGCGTCCGATGTAGGCGCGGGTTTCGGCCATGTCAGGACTCCTCCTCGCGATCCCCGCGGTCGCGCAAGGCGCGCACGGCGCTGAACAGCAGCGCGCCGGTGATGCCCGCGCCGAGCGCGGCCTCGGCCAGCGCAATATCCGGCGCGTTGAGCCGCGCCCACGCGAGCGCCATCACGAGGCCGTACACGACGAAGAACATCACGCCCTGAAAGAGGGTGCGGCTGAACAGCGTGCGGGCGGCGAGGCCGAGCAGCATCGCGCAAAGAAATACATCGAACGCCAGGGGCAGCGTCATGGTTTCCTCCACGGCTGAATCCCGTTTCGCATCGCGCCGCGCGCGACGAGCAGGCTGCACGCGGAGGCGCTGATCAGCAGCAGAATCCAAATCAGGAAAATTTTCGCGGCGACGGCCCACGAGCCGGACAGGATCGCCAACCCCGCGCCGATGAGGCCGAACCCGAGGTTGTCGGCCTTCGTCAACGCGTGCAGGCGCGTGAACAGGTCCGGAAACCGCAAAAAGCCGATGGTGCCGGCGAGAAAAAAGAACGCGCCCGCGCACATCAGCGCGACGGCCAGAAACGGCGCCGCACTCATGGCGCTTCCTCCTCCGCGGCGGGCCGAGCCCAGATGCGCTGCGCATACGTGACGAGCGTCACGGCAGCGAGCAGCGCGCAGACCAGCGCGACATCGCGCAGCGCGGGTTCCTGCTGGAGTTCCGCGAGCACGAGCAACAACGCGGCGCCGGTCGTGCCGAAAATTTGGATGCCGAGCATCCAGACCGGCGCGACGCGTCCGCGAAAGACGAACAGCAATCCCGCCGCGAGATTCGCGAGCAAGAATAAGCAGAGCGCATAGCCGAAGACCGTCATGAACGCGCCTCCGATGCGAGCGTTTCGCCGAAGAGATCCGCCACGCGCGCTTCGAGCAGCTCCGCCGAGGCCCGCAACTCCGGCTCCGCGCCGGTGAGGGCGTGGATGCGAATCGTATTGCCCCTCGCATCGGCGGAAAGCGTGCCGGGCAACAAACTGATCACATGCGTGAAAAACAGGCGCGCGGTCGGATTGCTCAACCGCGACGGATATTCGAACATCGAAGGGTCCAGCGAAATCTCGCGCAGGAACGCGCGGCGCGACACATCCCACCCGCCGTGAATCGATTGTTTGAGGAAATACGGGATGAAGCGCAGCGCGCCGACGGCCGACCAGCCCCATCGTGATTCCGCCGCGGGCAGGACGTACTGGATCAGGAGCGCGCCGGCAATGATCGCGGGCGCGAACCACCAGCCGTCCATGCGCCCTTCATCGAGGATCCACCAGAGCCCCGCCAATACCGCGAGCCGGCGCAAAAACGCGCCGGCATCGTGCAAGCCCATGGAAAATTTCGCCGCCATACTCGCATAAGCGGCGTAAAAATAGGTCAGCACCGCGCGAAGTCAATGAAGACCGGCTTTTCCCGCACCAACCCGCACCCCAACATCGGGCGGCGCCATCGCCGTCGAACCCGCCCCCGCCCCATCCCTCAACGCGCATACTCCGCCGCGACGCGAATCGCGATTCCGCCGCGCGGCGTGAATTCCGCGATGACGGTCATCCGGCGCGGCGTGCACGCGGCGGCAAGGTCGTCGCAGATGCGATTCGCGATCGACTCGGCGAACGCCCCCTCGTTCCGAAATGAGCCGAGATAGAGCTTCAGCGATTTGCTCTCGATACAGCGCTGGTCCGGCACGTATTCGATCGTGATCCGCCCGAAATCCGGTTGGCCCGTGATCGGACAGAGCGACGTGAACTCGGGACACTCGAACCGCACCGTGTAGTCGCGGTTCGGATGCCGATTCGGAAAGGTTTCGATCCGCGCCGCGCCCGGGGATTTCGGGATCGCGACCTTCCGCCCCAGCTGGGTGAGTCCCCTCGCCTTCACGCTACGTCCATGCTCTGTAAAAACTTTTTTCCGCGTTTCCATGCGCTGTAATTTACAGCGCATGGAAAATTGTCGCGGTTAGACACCGACCTGGTAGCGGACAAAACGGCGGATGGCGAGGGTGTCGCCGATCGCATCGCCGCGCGCCTTGAGCATCTCGGCCACGGTGTGATCCGCGTCCTTGACGAAAGCCTGCTCGACGAGGCAATTCTGCTGGTAGAATTTCTCCAGCTTGCCGGCGACGATTTTGTCCACGATGTTCGCGGGCTTGCCCTCGACTTGTTTGGCATAGATTTCGCGCTCGGCCTGGATCACGTCCGCCGGCACATCCGCGCGCTGCAAGTAGGCGGGGTTGCAGGCGGCGATGTGAAGGGTGACGTCTTTGACCGCTTCGCGGAACCCGTCGGCATCGAGCGAAGCGGCTTTCGCGCAACCGACCTCGACGAGGACGCCGACTTTTTCGCCGAGGTGGATGTAGCCGGCGATGATGCCTTCGCCCTGCACGGTGTATTTCACGTTGCGGCGGATGATGATGTTTTCGCCGATCTCGGCAATCTTGGCGGCCACCTGATCCTTCACGGTTTCGGCGAGCGCGTTATCGCCGACAGTTTTGGCGGTTTGGACCAGTTCCTTGAGGAAGGCCTGAAACGAGGCGTTGCGGGCGACGAAGTCCGTCTCGCAGTTGACCTCGATCAAGACGCCGGACTTGCCGCCGTCGTAGATTTCGCAGGCAACGCGCCCCTCTTTGGCGACGCGCTCCGCCTTTTTGCCCGCGATGGCAAGGCCTCGCTCGCGGAGCACTTTGATGGCGGCTTGCTTGTCGCCGCTGGTTTCGACGAGCGCGTTCTTGCACTCCATCATGCCGAGCCCCGTTTCGTCGCGGAGCTGTTTGACCATTGCTGCGGTGATTTCCATGGTGATGCTACTTTGTAATGGGTTTGAATTTACGTCTTCAGGTTTCCGACTTCAGGTTTCAGATCTCCGACTTCAGGTTTCCGCTTCCAGCCTCCTGTTCCGCTGGGGCGGCGGATTCCGCGGGCGCGGCGTCATCGGCGGATGCATCGACGGGTTTGGCGGCGCGGGTGCGGCGCGCCGGCTTTTTCGCTTCCGGCTTGGCACCGTCGGCGGGCGCGGCGTGCGCCTTCGCGGCGGCCTCGGCGGCCTTGGCGCGGGCTTGCGCGGCGGCTTCTTCCGCGGCGCGGCGGCGCTGCTCTTCGGCGGCGACGCGCGAGTATTCGGAGAGCCCTTTCTCGACCGCTTCGGCGGCTAGTTTGCAAATGAGGTCGATCGAGCGGATCGCGTCATCGTTGGCCGGGATCGGATACTCGATGGGATCCGGGTCGCTGTTGGTGTCCACCACGGCGACGACGGGGATGCCGAGGCGGTTGGCCTCCGCAACGGCGATCGCCTCGCGCTGGGTGTCGATGACGAACAGCGCGCCCGGCAGCTCGTTCATGTCGGCGATGCCGCTCAAGTTGAAGCGGAGTTTTTCGAGTTCGTGTTTGAGGCGGGAGACTTCTTTCTTCGGCATTTTGTCGAAGCTGCCGTCGGTTTCGAGCCGCTCGATTTCGCGCATGCGCGCGATGCTCTTGCGGATCGTGACATTGTTGGTCAGCGTGCCGCCGAGCCAGCGGTTGATCACATAAGGCTGCTTGGTGCGGTCGGCGAGCATTACGATCGGCTCATGCGCCTGCTTCTTCGTGCCGACGAAGAGGATCGAGCGTCCGAGCAACACGGTTTTATATACGAAATTCAGCGCCTTCTTTAGTTCCTCGAGCGATTTGTCGAGGTCGATAATGTAGATGCCGTTGCGCGCGCCGAAAATGTATTTCTTCATCTTCGGGTTCCAGCGCTTGGTTTGATGGCCGAAGTGCAGGCCCGCGTCCAGCATGTCCTGGACGGCGACGTTCGGGATGAAGTCACCCGTTTCCATAGTTCTAACTCCCTCTGTTCTTCCGCGCGGTGGCGGAAAATCCGCTTTGGCCCAACCCGGGAGCGGGCAGGCGCTCGCTTCCGTCCTTACTTCCACACGTTTTCAGGACTTGGGCGCGGACTGTATAGTGGTCGATCGCAAAGGCAAGTTGTTTATTTCGGGTACTATGACCCCATCAATCGAGCGCCAATGATTTAGGAGCTGTTGCCCAAATCATGTCCACTAAAGTCCAACCGGCCCGTCGGGCAGCCTATTGCGGTTGAACCCACCCCGCCCTTCGGGCACCCCTCCAGAACCTTCAATAGTTCCCTTCTACAGAGGAGTCCGCGCAGCGGGAGGGGCCGGACCCGAACTGCCATTTCTGAATGAATAAATAGGACCTGTATCGACTGCATGTTTGGGCAACTATTTACTTAAAAATAAAACTTGCTGAACCGGTTAAGGCGTTTATATTTGTTTTATGAGCGAATTAGCGACTGGAAAAAGGCGCGGACCGGATGGTCTTCGCAAACCGACGATAACGGATGTGGCGCGCGAGGCGGGCGTTTCCGCCGCGGCGGTGTCATACGTGCTTAATGGGCGCCTGAAAGAAGTCTCTCCCGCGACGGCGGAACGCGTGCTCCAAAAGGTGCGCGAATTGGGCTACGTCAAGAATCTCGCGGCCGCGTCACTGACCGGCCAGCGTTCGCGTATGTTGGCGGTGATCATTCCCACCCTGTACGACCCGCGCGCGGTCGGCGCGGAGCCGCCGATCAATCCGTTTTATGGCGAATTTTTGATCCGCCTCGAGCACGAGGCGCGGCTGCGCGGCTACGCGGTGTGTTTTCATACGGGCCACGAAGAAGAGAGCGTGCAATTTCTTCTGCAGCGCAACATGGACGCCGCGGTGCTGGCCGGGTTTTCCGAATGGGATCTGCCCGGCTTGCTGAAAAACCCGGGCATCCGCTGCGTATTGTTCGACTCGCACGGCCACGCGCCCGAACACGGGCACGTGCGCACGAACGAACAAAAGGGCGGCTATCTGGCGGCGGAACGGCTCATTGATATCGGCCGCAGGCGGCTGCTCTTCCTCGGCGCAAAGCCGGTGGCGACGTCGGACAACGTGCCGTCCGAGCGCTACCGCGGCGCGTGCAAGGCGTGCGAATTGGCCGGCGTGCAATTGCAAGTGATGGAAACGGCCGTGTCCTACGACGCCGGCCTCTACGCCGCCCAACACATCGTCGATATGGCGGTGGACGGCGTGGTCACGACGGCGGATGTCATCGCCGCCGGCGTGCTCGACGGACTTGCGCGCCTCGGACGCAGCGTGCCGGGCGATGTCGCGGTGATGGGCTATGACAATCTGCCGATCTGCCAGTACACGCGGCCGCAATTGAGCAGCATCGACCAGGGCCTTCGTGAGAAGATCCGGGCGGTAATGGACTTGGTCGAGCAGCCCGAGCCGGGCGCGGTCCGCGTGATCGATCCGACGCGCGTATTGCGCCAGAGCGCGTGACGGGACGCGGCGGCGGCCCATGGTTCAATTTCCTGATTCGTGGTCCTCGCTAAAGGTTGCGCTCGCGCACGACTGGCTGACCGGCATGCGCGGCGGCGAGAAGTGCCTCGAATGGCTGTGCAGGGGCTTTCCGAACGCGCCGCTGTACACGCTGCTGCACAAACCGGACGCCGTCTCGGACGCGATCAACGCGCGCGAAATCCACACCTCGTTTCTTCAACGCATCCCGCGCATTGCGTCGCACTATCGCTGGTGGCTCCCGGTCTTTCCACTCGCCGTGCGCGGGTTTGCGCCGGTCGAGGCGGAGTTGTTAATCAGCACGAGCCATTGCGTCGCGAAAGCGCTGCGCGTGAAGCGTCCCGGAAAACACCTCTGCTACTGCTTCACGCCGATGCGCTACGCGTGGACATTCCACGACGAGTATCTCGGCGCGCGCAGTGTGAAGCGCCGCGTCGCCGCGCCGATCCTCGCGCGGCTGCGCGAGTGGGATCGCCGCGTGAGCGAGCGCGTGGACCGCTTCATCGGCATCAGCCGCCACGTGTGCGAGCGCATTAAACGATTCTACGGGCGCGAGGCGGACCTCGTCTATCCGCCGGTGGACACGGCGTTCTACACGCCCGGCGCGCCCGGCGCGCGGCGCGGCGATTTCGACCTCGTCGTCTCCGCGCTCGTGCCCTACAAGCGCGTGGACCTCGCGGTGCGCGCGTACACGCGCGGCGGATTCCCGCTCAAGGTGGTCGGCACAGGCACCGAGACGGCGCGGCTGCGCGCGGCGGCGGGCGCGAATGTGGAATTTCTGGGCTGGCGCTCCAACGCGGAAATCCGCGAGCTGTATCGAACGTGCCGCCTGCTGGTGTTTCCCGGCGAGGAGGATTTCGGGATTGTTCCGGTCGAAGCGCAGGCGTGCGGCGCGCCCGTGGTCGCCTTTGCGCGAGGCGGGGCCGTGGAAACGATCGCCGCCGAGCGCACCGGCATTTTCTTCGCCGAACAGACGGAAGAGACACTGCTGGCCGCCGTGTCGCGCTGCGCCGGCCGCGCGTGGAACGAGGACGAAATCCGCCGCAACGCCGAACGCTTCAGCGCGCAGGCGTATATCGACGGGCTGGATCGTTCGATCCGCGCGCTGCTTTGCGGTTGAAAGCCCATGCGCGCCTGCACCGGCGACGTTGCCGCGCGGGCCGCGGCCTGATAGGTTTGGAACTCGCATGAGCGCGCCAATATCGAATATGCGTCCGCCGCCGGACGCGGTGCTTTCAGCGATCGCCGATTATGTGACAGGTCCGCCGCCCGAAAGCCGCGAGGCCTACGAAACCGCCCGCTACTGCCTGATGGACTCCATCGGCTGTGCGCTGATGGCGCTGAAGTATCCGGAGTGCTTAAAACGGCTAGGCCCCATCGTACCCGGCGCGGTGCTGCCCGGCGGCGCACGCGTGCTCGGGATGGACGACGAACTCGATCCCGTGCGCGCCGCGTTCTGCAACGGCGCCTTGATCCGCTGGCTCGATTACAACGACACATGGCTCGCGGCCGAATGGGGACATCCGTCCGACAACCTCGGCGGCATTCTCGCCGCGGCGGATTGGCTGGACCGCAGCGGACGCCGTGTCGCCGTGCGCGACGTGCTGACCGCCGCGATACGCGCGCATGAAATTCAGGGCGTGCTCGCGCTGGAGAACAGCTTCAACCGCGCGGGCATGGATCATGTGATCCTTGTGCGCATCGCGACGACGGCTGTCGTCGCTGCGATGCTCGGCGGTACGCGCGAGCAGGTCATCAATGCCGTGTCGAACGCGTGGGCGGACGGCGGTGCGCTGCGCGTCTATCGCCATGCGCCCAACACCGGTCCGCGCAAATCGTGGGCCGCGGGCGACGCGACCAGCCGCGGGGTCTGGCATGCGCTCAACGCGCTTCGCGGGGAGATGGGCTATCCCGGCGTGCTTTCGACCGCGACGTGGGGCTTCCAAGACGCGTTGTTCCGGAACAAGGCGATCACGCTCCCCCGCCCGCTCGGCAGCTACGTGATGGAACACGTACTATTCAAGATTTCGTTCCCGGCCGAATTTCACGCGCAGACGGCGGTCGAATGCGCGTTCAAGCTGCATCCACAGGCCAAGGACCGACTGGACGCCATTGCGCGCGTCGAACTGACCACGCACGAATCCGCGATTCGGATCATCAACAAGACCGGACCATTGCACAACCCCGCCGACCGCGATCATTGTTTGCAATACATGGTAGCGATCGGGTTGATCTTCGGCCGACTGACGGCGGATCATTACGAAGACGCAGCGGCGCAGGATCCGCGCATCGACGCGCTGCGCGCAAAGATGATCGTGCGCGAAGACGCGCGCTACACCGCGGACTATCTCGACCCCGAAAAGCGCTCCATTGCGAATGCCGTGCAGATATTTTTCGAAGATGGCACGCACACGGACAAAATCGAGGTCGAATATCCCGTCGGCCATCGGCGTCGCCGCGCGGAGGGCATTCCCTTGCTCGTTAAGAAATTCCAGGAAGCGCTCGCCGCGCGATTCGATCCCGCGCGATGTTGGCGGGTGATAAACGCGTTACAGGATTCGTCGCGTTTGGACGCCATGCGGGCGAGCGAGCTGATGGAGATGCTCACGGCGAATTCGTCCCCTTGAGAAGCGCCCCAACAAAAGGGGTCAGGCAAAAGAGGTCAGTGCAAAAGGAACAAAAGGGGTCAGTCCGTACATATGTACATTCTCGACTGGATACGTCATGTCGATATGATAGTATGAACAGATGCCGAGAAGTGTGCGAGTCGAGTATGCAGGCGCGGTGTACCACGTCATGTGTCGTGGCGACCGGCAGGAGGTTATCTTCCGCAGCGATGAGGACCGGCGGCTCATGCTGCAAACGCTCGGCGAGGTGTGCGAGAGGACGGGATTTTTGGTGCATTCATATGTGTTGATGCCGAATCACTACCACCTCTTGCTGGAAACGACCGAACCGAACTTGGTGGCCGGAATGAAGTGGTTTCAAGGGACCTATACGCAGCGGTTTAACGCGCGTCACCGCCTAAAGGGGCATTTGTTTCAGGGTCGATATAAAGCCATTCCGGTCTCGACTGACGATCATGAATATTTCCGGGTTGTGAGCGACTATATCCATTTGAATCCTGCGCGCGCCGGGCTTTGGGCGGGTGATCGCAGGCGTCTTGCAGATTACCCATGGAGCAGCTTTGTGCCTTTTGTGTGCGGCCGGAAGTTGCCGGTTTGGCTTGTTCGCAAGCGCGTTTTTGCGGCGTTGGAACTTGCGGACGAGGGGGTGTCCGCGCGGGCGCGTTATCGCGCATATCTGGAGAGGCGGGCCGCGGAGGTTGCAGGTGGGCAGTTGACGGACGCGGACGAGGAGGAGTGGCGGTCCGTTCGGCGAGGGTGGTATATCGGTGACGAGGCGTTTGGTGAACAACTTCAGGAGCGAATCGATCTGGCTGTGCGCGGGCGTCGCCGCGATTCGTATCGCGCGGAAGGGTTGCGGCGCCATGACGAGCGCGCGGCGGAGGAAGCCCTTCAGCGGGCCTGTGAGACCCTAAACGTAACGGTCAACAGCGTTTATGCTCTTCGGCAGAATGATCCGTTAAAACAGGCGATCGCCTGGTGGGTGAAAAGCCGCACGGTGATACCGGATCGCTGGATTTGCGAGCGACTGGAGATGGGCAATCGAGTCAATGTCAGTCGTGCCGTTCGGGCCTTTCGACAGGCGAGCGACGCGACTCGCAGGCGCCTGCGCGCAAGATTGTACAAATGTACGGACTGACACCTTTTCCTCGTGGCTCATCGTCGCGGGACATCCGAAACGTCTTGGGTGGTGGGCGATACTGGGCTCGAACCAGTGACCTCGTGCATGTGAGGCACGCGCTCTGACCAACTGAGCTAATCGCCCGTCGAAAGAAATAATCTGTCCCGTTTTCAGCGCTTTTGTCAAGGACGCGCGCGCGGCGTTATATGCAGACAGGTTATTCGGTGACGCGCGGTTAGCCTCCAAACTCCTTCACCGGCGAGACAAGCCCGCCGGGGTCTACTCGACGACCCAGTTACAGCCTATCACAAACAGGGGTCTACTCGACGACCCAATTAAATCCTATCACAAATAGGGGTCTCCTCGACGACCCATTAAATCCCATCACAATTATCGGCATGCAGGACGCCAACCCTGCTGCTAGTATTCGTTCATGTCAGACTCATACCTCCATCTGCCCGTTCGCCCACGAAGGAACCGGGCGTCGGATTCCATCCGACGAATGGCGCGCGAAACCACCCTGACGCCGGATCACCTCGTGTGGCCGCTGTTTGTGTGCGAGGGGAAAAACAGGCGCATACCTATCCGGTCAATGCCGGGCTGCTTCCGGTTCAGCCGCGACCTCATCGTCAAAGAGGCGCGCGCCGCTTTCAAACTCGGTATCCCGGCAGTCGCTCTTTTCCCCGCGATCCCAGACCGCTTGAAAGACCCGCTCGCGACAGAGTCCGTGAATCCGAACGGCCTGCTCCAACAAACGGTTCGCGCGCTTAAGCAGGCGCTGCCGGAACTCTGCGTGATCACCGATGTCGCGATGGACCCCTACTCCAGCGAAGGTCACGACGGCTATGTGGACGACCGGGGCCGCATCGACAACGACACCACGCTCGGCATTCTCGCGGAAATGGCCGTCGCCCAAGCGCGCGCAGGCGCGGATATCGTCGCGCCCAGCGATATGATGGACGGCCGCGTCGGCCACATCCGCTCCGCGCTCGATGCCGCCGGCTATACCGGAACCGGCATTCTCTCCTACGCGGCAAAATACTGTTCTTCCTTCTACGGCCCGTTTCGCGACGCGCTGGACTCCGCGCCGAAACACGGCGACAAAAAAACATATCAAATGGATCCGGCCAACGCGCGCGAGGCGCTGCGCGAGGTCGCACTCGACGTGGCCGAGGGCGCGGACATCGTGATGGTGAAGCCGGCGGGTCCTTATCTCGATATCGTGCGCGCGGTGCGCGAGGCGGTCTCTGTGCCGGTCGCCGCGTATCAAGTGAGCGGCGAATATGCGATGCTCAAAGCCGCTGGCGCGCGCGGGTGGATCCCGGAGGACGCCTGCCTGCTCGAATCGCTGCTCGGGATCCGACGCGCCGGCGCGGATCTGATTTTCACCTACGCCGCCCCCGGCGCAGCGCGCCTGTTGAACCAATAACGCTCGGATTCCGGCTTGAATCGGCATGTGGGGGCGTGCGATGGTTCAGGCATGGTGTTTCATCGCGCGTTCCGCTTTCTTCCGCTGCCGCTCATCGCATGCCTCCTGTTGTCCGCGTGCGTCCAGATTGAACAAACGCTGACGCTCGATCAGAACGGCGGCGGCACCTTGAGCGTGCAGTATGCGATGACCACCGAGATGCTGGCAGAAGTTGAGGCGCACGCGCGCGCGGAGGCGGAGGCGATCGGCGAGGAGGTTCCGACGCCGCTCGCATTCGACGAGGCGCAGATCCGCGAGGATTTCAAGGAATACGAGCCGCTCGGCGTCACACTCGAAGAGGCGGCCTCGTGGGAGGCCGAGGGCAAGCGCACGGTGCGGCTTAAGATGCGTTTCGCGTCGCTCGGCGCATTGACGCAGACGGAATTTCTGTCCGACCGCCAGTTGCGCGTGAAGCGCGTGGACGGGGGCGCGATGGAGTTCGCGCAAATTGCGCCGCCGTCCGATCCGATGATGACGGAGATGGCCGAGTTGATGCGCGAGATGATGGCCGGCTTCCGCGCGGAATTGCGCGTGGAAACGCCAACGGATATCCTCGAATCGAACGCCGACGAGCAGGACGCGCGCGTCGCCCGCTGGATCTTCGATGTATCGAACGATCCGCGTGCATTCGCGCGCGCGCAGCAGATGGACCTTCGCGTGCGCTTCGCGGCAGGCGATCCGCCCATGCCGGAATTCCCGCCCGAATAAGAAGGTCCTGCCTCTCGTTCGGCGGAGCAAACGGAAACACACCCCGTGGCGGCCACCAAACAGACGACCGAGATACAAGCCGAACTGCGCGCGCTCGCAGAGAGCCTGCCGTTTCCCGCAATCGATCTCCCGGAATTTCACCGCGCGGACTTCGATCCGCCGCGCGTGCGGCAAACCCGCACCTATGTCGAACCGGACTCGTCGATGCAGGCGGTCGGTCGCTTCTTGATCGAGCGCGGCACGGTCGAGCTGCTGGGGCCGGAGTTGACGCTGGATCTCTTCACAGAAATCCATTGGTGCTGCACGAAAATCCGCGCGCTGAGCCGCAAACGCTTCAAATCGCCGGAGGCCGCACGCGCGGCGCTGGTTGAGGCGCGCCGTCTCGTCTCCCGTATCGAGGCGGCGGAGGAAGAGCTGTTCATCGCGAACCGCCGGCTGATCGTCAACTGCATCAAACCCTATTTCTGGATCGGCCCGGTCTGGATCGCAGATTTTCTTCAAGAGGCTTCGAAGGCCCTCGCCAACGCGGTGCGCAAGTTCGACTACACCCGCGGCACGCCGTTTTATTCCTACTCGCAGAAGGCCATCCAGAACCGGCTCCGCAACTTCTTCCGCGACCACGTTCGCGCGGGCAGTTTCGGCATCCGCCCGAGCCGCGAAATGCAACTGGTCAAGAGCATCGTCGACACATGGAAACGCGACTACGGCGAGGACCCGTCCGACGAAGTTGTCGCGAAGATCGCGGACCTGCCCGTCGATCGCATCGCGAAGGTGCGCAGCTTCGTGCACCAGTGGGAGCGCATGCCCGCGCCACCGGTTTCGCTCGACGCGCTCTTCAATGAGGACGGCGGCAGTCTGTACGAGGTGGTGGAAGACCCGCTCGCGCGCGCCGCCTCGCAGGGCGCGGAAGTGGCCGAGGTCTGGAAGGCGATGGAGAAACTGCCCGAGCGCGCGCGGTATATCATGAAATTGCGCTTCATCGAGGGCCGGACGCTCGAGGAAACCGGACGCCTGCTGTCCCTGACCCGCGCGCGAATCAAGCAAATCCAGGATGCCGCCCTGAAGAAGCTGCGGCAGATGCTGAAAAGCGAAGAGTGATTGCGCCGGCACGCGCCGATCGCATGCTTGCACGCGACGAAAGATTTCCTACGCTTCCGCGCATGCCCTCCGCCGCCGCCATCGATCCCGCTCGCCTGCACGCCGCGCTGCGGGACGTATTCGGGTTCGACACCTTTCGCCCGTACCAGCGCGAAATCGTCGAGGCCCTCCTCGCGCGGCGCGATGCGTTCGTGGTCATGCCGACCGGCGGCGGAAAGTCCCTGTGCTACCAGCTCCCCGCGCGCCTGATGGACGGCGTCTGCATCGTGGTCAGCCCGCTGATCTCTCTGATGAAGGATCAGGTGGACGCCGCGCGATCGAACGGATTGCGAGCGGCCTTCCTGAACAGCTCGCTCGATCTGGAGGGCCGGCGCGACACGGTCGGCGCGCTCCGGCGCGGCGACCTTGAATTGCTCTATGTCTCGCCCGAACGGTTCGCCATGGAAGACTTCGGCACACTGCTGCGCGCGTGCCGGCTCTCCTTAATTGCAATCGATGAGGCGCACTGCATCTCCGAGTGGGGCCACGATTTCAGGCCCGACTACCTCGCGCTGGGCGCATTGACGGACACCTTCCCCGAGGTGCCCGTCGCGGCGTTCACCGCGACGGCCACGCTCAAGGTACAGGACGACATCGTCCGGCGGCTCCGCCTGCGCGATCCGCTCAAGGTCCGCGCCTCGTTCAACCGGCCGAATCTGTACTATGCCGTGACGCCGAAAACAGACGCGCAGCGCCAAATTCTGCGCTTCGTGCTCGAGCGCCCCCGCGAGGCGGGCATCGTCTATCGCACCACGCGGCGCAGTGTCGATGAAACCGCTGACTACCTGTGCGCGCGCGGCATCCGCGCCCTGCCGTACCACGCGGGATTGGACGACGAAACGCGCGCGCGCAATCAGGAGGCCTTCAACCGCGACGAGGCGCAAGTCGTCGTCGCCACCATCGCGTTCGGCATGGGCATCGACAAATCGAATGTCCGCTTCGTCCTGCACGCCGACCTTCCAAAGAACATCGAGGGCTACTACCAGGAAACCGGCCGCGCCGGGCGCGACGGCGACCCCGCCCACTGCCTCCTCCTCTTCGGTTACGGCGACATCCCGAAAATACGCCATTTTTTCGACGACATCGCGGACCCGGACGAAAAGCGCCGCGCCGAACGGTGCCTGCAGGACGTGATCACCTATGCGACCACGCACGCCTGTCGCCGTCGCCGGCTGCTCGGCTACTTCGGCGAACCGTTTGCGCAGGAACATTGCGGCGCGTGCGATGTCTGCACCGGCCGCGTCGCCCGTGTCGATGCCACACGCGACGCGCAAATTGCGCTCTCCGCCATCGCGCGCACCGGCCAGCGCTTCGGCGCGGGCTATTTGGTGGACGTGATCACCGGCGCCGACACCGAGCGCATCCGCGCCCTCGGCCACGATGCCATCAAAACCTATGGCGTCGGCGCGGATCGCGACAAACGGCACTGGCGGCGCGTCATCGACACCTTGCTCGCGCAGGAACTCGCCGTTCAATCGGAGGGCGAGTATCCCACCATTGCGCTGACCGATCGCGCGCGCCCGGTTCTGCGCGGCGAGAAGCCTTTTTATATGACGGAGCAGGTTGTCGAGCCGCGCGCCAAGCGCCGCAAGGCTGTCGCGTCCGCGGATGTCTTCGCGCCTGAAGATGGTCTCTTCGAGCGGTTGCGCGCATTGCGCGCGGAAATCGCCGCGGAGCTGGGCGTGCCCGCCTACGTCGTGTTCACCGATCGCACCCTGCACGAACTCGCCGCGCAGCGCCCGACGCGAGAGGATCAGCTCATCGGCATCCACGGGATCGGCGAAAAAAAGCGCGCGCAATTTGGCGCGCGCTTCGTGCAGGCTATCCGTACATTCGGGGCGGCGGGCTAGTCGGCCCGCCCCGCCCCGAATCAAGCTCCGCCGGGCAGGGCCTTATTCCGCGTCCGGTTCGAACGGCGGAGGACCGCGTCGCTCGAAACGCTCGCCGCGTCCGCCGGGGCCGTACTTCGCGCCGCCATCCCGTCGGTGCTGCGCGAAATGTTGGCGCGCCTTTTTCGCGGCGTCGGGACCCGCAATTTCGCGGAACGCCAGGCGCTCTTCGATCATCGCCTTCCGCAGCGCCAGATGCGCCGCGCCGGCGGCGTCAACCGCCTTCATTACCGCCGCGCGGTCGACGACGTCTTTCCGCATCAAGTTTCGTACTTCGGCTTCCGCGAGCTGGACCTCCGCGCGAAGCTTGATGAGGGTTTTCTCCGCATCCGCGAGCCGCGCCTGAAGCGCGGACACTTGGTCTGCGCTCAACCCGAGCCGCTGGATCGCCTGTTCGTTCTCGAGCATGCGCCCGAGACCGGGTCCGCCCCCCCCGAAGGGACCGGGCGCCTCGCCCGCCGGGCGTCCGCCCGGCTTCGCCCACGCCGTCAGCGACAGCGCCGTCAGCGCAAGCACACCCATCGTCACTGCTGCTTTATTCCGCCTGTTCATGATCGTTTCTCCATCGCGCCGCCTTCCGAGCCGCGCACTGTTAGAAGAACGCGCGAAGCCGTCGCGCTATTGTGCCGCGGAGCAAAATATCCATCCGCGAATCAACGATTCCGTATTGCGAGCGCGCCGCAATCGAGATTTCATGCCGCCATGACGCTTCCCATCCTGCTGCCCGCCCCGCGACGCCTCGCGCTCGAACAAGGCGCCATCGCGCTGCGCGACCGGCACTGCGCTATTCACGACGCAAGCGGCGCGTGCGCCGCGACTGCGCACCGAATCCGACAGGACTTGCGCCACGAATTGCGGGTGGAGGCGGAACTGCTCGACGACACGGACAAAGGCCGCGCGGCGACCATCTTGCTCCAGCTCGATCCCGACCTGCCCGCGCAGGGCTATATCCTCCACATCACCCCGCGCCACATCGCGCTCACGGGCGGCGCGCAGGCCGGCCTGCATTACGCCGCGCTCACCCTGCGGCAACTCGTCCGCCAATTCCGCGACGCCCTGCCCGCGTGCCGCATCGAAGACGCGCCGGATTTCCCCGTTCGCGGCGTGATGCTCGACATCAGCCGAGACAAAGTCCCCACCATGGACACGCTGTTCCGCCTCGTCGATGAACTCAGCGAGTGGAAGATCAATCGCCTCGAACTCTACACCGAGCACACCTTCGCCTATCGCAACCACCGCGCGGTCTGGGAACACGCCGACCCGATGACGGCGGACGAAATGCGCGAACTCGACGCCTTCTGCGCCGCGCGCCACATCGAACTGGTCCCCAACCAGAATTGCTTCGGCCACCTGCACCGCTGGCTCAAGCACGAGCCCTACCGCGCGCTGGCCGAGTGTCCGGACGGATTCATGACCCCGTGGGGCGAATGGCGCGACCAGCCGTTCAGCCTGAACCCGCTCGACCCGCGCAGCATCGCGCTCGTGGAAGAGTTGCTCGCCGAGCTGCTCCCCAATTTCGCGAGCCGGAATGTGAATGTCGGTTGCGACGAGACATTCGATCTGGGCCAGGGCCGCTCGCGCGAGGCGTGCGAACGCGACGGCAAGGGCCGGGTGTACCTCGATTTTCTTTTGAAGATCCATCGCGCGGTTTCGCAACACGGGCGCACGATGCATTTCTGGGGCGACATTATTTTGAATCATCCCGAGCTGATCGGCGAACTGCCGCGCGATGTCGTTCCCCTCGTGTGGGGCTACGAGGCAAACCATCCCTTCGCCGCGCAGTGTCCTCAATTCGCCGACGCGGGCCTCCCCTTTTTCGTATGCCCCGGCACATCAACGTGGAACAGTGTGCTTGGACGGACAGACAACGCGCTGGCCAATCTGGAGAATGCCGCGGAAAACGGGCTCGCGAACGGCGCGTCGGGCATGCTGATCACCTCCTGGGGCGATCACGGTCACTGGCAACCGTACGCCGTCGACCTGCTGCCGCTGGCCGCCGGCGCGGCGCGCGCGTGGTGTTTGGAATCCAATCGGAGGGCCGATTTGGCGGCGCAATGTGATGGACATGTATTCCGCGACGATTCGCGCACGCTTGGTCAGCTCGCCCACGATCTTGGCTTGGTGTACCGAGAAACAGGCCACACGCTTCACAACGCATCTGCGCTTTTCCGACTCATTTCTCAGCGCGATATCGAAAACCTTAAATCCGCAATACCCGAAGAAAGTCTGCGCGCTGCGCGAGCGCGTCTTCGCGAGGTGATGGCTCGATTGCCCAGTGCGCGCAGCGCGCGCGAAGACGCGGCCTTGCTAATGGAAGAGTTCCGCACGGCCGCGCACCTGGTCGAGTACGGTCTCGCCCGCGGACTCGGCGAACCTTACGATCGGGCTTCACTCATCGCCGAGTTCCGCTCCCAATGGCTTGCACGCAATCGCGCCGGCGGACTCGAAGACAGTGTGGAAAAGCTGATCCATGATGCGTGACCGATTGCAAAATCGAGACGACTTTAGCGCGCGAGATTTTCAGAAAGGCGCCCCGTTTCACGGTGCTGCCCGCGTTCCGTCTTCCGTTTTCCGTCCCACAAAAACCCACCTCGGCCTTCGGGCACCCCTCCGGAGGAGGGGACTAGTTTTGCGCTCAAGTCTAATCGGCTCCTTCTGTGGAGGGGTTCGCGAAGCGGGGTGGGTATTTTGCCCGGACCCGAACCGCTGTTTTCTGAACGAATCAAAAGATCGTGAATCAATAACCCGTTTGGGCAACAGCCCATCATTGGCGCGCCCGATGCTGACCCGCGGGAACGGGCGGGGCGCGGGATTGGAGTTTTTTCCGCCGCGCGTCAGCGCAACGAGAGGTCGCGGAAGGCGTAGGGAAGTTCTTCGATCAAGTCGCCGGCGGTCAGGCTGACCTGGCAGCGCCGCCACGCGGATAGATCGCCGGCGCGGCCGTGCACATATACGGCGGCGCAAGCGGCGGCGAAGGGGTCGTAGCCCTGCGCGAGCAGGCCGCCCAGCAACCCGCTCAGTACGTCGCCCGCGCCGCCCTTCGCCATGCCGGGGTTCCCCGTCACGTTCACGTGCAGGGCGCGGCCGCGCTGCGCGACGAGGGTGCCCGCGCCCTTCAATACGACGACCGCGCCGCTGCGGTCCGCAAGCGCACGCGCGGCGGCCACGCGGTCGGCCTGCACGTCGGCGGCAGTGACGCCGAGCAACAGGGCGGCTTCGCCGGGGTGCGGGGTCAGCACGACCGGACGCGCAGCCCGCTTGAATTGCTCAGGCTCGCCCGCCATCAAGGCGAGCGCGTCGGCATCAACCAACAGCGGGCCCGGCGTTTCGCGAATCAACGCTTCCACCAGGGCGCGCGCGGCCGGGCCGCGTGTAAGGCCGGGGCCGAGTACGACCGCGCGTCCTTCAACGAGAAACGGGCGCACGGCTTCGATGGCGTTTTCCGCGAGCGCGCCGCCCGCGGATTCGGGCGCGGCGGCAACCATGGCCTCGGGGACGGCGGTGGCGACAATCGGGCGCAGCGACTGTGGGACGACGGCCGTGACGAGGCCGACGCCGGACCGCGCGGCGGCGCGCGCGGCGAGGGTAACGGCGCCGGTGAAGGATGCGCCGCCGCCGACAATCACGAGGTGGCCGTAGTCGCCTTTGTGGGTGTTGCGGGGCCGGCGCGGAAAGAGCGCTTGCAGGTCGGGCAGATAAATCATCTCCATGTCGTCGGCATCCGCGTCGGCGACGACTTCGGCGGGGAGGCCAATATCCACGACCTCGATCGCACCGACATGGTCAATGGCGGCGGGCGCGACGAGTCCGCGCTTGGGGAGGCCCATGGTGACCGTGACATCGGCGGCGACGGCATCGCCTTCGGGCACACCCGTGTCGGCATTGAGGCCGGAGGGGATGTCGATGGAAACGATGAGCGCCTCGTTGGCCTGCGCGCGGATGTATTGGATCGCGCCGGCGACGGGGCCGCGAGCGGGGCCGGTGATGCCGGTGCCGAGCACGCCATCGACCACGATCTCCGCGGCGAGCGGATGGCGGATGGCGTCTTGCCAGTCCTCCATCGTCGGCAGCTCCTCGACGCGGATCTTGGCGGTCTTGCACTTGCTCAAGTAGAACGCGGCGTCGCCGGTGACTTGCGCGATGGCGCCGGCGAGCCAGATTTCGACGCCAAATCCGAGTTCCTTGAGATAGCGAGCGGCGACGAAAGCGTCGCCGCCGTTATTGCCGCGTCCGGCGATGAGGTGGACGAAGGCGTGATTGAAGCCGGAGACATCGGCGAGTCGGCGCACGGCGTGCGCGACGCCATTTCCGGCGCGATCCATCAGCGCGACGCCCTTGATGTTGAATTCTTCGATCGCGCGGCGGTCCAGCTCGCGCATCACGGCAGCGGTGACAATCTTCATGGAACGACGATACCGAAGCGCGCGCGGCGCGCGAAGGAAAGTTTAAAGGCGGCCTGATTCGCGGCGGGATTATCGCTGCGCTGCGGCGACTCGCTCGGGGAGCGGCTGAACCGGAACGGTGACGGCTTCTTCATAGAGCTTTGCGGGATGGCCGCGCAGGTCCCAGACGATGCCGAACCAGGAAAGGAACTTGAGGATGTAATAGGTGATGTCGATTTCCCACCAGTACAGGCCCTGCCGTGTGGCGACGGGATACCGGTGGTGGTTGTTGTGCCAGCCTTCGCCGAAGGTGATGAGGGCGAGGATCAGGCTGTTGCGGCTGAAATCGTTCGTGTTGAATCTGCGCTTGCCGATCATGTGCGTCAGCGAGTTGATGCAGAACGTGGCGTGATAGACGAACACCGAGCTGAGGAAAAAGCCCCAGAAGACGAGCTGCCAGCCGCTAGTGCCGAGATGCGGGCGCGCGGCGGCGAGCCAGTCGCCGAGGAAATAGAGGCCGAGCGCGAGCAAGATCGGCGGCAGCGAGTGGAAGCGGTCGAGGAAGCGCAATTCGGGATACTTCGCGAAATCGGGGATGCGCTCGAGTTCGGTCTTGGCGTACTTCCGGCACATGATCCAGCCGATGTGCGAGCGGAACAAACCCTGCTTGATCGGCGAGTGGATGTCTTGCTCGGTGTCCGAATGTTGGTGGTGGTAGCGGTGATGCGCCGCCCACCAGAGCGCGCCGAGCTGCGCGGACGTGCCGCCGAGGAACGCGAGGATGAACTGAAACACGCGGCTCGTCTTGAACGAGTTGTGAGAAAAGTAGCGATGGTAGCCACCGGTCAGCGCGAACACGCGAATCGCGTACGTCGCGACGCATGCGGCGAGCGCCGTCCAACTGAACCCGACGAAGAACACGCCGAGCGCCATGAGGTGCATGAAGATCAGCGGCGAGCTGTGGATTAGCGTGACATTGTCCTCGTCGCCGTAAACGTATTGATGCCAGGCGCGTCGGATGCGAGCGGAGGGAGGGGGAGGGGGAGATAGAGAGGGAGATAGAGGGGGAGAGGGAGAGGGAGAGGGAGAGGGAGACATAAGACCTCTATTTAATCATTACATTGCACAGAAAGTCAAGAACTTCCGACGGATGCGTTTCGGCTTTCTTCACGGAGGTCCAGTGTTTCAGCACCTTGCCGTCCGGTCCAATCACAACGGTCGAGCGGATCGTGCCGGTGACGGGTTTGCCATACATCAGCTTCTCGCCGAATGCGCCGTAGGCCTTCATAACCGCCGCGTCGGGATCGGAAAGAAGGGTGAACGGCAATTTATATTTGGCGATAAACTTTCCATGTGAGGCGATGGTGTCTTTGCTTATGCCGAACAGAACGGCGCGTTGAGCGATATCCTTAAAATGATCGCGAAACCCGCACGCCTCTTTTGTGCAGCCCGGCGTGTCATCTTTCGGATAAAAATAAAGCACGACGGTCTGACCCTTATAGTCGGCGAGCGAGTGCATTTTCCCATCGCTTCCTTCGAGTTTGAACGAAGGCGCCTTTTTTCCTTCGAGTGACATGGCGAAATCTCCTTTTGGCTGAACATCGAATAGAGTCGAGTTTCCTTACCGCGCGCGGATGCGAAAAGGCCCGCGGATTTTCCACCACGGCAAAACCGCGCCCTTCTGCGAAAGCGCGACACGCCCTTTCTCCTGCAGTTCGAACAGCAGCGGGCGCAGGAGGGTCAATGGATCGCGAACGCCCGGCAGAACGCGTTGCGCGAGGGCGCCGGGGCACATCGTGCTTCCGGCGGTGAGCGAGCGAAGTTCCGCGAGAATCCGCTGTTCGAGGGCGGGGACGTTCGCCCGCGCGCGCGCAGACTCATCGCGCCGCGCGGCGCAGCGCCGACTACAGGGGCCGTTCGCAGCGCCCCGCGGGAGGGGCAACGCGCATACATCGCAGCGGGGTTGTCCGGCGGGATCCAGCATCGACTGTATCTCGCGCGATCCGGCGCGGGCTTACGCATGTCCGCGCCTTTTTCCATGCCCTGTAAAAGCTGCCGCTCCAACGTTCCATGGCATGTAAAAAACGCCGCGCGCTTTGCGGGCGCGCGGCGTTGTTGAACGAAGCGGGGCTTCGCGCGGCGGTTCAGCCCATCGTGCGGCCGCCGGTGCCCTTGGCTTTGAGGGTTGGGCCCTTGGCGGTCTTGGGGCGGAGGGAGCGTACGGCCGCGCCGGCGCGCCACATCTCGGAGTTGCCCATCTCGTTGAGTTCTTTCGCGAGCAGCTCCTTGTAGTTGGGGCCGCTGCACACGCGGAGGACGCGCGCGGACTCTTTGCCGGTTTTCACCGATTCGTAGAGCGCCTTGAAGACAGGCAGCGTGGCTTTCTTAAACTTCGGCTTCCAGTCGAGCGCGCCGCGCTGGGCGGTGGTCGAGCAGTTTGCGTACATCCAGTCCATCCCCTTCTCGTCCACAAGCCGGATGAGGCTCTGCGTGAGCTCTTCGACCGTCTCGTTGAACGCCTCGCTGGGCGAGTGGCCGTTGGCGCGCAGCACGTCGTATTGCGCCTCCATAATCCCCGCGAGCGCGCCCATCAACACGCCGCGTTCGCCGGTGAGATCGCTGACCACTTCCCGCTGGAACGTGGTGGGGAACAGGTAGCCGGAGCCGATGCCGATGCCGAGCGCGAGCGTGCGTTCGGTCGCGCGGCCGGTCGCGTCCTGGAAGATCGCGTAACTCGAGTTGATGCCCGCGCCGGCGAGAAAATTGCGGCGCACATTCAGGCCGGAGCCTTTCGGCGCGACCATGATGACGTCGACATCCTTCGGCGGGACGACTTTTGTCTGCTCTTTGAACACGATGGAGAAACCGTGGGAAAAGGCGAGCGCCTTGCCCGGAGTGAGGAATTTCTTCACGGTCGGCCACAGCGCGCGCTGGCCGGCGTCGGACACGAGATAGAGCAGGATGGTGCCCTGGTCGGCGGCTTCTTCGATGGAGAACAGATCCTTGCCGGGCTTCCAGCCGTCCTTCTTGGCGCGCGTCCAATCGCGGCAGCCGACGATGACGTTGAAGCCATTGTCCTTGAGGTTCAGCGCCTGCGCGGGGGCTTGCACGCCGTAGCCGAGAACGGCGATCGTCTCGCCTTTGAGCGCCTTGCGCGCCTTCGCGAGCGGGAACTCGCTGCGCGTCACCACGTCTTCGATCACGCCGCCGAAATCAATCTTCGCCATTTCCAATTTCCTCCAGATGAAGCGGAGAGGCTACAATAAAGGGCTTTGTGTGGGCAAGGAGTTAGCATGCTGTACCTCCGGCGCGCTGTCGCCGGAGGTCATTGGCGCTCACGTTTCGCCGGCGGAACGGCGGACCTACAGACTCCGCAACCCATGGCGCGAATGTAAGCTTCCTCGCGTTCGGACGATGGTCATGCGAAACATATCGGTATGCAACGAATTTTGGTCACGGGCGCGACGGGGTATATCGGCGGACGGCTCGTGCCGCGCCTGATCGAGGCGGGATATTCCGTGCGCTGCCTCGCGCGCGATCCGGATCGACTCGCGGGTCGATCGTGGCGAGACCAGGTGGAGGTCGCGGCGGGCGATGTGCTGGACAGCCGGACGCTGCCGGACGCAGTGCGCGGGATCGACGCGGCGTATTACCTCATTCACGGCATGGCCGGCGGGCGCGACTTCGCCGCGCGCGATCTGCGCGCGGCCGCACAATTCGGCGAAGCCGCGCGGGCCGCGGGTGTCAGGCGCATTATTTATCTGGGCGGGCTCGGGGACCCCGCGCAGGAGCTCTCGCACCATCTCCGCTCGCGCCACGAAACGGGCGACGCGCTGCGCGAGGCCGGCGTGCCGGTGACGGAGTTCCGCGCGGGCGTGATCGTGGGGTCCGGCTCGCTGTCGTTCGAAATGATCCGCTATCTGACAGAGCGCATACCCGTGATGATCTGTCCGCGATGGGTTTTCACGAAGACGCAGCCGATCGCGATTCGCAACGTGCTCGAATATCTGCTCGCCGCGCTCTGTGTGCCGGAGAGCGCGGGGCGCACGATCGAAATCGGCGGCGCGGACGTCATCGACTACGGCGCGATGATGCGGATCTACGCGGAGGAGCGCGGACTCCGACGCCGCTTGCTGCCGGTGCCCGTCCTGACGCCGCGTCTATCTTCGTATTGGGTTCATCTGGTGACCCCAATCCCGGCCGCCATCGCGCAGCCGCTGATTCAGGGGCTGCGCAACGAGTGCATCGTGCGGGATCGCTCGGCGCGCGACTTGTTTCCCGAGATCGCGCCGATGACCTACCGGTCGGCGGTCCGCCTCGCCATCGCGCGCCTGGATGGCGGCGAGATCGAGACGGCGTGGAGCGACGCGCTCGCGAGCAGCCTCGGCGACCGGCGCCCCGTGACCTTGAGCACGCAGGAGGGGATGATCATCGAACGGCGCCGCATCGAAACGCGGGCGGAGCCCGCCGCGTTGTTCGGCGCGTTCAGCGCGCTCGGCGGCGCGCGCGGCTGGTTGAAATGGAACTGGGCCTGGCGCGCCCGCGGCGCGCTGGATCGCCTGCTGGGCGGCGTCGGTATGCGGCGCGGGCGGCGGCATCCGACGGAGTTGAATCCCGGCGACGCGGTGGATTTCTGGCGGGTCGAGGCGGTGGAACGCGGCCGGCTCGTACGGTTCCGCGCGGAGATGAAGGTGCCTGGGCGCGCGTGGCTGCAATTCGAGGCGCATCCGCGCGCGGGCGGTGGCTCGACGCTCGTCCAGACGGCATTCTTCGCGCCAAAAGGACTATCGGGCTTGGCCTACTGGTACGCGCTTTATCCGATCCACGCGCTGATCTTCCGGGACATGATTCGCGCGATCGCGGACGAGGCCGCGCGCGAGGGCTGACTATTCGGGCGGGTGCTCGGCGAGGACGGCGCGGGCGGCGGCGAGGTCTCGACCGATCTGGGCCTTCAATGCGTCGAGCGTGTCGTAGCGCTCTTCGTCGCGCAATTTGGAGACGAAGCAGACGTCGATATCGTGGTCGTACAAATCCAGCGTCGCATCAAGCAGGTGGACCTCCACGACATCGGGGGGACCCTTGCGCGGATCGGGGTGTGCGGTGAGGAACGAAGCGGACGGATAGGTCCGCTGCTCGACGCGCGTCCAGCACGCATAGATGCCGGGCGGCGGTCGCACTTCGTTGTGGGGATCCACATTTGCAGTTGGATAGCCCAATACTCTGCCGAGTTTGGCGCCGTGCACGACCGTTCCATACATACTGAATGGGCGGCCGAGCATCGCGCGCGCGGCGGCGAGATCGCCTGAAGCAACGGCCTGGCGGATACGCGTGCTGGAGATCGGCTGTCCGCCCCACTCGAGGCCGGCCATCGCGGCGACATCAAACCCGTGTTGCGCGGCGAGTGCGCGGAGCAGGTCCACGTTGCCCCGCGCGCGGCGGCCGAAGGTCCAATTGGCGCCGACGACCATCGCGCGGAGTGTCGGGACGGCGGCGCAAACCCGCGCGATGAACGCCTCGGGTTCCTGCTCGGCAAAGAACGCGTCGAACGGCAGCAGCGCCACGCCGTCTACGCCGGTTTCCGCGAGCAGGCGCAGGCGGTGCGGTGTCGAGGTGATCAACGCGGGCGCGCGGTCGGGGCGCAGCACCTTCATCGGATGCGGGTCGAAGGTCAGCGCCCACGCTTCGCCGCCGAGCGCGGAGGCGCGGCGGCGCGCTTCTGCGAGAACGGCCTGGTGGCCAAGGTGGACGCCGTCGAACGCGCCCGCCGCGAACACGATCGGGCGGGTTGCGCCGTTCAGCGCTTCCAGCGCGGTGACGGTGCGCATCATAGCGGGCCCCGCAGGTTCAACGAGGCAAGCGGACGCACGTGGCGCGCAAGTTCCTCGCGCGGCACACCGACCAGCGTTTCGAACGGGATCGCGTCGGCCACATCCAGCGCGCCGGAGCGGGTCCTCCGCAGGGTGTTAAGGCACGCGCCGCAGCCGAGGCCTTCGCCGATGTCGTGGCAGAGTGTGCGCACATAGGTGCCCTTCGAGCAGCGCACGCGAAATCGCGCGAGCGGAGGAGCGAAATCTAGCAGGGCGAATTCGAAGATGTGCAGCAGGCGCGGCTCGCGTTCGACCTCCCGGCCGTGGCGCGCCATTTTGTATAGCGCGACGCCGTCCTTCTTGATCGCGGAGACCATCGGCGGAACTTGTTCGACGTCGCCGACCCATTTCCGGAATTCGTCCGCGAGCCGCTCGCGGGTGACGCCGGATGCGTCGCGGCGCGACAAGACCTCGCCGTCCGCATCGTGGGTGTCGGTGGAGACGCCCAGGATGAGCGTGCCTTCATACACCTTGTCCGCGCTCATGATGGGCTGCGAGACTTTCGTCGCGCGACCGAGCAGTAGGATCAGCAGGCCGGTCGCGCCGGGATCGAGCGTGCCACCGTGGCCAACTTTCGGCAGGTCGAACAATCGGCGGACGGCGTCCACGATGTCGTGCGAGGTCGGGCCGGCAGGTTTGTCCACGAGGAGCAAGCCGTCGACTTCGTCCGACGCGCGCAGGGGGGCGCGCCTGTAGCGGGGCGGCCTCATGGATTGGAAACGGGCGGCGTCTCCGGCTCGTCCCATTCGGGATGCTCTGCCTCCATCTCGGCGATGAGCGAGAGCACCTGGTCGCCCTTTGCGATGGACTCATCCAACTCGACGATCAACTGCGGCGTGTACTTCATTTTGATGTCGCGGTTGATGAGGTTTTGGAGCTCGACGCGGTGGCGGCGAATGTGGTTCAGCGCCTCTTCCTGCTCCTCGGGCGTGCCGCGGACCGACACCATCACGCGCGCGTGGCGCAAGTCGGCGCTGGTGAGCACCCGCGTGACCGTCACGCGCGCGGGGTCGAATCCAGGCTCGTTGACCAGTCGAAACAGGTACTCCGCCACCTCTTGGCGAAGCAGTTGGTTGATGCGCGTCAATCGCTGCGGACGCATGGCCGTTCCTCCCAATGCCCGGCGCGGCGCGGTTACAGTTGCTGGGCGATTTTCTCGACTTCGTAGATCTCGATAATATCGCCCGGTTCAAAGTCGCCGAAATGATCGAGCCGCATGCCGCACTCCTGGCCCTCGCGGACCTCGGCCGCTTCGTTTTGGAAGCGGCGCAGGGTGGAGACCGCGCCCTCGTACAGCACGTCGCCCCGGCGCTTGACGCGCGCGCGCCCGCGCGCGGTGACGCGGCCGTCGGTGACGATGCACCCGGCGACCTTGCCCTTTTTGCCGAGGTCGAAGAGCTGCTTGACCTGGGCGTGGCCGAGCACCGTTTCGCGCACGATCGGTTCGAGCAGTCCCTGCATCAGGTCCTTCAGATCGTCCAGCAGCTCGTAGATGATGCTGTAAAGTCGAATTTCGACGCCTTCCCGCTTTGCCGCGGCGGAGACGTCCGATTCCTTGCTGACATGGAATCCCAAGATAATCGCCTTCGATGCGCTCGCGAGCAGGACATCGTTCACGTTGATGTTGCCGATGCCGGCGAGGATAATCTGGTGGTCAACTTTCTCGCTCTTGATGTTGCCGATCGCGTATTGCAGCGCTTCGAGGGATCCCTGGGTGTCCACCTTCAACACGATGGAGAGGGTCTTTTTGCCCGTCCCCGCTCCGCCCTGGAGCAGATCGTCGAGCGTCATGCGCTTCGGCGCCATGCCGGCAAGCGCCTCTTCGCGCTTCGCGAATTGGCGCGCCTCGGCTTCGGCGCGGGCTGTCTTCTCGTCCGCCATTTTGACGAACTCTGCGCCCGCGTCGGGCACGCCGGAGAGGCCCAGGCATTTGACGGCCTCGGACGGACCGGCCTGTTTCACGCGTTCGCCGCGATCGTTGATGAGGGCCTTCACCCGTCCCCAGTGCATCCCGCACAGAATCGTATCGCCGACCTTGAGCGTGCCTTCGCGGATCAGCAGCGTGGCGGTGGGGCCCATGCCGGTTTCCATGCGCGCCTCGACGATGAACCCGCGCGCGGGCAGGCGCGGGTTGGCCTTCAGTTCGAGGATTTCCGCCAGGGCGATGATGTTGTCGAGAAAATCGGGGATGCCGTCTCCGGTGAGCGCGCTGACCGGGCAGCAAATCACATCGCCGCCCCAATCTTCCGGGGTGAGGCCGAGGCCTTGCAGTTGCTGTTTTACGCGGTCGGCATTGAATGCGCGCAGGTCCTTTTTGTTCAGCGCGACCATGATGGCGACCTTTGCGGCCTGCGCATGTTGGATCGCCTCGCGGGTCTGCGGCATCACACCGTCCACGCCGTCAATCACGATCACGGCGATGTCGGTCAGGTTTGCCCCTCGCGCGCGCATTGCGGTGAAGGCTTCGTGGCCCGGGGTGTCGAGAAACGTGATGCGGTGTTTCTTTTTGTCGTCGAGCGTAACGGTGTAGGCGCCGATGTGCTGCGTGATGCCGCCATCCTCGCCCGCCGCGACGCGGCTGTTGCGAATCTTGTCCAGCAGCGAGGTCTTGCCGTGGTCCACGTGGCCCATAAAGACCACAACGGGCGGCCGCGTGACGACATTTTCCGGCGCGTCCACCTTTTCCTCGACCGGCTTGACCTTCGGCTTCGGCGGAGGCGGCGGGGGTTTGACCTCGACCTTCTTTTCCAGCTCGACGGTCCAGCCCCATTTTTGGGCGATCTGCTGCGCGACCTTCAGTTCGATCTTTTGATTGATCGACGCGAAGATATTCATCTTCATCAGTTCCGCGATCAGCAGATTGGGCTTGAGGCCCATGTGCTCCGCCAGCTCGCGGACAATGATCGGGGCGCCCGGTTTCACCGTGACCACCTTCGTATCCGCGGAGGCGGTCACCGGCGCGGCGGTCGCCGGCGCGGCGGTCGCCGGCGCGGGTTCGGCGGCCGGCGCTTGCTGCGCGGGGGCGAACGCGACCCGCAGAACGGTCACCTGTTCGGGGGTGAGCACGCTCATGTGGTTGCGCACTTCTCCGGCGTTAAGGGCCTGAATCTTTTCCAGCAGGTCCTTGGTCGGCCGTTGGAGTTCTTTGGCTAG
Organism: uncultured bacterium; assembly: GCA_937958885.1. Taxonomy (GTDB): domain Bacteria; phylum Verrucomicrobiota; class Kiritimatiellia; order CAIVKH01; family CAIVKH01; genus JAMLJG01. The sequence goes on along the minus strand of CALGMT010000010.1, from coordinate 24,876 downwards.
TTCGAATACTCTCATGTCGTTTCCGTCGGTGCCCCATCAGCCGGCGCGCCGGGCGTATCGGAGCCGACCGCGGCGCGGATGGCCCGCGCGTCTTCTTCAGTAAAGCCCTCGATCGCGAGCAGGTCTTCCTCGTCGGCGGCCTGAACGCCCTCGAGCGAAAGGAACCCCGCGTGCACGAGCTTTTCGGCGCGGGCCGGCCCGATGCCTTCGATCGCGGCCAGCGCGGCGACCGCGTTGGCGACCTTCTCCTCGAACCCGATCGCGGACTCATCTTTCTGAATATCGATCTTCCATCCGGTCAACTTCGCCGTGAGCCGCGCGTTCTGGCCCTTCTTGCCGATCGCCAGCGAAAGTTGGTCCGGCGCGACAATGACGTTGACCGTCCTCGCCTGCTCGTCCACCGAAACCTTCGTCAGTTTCGCGGGGGCGAGCGCATTGGTCACGAACACCTTGATGTCCTCGTTCCAGCGCACGATGTCGATCTTCTCGCCCGAAAGCTCGCGGACAATGTTCTTCACGCGAATCCCGCGCATGCCGACGCAGGCGCCGACGGGATCGACCTTCTCGTCGCGCGAGACCACCGCGATCTTCGTGCGGAACCCCGGCTCGCGCGCGATGCCGCGCATTTCGACCGTCTTGTCGTTGATTTCCGAGACCTCGAGTTCAAACAGCCGGCGCACAAAATCCGGATTGCTGCGCGAGAGGATGATGCGTGTGCCGGAGGCGTCGCTTGTCACATCCGTGATCAGCGCGCGAATCTTGTCGCCGACCTGATACTCCTCCGTCGGCACGCGTTCCTTCGACGGCAGCACCGCTTCGGCAAACCCGTCCAACCCGAGGATCACGTCGCTTCGGTCGAATCGGCGCACGGTTCCGCTGACGATATCGCCGATGCGGTCTTTGTATTCGAGGTACACCTTGTCCCGCTCCGCCTGTCGGATGCGGTTGAGGATCGCCTGTTTTGCGGTCTGGGCCGCAATGCGCCCGAAATTCCGCGGGGTGACCTCGACCTCCAGAAAGTCCCCGAGCTTCGCGTCGGGCTTGATGCGTTGGGCGTTGGCGAGCGCGATTTCGTCGTGCGGCGCGCGCACGCGCTCCACCACCTGCACGCGGGCGAGCGCCTTGATGTCGCAGGTCTTGCGATCGATCTCAATGCGGATATCCTTCGCCGGGCTCACGCTTTTCTTGGACGCGGTCATGAGCGCGCCTTCGACCGCCTTGATCAATGTTTCCCGATCGATCCCGCGTTCGCGCTCCATGTAGTCCAAAACCGCAAGTAGCTCGTTATTCATATGTTACGCTCCAGACCCGCCTCGTCTTTCCGGCGCCGTTCACGCCATCTCTAGACGAAAAAGAGTGGGTTGTGACCCACTCTTCGTCAGCGGCCGCACAAATACCCTCCAATAGTGCCTTTGGACCCCGATTCGGTCAAGTTGGAAAACGGCGGCATATCCCGGCGCTCACCCATTTCTGACGTTTAAGAAATTGACCGTCGCCTTCGTTTTTCGGATTCTCTTCCGTTGGTGGGAATTGAATCCGCCGCACGGATTTGTCCGGGGATAAACTTTAAGGGCATATCGGCGTATTCTGAAACACCGTGGGGAGGTTCCCGACAAAATCGGGGTTCTTCGCAAGCGCGAATACGGGAACATGCAGGCCATTCGAAAATGCATTTGGCGCCGGCTCGGCGCCGCGCTCTGCCTCGTCCTGGCGGCCGTCGGCGTGGCGCGCGCCGCTATTGTGGACTTAGACGCCTATGTGCTGAACCCGATCTTAGGCGGCGACGGCGTCACGCCGCTGGCCGACGGATCGTGGGTCATGATCATCGGAAGCGGCAACAACGTGGCCGATCCCATGGATACGTGGAACGTCACGAATCTCATCGCCGACTCCACCACGGGCGACGATGTCATCCTGGCCATCGTGCAAATCGACAGCCTTTTCGGGCCCGGCACATTCGGCGTGACGGTTCAGTACGACTCTTCCGTCATCAATTACGTTTACATCCGCTTCTTCGAGTTTACGAACTGGCCGATTGTCAACATGGTGTATTGGGGAACATCGGCGGTGTACTCGCTCGGCGTGACCCTCGGCGTCGCGACGGTGCAATTCGATCCGGGCGGCTCGCTTGTCGCGACGAACTACAATAATTTCGTGGCGATCCCGGAACCGAGCACGGCTAACCTCTTGCTGCTGGTGGGCGGCATGATATGGGCTATGCGGGCCAGCATGAATCGCAAGAAAGACGACGAATCGCCGCAAGAAAAAGAAACCTAGGTCAACACGCCCGCGCACGGCTCTTGCATGTTCATTCTCCGCGCGCGGTTTTTCCGTCACCCATCCGCCGCACGGACAGCGGTCGCGCTACCAAAATTGATATTGGCGCTGCGCGACAACATACACGCCCAGCAGCAGATTCGTGAGCGCGTGAGCGAAGGCCACGCTCCAAATATCGCGCGTGCGGATGAACAACCACCCGTACGCCAGACCTGCGGCGAGGCCCGCGAGCCACTCCATGTGCTCGATCGCAAAAATGGCCGCAATCGCAAAAAACGGTACGCGCGAAAAACGCCCCGGATCGACCAGCCGGAAATCGCCGCCGAACATCCAGCGGTACAAAAATCCGCGCCAGAAAAACTCCTCGATCACCCCGATCGCCAAACCCGATCCGAGAATCCGCATCGCCGTCACCGGCCAGCCGCACACCTCCGGCGCATACGGGAAGGCCGTCAATTCCTCCCGCCCCTCCCCGAACGGGCGCACGCCCCACTTGAGATACCACTCCTGCAACGGCCCCAATCGCGCAGCCGCCGGATGCTCCAGCGCCACCCACGCCGCCAACACCGCCACCCCGACCAACGCCGCCAGCGGAAAATGCCGCCACGCGGGCGGCGCATACCAGCGCCACGGCCGCAGATACACCAGTAGCCCCAGACAGAGCACACTGCGGATCGCATACGCCCACGCCGCCGGCAACTGCGGCAGGTCCAGAAAATGCATCAGCGCAATCCATGCCCCAAACGGCAAGACATGCGCCCAAATCGCCGCCTTTTCGCTACCCGGCTCAATGATCGGTCGGTGCATGTGCGGTCAAACGCCCAAGACGTCGCGCATCGAATACAGCCCCGGCGCGCGGCCGGACAGCCATGCGGCGGCGCGCAGCGCGCCCACCGCGAACGTGTCGCGGCTCGTCGCCCGATGCGACAACTCGATCACCTCGCCGTCCGCCGCGAACATCACCGTGTGATCGCCCACGATGTCGCCGCCGCGCACCGCGTGAAATCCGATCTCCGCCGCGCTGCGATCTTCCTTCACCACGCCATGACGGCCATGCACCGCGACCGCATCCAAATCGACCTCCAACCCGCGCGCCACCGCTTGACCAAGGCCAAGCGCCGTTCCGCTCGGCGCGTCCTTCTTGCGGCGGTGATGGCGCTCAATGATTTCCACGTCATAGCCCTTGCCCTTCAGCGCGCGCCCCGCCTGTTCCAGCAACGCAAACAGCAGATTGACGCCCAGACTCATGTTCGGCGCCCACACAATGGGAATCTTTTTTGACGCCGCCTCGATCGCGGCGCGGCCTTCCGGCCCGATACCGGTCGTGCCGATCACCCAGCCCTTGCCCCATGCCGCAATACGCGGCGCGTTCCCCGCGGTGCCCTGGTGTCCGCTGAAATCGATCAGCACATCGCCCTTCGGCGCGACGGCCGCGAGATCGGACGTCACCATCACGCCGCTGTTCCCCGCCGGCTTCCCCAGCATGGGCGAATCCCACAACTCCACCGCCCCCGCGAGCTCCAACCCCGGCACCGCGCCCGCATCCAGGCAGCGGATCAGCGTCTGCCCCATCCTGCCGGCCGCGCCGATTATGATGATTTTCGTCATGTGTTCACCCCGAACCCTGCGGCATCTCGGACGAGCGCCACCGCACCGATTTCACAGGACATTCGCCGCCCGCAACGTCGCCTCGAGGCGCTTCTTCAAGCCCTCGCTCATTTCGCAGAGCGGAAGCCGATAGGCGTCTTCGATCCGGCCCATCAATGCGAGGGCGGTCTTGACCGGAATCGGATTCGTGTCGATGAAGAGATCCGCGAACAGTTGATAGTATTTCAGATGCAGCGCCCGCGCTTCCGCCCATCGGCCCGCAAGCGCATGATGCACCAGGTCCGCCACCGCGCGCGGAATGATGTTCGACGCGACGCTGATCACGCCGACGGCGCCGACCGCCATCATCGGCAAGGTCAGCGAATCGTCGCCGGACAACACCTCCAAATCGCAGCGCGTCACCAGTTGGCTCACGCGATCGACACTGCCCGCCGCCTCCTTGATCGCGACCACTTTCGGGTGCTTGCTCAACTCGATCGCCACATCGATCGGGATTTCCTTCCCCGTCCGGCCCGGCACGTTGTACAGGACCACCGGCAGCCCGAGATCGGCGACCGCGGAAAAATGGCGCACCAGCCCGAGCGCGTTGGGTTTGTTGTAATACGGCGTCACCTGCAGCGTCGCGTCGGCGCCCGCGTCGCGCGCATGTTTCGTGAGTTCGAGCGCCTCCGCAGTCGAATTCGCGCCGGTGCCCGCGATGATTTTCACGCGCTTGCGCGCGGTCTCGATCGCGCACTCGATCACCTTTTCGTGTTCCACATAATCGAGCGTCGGCGACTCGCCCGTCGTACCGACCGGCACCAGTCCGTCGATGCCGCCCTCGATCTGAAACTCGATCAGGTCCTTGAAGCGTTCAACATCCACCTCGCCGCTGCGCGTGAACGGAGTGACAATCGCGGTATAAGCGCCCTGCAACATGCGGTATGCCTCGTGCTTCTCGATTTCAAACTTCCATGCTCTGTAAAAAATATGTTTTACGCTTCCATGCTCTGTAAAAAAAGCACGGAATTCGCGCGGCGGATCACTCCGCCGCCGGCCCGCGCGTGAAGGAGCGGAATTCGCTCCAGCGTCCGGCGAGATTGTCGGCATCCACCGCGCGCACGCGCCATCGTCCGGCCGGCGCGTCGGCGGGCCACTCGACGGCGAACGACAGCCCGAACACGCGTTCGAGCCGGAAATCGGAACAGACCCCCGGCTCGGCGCAGACATCGACATCGAGCAGGTAGCTCTCCGCGCCCTTTACGGCCTTCCACCGAAAAACGACCGGACCCGGCGCGATCTCGGCATCCGCGGCGGGCGCGGCGAGGCTCGGCGCGGCGAGCACGCCGGCAGAGGCGTCCGCATCGTCGCTCGTCCAATCCACGCCCGACAATATCCACGCGCCGGTCGCCGCCGTCAACGCGATGCCGACCAACGCAGGCGGCGGCGCGTTCGTCCGCGCGCCGCGGGATTGCGCCGGCGCGGCGGGGACGGGCGTTTCCGCGCCCGCCACGGTTTCCGGCGCCTCGTCCGCCTCCTCGCCGAGCAGCGGCGCGGCGCATGCGAGCAGCGCGAGCGCGACATGGGCGATTCGGTTCATTCGAGTCTTCCTTTCTTAGGCGCGGCGCGGCGATCGACGCCGTGTTGGAGCACACGCCGATGCCGGTGTTCGACGCGGCGCTGATGCAGTTTGCGCCGTGCGGCCAGCTCTTCGAGTTCCGCGCGCAGTTGAAGGTAACTCGCGAGCCGGCTCGCAGAGAGCGTTCCGGCCTCGACGGCCGCGCGCACGGCGCAGCCGGGTTCGGATTCGTGTCGGCAATCCTTGAAGCGGCACAGCGCGGCAAGCGCCTCGATATCCGGAAACACCTCGTGGAGCTGTTCCTCCTCGCCCCACAGTTGGATTTCGCGCAGACCGGGCGTGTCGATCACGAGCGCGCCGCCCGGCAGGCGGAGCAGCTCGCGATAGGACGTCGTATGCCGCCCGCGCCGATCGCGTTCGCGCACCTCGCCGGTTTCCTTGACTTCGTCGCCGAGCAGGCGATTCACAAGCGCCGACTTGCCCACGCCCGACGAGCCGACCAATGCGCAGGTGCGGCCGGGCGCGAGCAACGCGCGCACGCTGTCGAGTCCGCGCCCTGTCAGCGCGCACGTCACGCAGAGCGGAACGTCCGGCGCGAGTGCGCGCGCGGATTCGACAAATGACGCGGGATCGTCGCACAAATCGACTTTGTTCAGGATGAACGCAGGTTTCGCGCCGCTCTCGTGCGCGAGCGCGAGGTAGCGTTCGATGCGGCGCGGATTGAAATTGCGCCCGCCGTCGAGCGCGCTGACGATGAAGACGAGATCCACATTCGCGGCGACGACCTGCGTCTCGACCTCCTCCCCGGCCGCCTTGCGGGTGATCGCGGTGCGGCGCGGCAGCAGGGCATGGATCAACGCGCGGTCTTGCGGTCCCTTGGTTTCGGCGAGCACCCAGTCGCCCACGGTCGGCTGCGCATCGCGCGTGCGCGCGGCGCGCCGGAATTTTCCGGAGAGCGCGGCGACGAATTCGCCCCGCGCGCTGACGATGTGCCACAGATCGCGGCCGTCCCGCACCACGCGCGCGGGTTCGCCCGGCAGGGAGAGTGCGGCAGCGGCGTCGGCGAAGTAGTTGTTGAACCCGAGATGGGTCAGGTCAATTGGGGCAGCTTCCTGGGCGGGTTCAGACACGCACGTTTATATATCCGCACCCGGCATTTGCTGCGATGCTAAAACGCGGCGGCGGTATTCATTCATCCTCGCCCGCCCCTCCGGAGGAAAGGATTTCCGTTTTCCGCCCCCCACCCTCGCCCGCGCGCGCAATTCCGCGCACAGGGGACACGTCCGCCCATCACACCCGCGCGCGGTGCAAAAGGCGCGGCCATAGAAAATGATTTGCAAATGCCGCTTGTGCCACTCGTTCGGCGGAAACAGCTTCTTCAAATCGCGCTCGGTCTCAACCACCGTGCGGCCGCGCGTGAGTTTCCAGCGCTTCGCCAGCCGGTGAATGTGCGTATCCACCGGAAATGCCGGCGCGCCAAAGGCCTGACTCATGACCACGGACGCCGTCTTGTGGCCGACGCCGGGCAGGGCCTCCAGCTCTTCAAACGTGCGCGGCACCTGCCCGCCGTGTTTTTCCACCACCACCTTCGCCGTCTCGCGAATCGCCTTCGACTTCGCGGGCGCCAGCCCGCAGGGCCGAATGATCCGCGCAATGACGCGCACAGGGAGCGCCGCGATTTTCGCCGGCGTGTCCGCCACGGCAAACAGGCGCGGCGCCACCTCGTTCACGCGCTTGTCGGTGCATTGCGCGGACAACATCACCGCGACCAGCAGCGTGAACGGATCGCGGTGGACCAACGGCGGCTCGACGTCGGGAAACCGTTCGTCGAGGCGCCGTGCGACAATCTGTGCGCGCTCCGCGCGGGTCATCAATCTTCTTCTTCCAACATCGGATGCGGAATGAGCTGGGCGTAATCCTCCACACGGCCGCCGTCGAGACAGCACTCGATAATCTTCGCGCCGAGCGGATTCAAATCCGGGTCGCGGAATTGCTCGAGCTGCTGGTGGAAGAAGTGGGTGAGCTGCAGCGCGCCCTTGTCATAGGCGTCGGGGCCGACCTCTTTCTGCCGATCCACCTCCAGGAAGATCGAAGGGATGGTCTGGCCCTCGATGACCACGCTGTTCATCGTATAGCCGAGCAGCGCGCACCGCGCGGGCTTGACCTGGCTCCGCGCGAATCGCGCGCCGCCGCGGCGGGCGAGATATTCGCGCGCGATCCACTGCGGCATGAAGCCGGTTTTCCATGCGCCGATGTGTTGGTTGGGGCAGAGAATGTACTTCATTTTCGGCGTGTCCACGATCTGCTGCAACAGCAGGTTCGCCTGGTCCACCATCCGGCCCGTGGCAAACGGCCAGTAGGAGCCGACGCCCTCGGAGCTCATGCCCTCGGTCGCGACGATGCTCGGATTCGCGTGGCCGCGCGGGGCGACCAGGCGCCAGAGCCACGCCAGCGCGGGCGGCAGCGTGTGGAAGAGTCCGATGATCCCGTAGCTGGGATTTTCCGCCGTGCACGGCGGACAGCGCACGCCGAAACTGCGGATGTCCACATTGACCGCGCCGTTGTACACACCGGGCACAATCTTCCGCGGGATCACCACGCGCGGATTGGGGCAGGGCTTGCCGGGCTCGTCCTCGATGTGCTCCCAGATCAGCGCGGTGCTGCCGGGCTTCGCGTCGATGTTCAGGAAGAGGAGCGGCTCTTTCGGATGAATGGTCAGCTCCTCGAGGTGCGGATCCACGCCATATCGGGTGATGTGGTTGACGCGCACGAACCAGCCCTGCTCGGCATCCATCAGCGCGAGGCGGCCGTCGTTCTTTGCGAGCGACGGATGGCAGAGGGCCATGTCGTCGGTGACGGGCCGCAGGTCGCAGTTGCGCGGCATCACGATGGTGCGCTTCTCGCCGGTCTGCGTGTGCCGTCCGAGCAGCAGCGATCCGTCGCGTTCGCGGTGCACCTGCTCGAGCATCTCGCTCTTGCCGCCGCCGCTGGCGCCTTCGTGCATGATCGTGATTTTGTTTTCGTACGGGGTGATGACCTGCACGGTCGAGCAGTGCGCGGTGACCCAGTTTTCCTTCTCACCCAGGGTCAGCAGCACGCCGTAGATGCCTTTCTTCGCGCTCGGACCGGGATAGAGGTTATAGCTGAACAGCTCATGGATCCGGCTGCGGCGGTTGTGCACCACCATTTGCTTGCCTTTGAAATGCGTGTGGCGGAACGGCGGCGCGACATAGATGATCGCGCGCGGATTGAACCCCTCCGGCACTTTTTCGGTTTCGAGGATGCCCTGCAACAATGCAAGGCCGAGCGCGAAGAAGCCCGCGTTCGCAGGTCCGACGACCAAGGCATCGGCGCCGATATTGGGTCCGCCCGCGTGAAACGGGAATAGCGCGAGTTCCTGCGTCTTGAGCCACGCAAACGTTTCCTCGCGCAAGCTTTCGAAGGTGGACCCAAACTCCTCGCGAAATCGCGGCTTGTCCGTCGGGCGCTCGTCCGCAATCACCATGCAGTCCGGATCGCGCCGCCGCATGTACGGCTCGACGTAGTTTGCCGAGATGCCGTTCTTCACGCGGCACACGTTCACTTCCACCACGCGCCCCTTGCCGGGCACGTCATAGGCGACTTCGTGCACCCCGTTGACCGCGTCGCGCACCGCCAGCTCGGTCAATTCCTGCTGGTTCCGCGCAACGGTGTAGGACGGACACGCCGCGAGGATGTCCTTCACCTCCGGCGGCGCTTCGAAACCCAGATCCATCTTTGCCATCGTCGTTCTCCTGTGATGTCGGTTGCTGCCAAACAAAAAGGCCGAATCCACATGACTGTGAATCCGGCCTCACCTCCCGGCCGCTCCACTGGGCTCGGCCGGAACTTGAAACGGTTATGGTGTTCGCCCGGCATCGGCCTCGCGCTGCGCGGTGCAAATTCCCGGCAAACGCGCATACCATACGATTCCGCGAAGCCGTGTCAACGGAATCCGAAAAAATCAGACGCGCGGTTCGAGCGTCAGCAGGATGATGCGCTCGCCGGTCTTGACGCTGATGTCGGTGTGCAGGCTGCGGATGCGTTGGCCGGTCAACTCCTCGATGAGCGCGGTCAGTTGCGGACGGGCCTTTTCGAGCAGCTCGATGCGGGTTTGCTTGATGAGGTCGCGCCCGCGCCCCGTGGCGTCCGCCGAGGCGAGGTGCTGTTCGGCGCGGGTAATGACGCCCTGGAGGCGCACCAGCACCATGTCGTCGATGAGATACGTGCGCGCGCCGGTCGGCCCGCGCCCCATGTAGTCGCGCTCGAATTTGACGAAGGCCTCGGTGATGCGAGCCTCCCGTTCGCCGCGCGTTTCGGGCATGACGGCTCCGGTCAGGTTTTCCGCAGCAGTTTCAACGCGTCGCGCAGGCGCGCGGCGCGTTCGTAGTTTTCGGCGGCGATCGCGCGGGACAGTTCGTCCTGCAGCCGATCGACCTCCGAGCGGGGCCGCGAGCCGCGCAGGTCGCCGAGCAGATCGGTGAGCAATTCGATCTCGCGCGATTCCTCCTCGTCCTCCTCGTCGCCCTGATCGCGCCAGAACGAGCGGATATCGGCGATCCCCTCTTCCAGCGCGGCGATCGCGTCGTCGTAGGCGTGGTTCTCGGCGGCCATTTCGGCGAGCGCGCGGGTGTTCATCATGCGGATATAGGGATAGAACTGTAGAAACTGCCACGCGAGTTCGTCGTCTTCCACGTGCCGCGACACGAGTTCGAGAATGCCGAGCGTGTGGTCCGTGTCGGCGACGACGCCTTCGAGATCGCGCAACGCATAGAGGGAGATGTACCGATAGTAGAATTGCGCGGCTTCCTGCTGCAATTCGCCGCATGCGGCGGCGTCGAGCTCGAAGCCGGCGGCGTGCGCGCCTTCGGCCTCTTCGCGCGCGAGGTAATAGGCGAGCAGCGTGTCGTGCCCGTGCGGGCGCGCGCCGTCGGGCCGGCCGGTCGGTTCCATCTGCAAAACGCCGAGATCGAGCCGCATTTGGATCTTGCGCGTCCCGTCGCGCCCGACAATCCAGCGCGCGGTGATCGACGCGGGGTCATACGGCCAGTCCCCCAACAACCCGTTCAGATCGAAATTCATTTCGCTTTTCTCCGTGTATCAATATACGCATGCCCCGGCTTCTCCGACAACGCGAAAGCCCGCCGCGCGCAGACGCATCAAATCATCTGTAATGCGCGCGCCCTTCGTGCGATTCTAGAGTAACCATTTGGGAGGATATATCATGTACCAGCGCACGTTCCCGCCCTTCGATCTCGCCCGCCTGTTGAAGACCGTATTCTCGCCGGAAGGCGGCGAGCGGGTGGCCATTCTGATCGATCTCGACGATCCCCGCGACATGGAGGCGTATCGCTTCCTCCAAAACGCCGATTACACCATTCAGCGCCATGCCTACGAAGTATTTCACAAGGGGCTGCTGTCCGGCGTGCTCGGCCTGACCGGCGGCGAGATGTATGCCTACAAAATCACCGGCGGCAGCAATCTCGACCTGCCCGATGCGGCCGTCGACGCGGCCGGCTACACCATCAGCCTGCAGCAAGAGGTCTATCCGAAGTACGATATCATTCTCGCCATCACCACCTATTCCGCAACGGCGCCGTTGACCGCATTCGCCAAACAGTACGGGTTCCGCGGCGCGACCATGCACGGCATGAATGACATCATTCTGCGCACGGGCCTTGCGGTGGATTATGACGAAGTCAGCCGCGAAGCCGAAGCGCTGCGCGCTGGGATGACCGGCGCCGACTGGGCTGAGCTCGATTTTACCGTGATGGGCAATGTCTATACGCTGCGGCTGGACCTCAACGGGCAGGAGGCCCAGAAAAGCCACGGGCTCTGTCGCGGCAAGCATCCGGACGTCGCCAACCTGCCGGCAGGCGAGGTCTATTGGGTTCCGACCGGCGGCGAAGGATCTTTCCCGCTCAAATATGAAGAGGACGGCACCATCGGGCTGATGACCGTGTCCGGCGGGAGGATCGTTCGAGCGGATTTGCTCAAAGGCAACCCGGACACGATCGCGCGGCACAACGCAAAACTCGCGGCGGATCCGGTCACCGGCGAATTGGGCGAATTGGGGCTCGGCACGCAGGAACTGCCCTGGTCCGGACGCGATATTCAAGACGAGAAGGTGCTCGGCACCTTCCATGTCGCCACCGGCCGCAGCGATCATCTGGGCGGCCATCTCACGCCGGACAAGTTCAGCGAATCGAGCCACGCCACGCACGACGATATCCTGTTCGCGCCGCACAAAACGCCTGAAATCACAAACTGCGAGATCCGTCTGCACCGCCACGGCGAAACGATCGTCGTCGCAAAGGACTACCAGCCCAGCGCGTACACGCGCGCCTTGTTGGATGCTGTCCGGGCGCATTCGTGACAACGTACTACGAGTCGGACAGCGCGCTCGCGCAGTATCTCTGGCTCCACTACGGCGAAGGGCGCGGATTAGTTTCTCCTTCCTCGCCCTTTGCCTGCGCGCTGGATTTTCCCGTCCGCTGCGCTCATATGCTGCTGGGCACATCGGCGGCGCCCGCGGGCGCTGATGGGCGCTCCCCGCTGCGCGCGCTGGATGTCGGCTGCGCGGTGGGTCGATCCACATTCGAATTGGCGCGCGTTTGCGGAGAGGCGATCGGAATCGATTATTCAGCGTCGTTTATCCGCGCAGCCGAGACGCTGCGAAACGGTGAAGCCATCGATTATTCAACACCCTTCGAAGGCGAGCTGGTCACGACGTACACCGCGCGCAGGCCGCCGGGCATCGATCCCGCCCGCGCGCACTTCGAGGTCGGCGATGCCGAGCGCCTCCGGGAAGATCTCGGCACATTCGATTACGTGCTCGCCGCCAATCTGATCTGCCGGCTGCGCGAGCCGCGCCGCTTTTTGGCGCGGTTGCCCGCGCTGGTGAAACCCGGCGGCCGACTCCTGCTCACCACACCCGCGACATGGCGGCACATATACACGCCGCGCGAGAATTGGATTGGAGGCTATCAGGGCGCTTCGGGGCCGGTGCATACGCTCGACGGGTTAAAAACGTTGCTCGGCCCGAATTTCGAGTTGGAATCGCGCGAGGACCTCGCCCTCTTGATTCCGGAACACGCCCGCAAATATGAGCTGATCCTCACAGAGGCGACCCGCTGGCGGCGGCGCGCCTGAACCGCCGCGCCGCAGCTACAACATCGCGCGGGGCCGGCTGGCGTGGATGTGATCCGCGAGGAGAAACCCGCTCAAAAACGCGTTCTCGACGCGCGCGTTCAAACACCAGTCGCCGGCGGCGCCGATATTCAGTTCGGCGTCCCACAAGAAGCCGCAATCCAGCGCATTTTCCGGCGCGGCATAGCGCCAGCGGTGCGCAAGCGTCACGCTGGGGTCAACATCCTTGATGCCGAGCGCTTCGTAGAACGCGCGCAGCAACTGCGCGATCACCGCGTCCGGCTTGTCATCCAAATGCGCGCGCGACCAGGCCGGCGATGCGTGCAGGACCCAGGCTTCATGCGCCGCGCGTCCCGGTTTACTGCCGCCGTTCGCGACCCAAACGAGCGGGCTGTTTCGAACAAACGCGGCCTCGAACGGCGCGTCGAGTTCGAACTCAAACATCGCCATCACCGCCCAACAGGGCTGCATGCGGACGGAAGCAGCTTTCGCCTGAAGCGCGGGCGCGGCTTTAAGCAAATCGGACGACTGCTCGGCGGGCGCGGTCACGATGACCATGTCGAACGCGTCGTCCACGGGTCCGCTGTCGGCGACAAGACGCCAGCCTTCGTCCGTTTCATTGATCTCCACGATCCGCGTCGCAAGCTGAATCGACAGACCCTCCGCCATGCCCTTGATCATCGCGTTCATGCCGGGCACACCGACGTACCGCACGGTGTCATCCCTCAACACCGTAATGTCGCCCCGATCGCAGTTGGCAATGCGGTGCCGCCACGGGCTCACCAGTCCGGCATCCTGCCAGGCCTCGACGTAACTTCGAAACCGATCGTCCCGAACGGTAAAGAATTGGCACCCGTGATCGAACGCGCAATCGCCCTCGCGCCGCGTGGACATGCGCCCGCCGATGCCGCGCCCTTTGTCGAAAATCCGCACCGGATATCCGCGCTCCGACAGCAGGCGCGCCGCCGTGACGCCGGCCATGCCCGCGCCGATCACGGCGACGCTGGGTCGGATGTCGATGATCGACGTCTCACCCGGATGCGGTCTCGTTTTCATTCCCCCATCACCAAACGCTTACCGCGCGCCGACAGACTATCGACTGTACCCTTGGATGCCAAGCGCCGTAATAGAAAATCAGGCCCTTTTCGCGCCGTCTGGGGCGTCGGATTAAAACGATATCGGCGCAAAAATGGGGTGCGGCGAGAGGCGGGAACGGCCGTCGAGAAAGGTCAATTCGATCAGGAAATCGATTTCCAGCACGCGCGCGCCCAGGCGCTCGATGAGGGACGCCGCCGCGCGGGCGGTACCGCCCGTCGCGAGCAGGTCGTCGATCAGGAGCACGGATTCGCCCGCCTCGAACGCATCTTCGTGCGCCTCGATCGTCGCGGTTCCATATTCCAAATCGTAGGTTTCCTCGACGGTGCGGTAGGGCAGTTTTCCCTTTTTCCGAATGGGGACCAGGCCGACGCCCAACGCCAAAGCCAACGCGGCGCCAAACAGAAAGCCGCGGGATTCGATCGCCGCAATGCGATGGATCGCGCGACCGCGGTGGCGATCGGCAAAGAGCTGAACGGCGGCGCGGAATAGCACCGGATTGCGCAGAATCGGAGTGATGTCTTTAAAAACTATGCCGGGCTTCGGAAAGTCCGGGATGTCCCGAATCGCCGCCTTGATGGCATTAGCAGTCATACACCCGCGCCTTCCAGTTCATTCACGCGATCATTTTCGTCCATCATCTGACGCAGCTTGCCGACGGCGGCATTTTGAATCTGCCGCACGCGCTCGCGCGTGATCCGAAACCGCCGGCCCACGGTTTCGAGCGTCTCCACGCGGGCGCCCCGCAAGCCGTACCGGTACTTTAGAATATCCCGCTCGCGCCGGTCGAGTCGATCCAAGAGGCCCTCGACCTCGTCCTTGAGCTGGCGATCATTGATTTCGTCATACGGGCTCCGCGCCCGCTCGTCTCCGATCAGCTCTCCAAACTCGGTGTTATCGGAATCGCCGCCGAGCGGCGCGTCCAGCGACGCCGGCTTGAGCGAGACCGTTTGCCAGTGGCGGACGACGGAGGGTTCGACCCCGAGTTCGACGGCTAGCTCCTCGCTCGTCGGCTCGCGGCCGTATTTTTCCGTGAGCTGATGCTCCACGCGGCGCATCCGCGCGATCTTGTCCACCAGATGCGCGGGGAGCCGTATCGTCTTGCTCTGGTTCGCCAGCGCCCGCTTGATGGCCTGCTTGATCCACCACGCGGCGTAGGTGCTCAACTTGCCGCCTTTCTTCGGGTCAAAGCGCTCGACGGCCTTCATCAGTCCGATGTTGCCCTCGGAAATCAAGTCGAGCAGCGGCAACCCGTAGCGCGCGTAATCGTGCGCAATCTTCACCACAAGGCGGAGATTCGCCCGAATCATCAAGCTCTTGGCCTCCTGGTCGCCCTTCTTGATGCGGGCCGCCAATTCGATTTCCTGCTGCGGGGTCAGCAGCGGCGTCTGACCGATTTCCCGCAGATAAATTTTGATCGTTTTATCCGAATCCATCATGGCGCACCCGCCTCCCACGCGTTTCGACACGTCCGCGGGGGTCCGCGTTCGCACAACTGTGCGTAATCATGATTCGCCGGATCGGGCCCGACCTTACGGCGCGGCGTCGAACGGCGGTTCGGAATCCAAAGCGACCGCCACCGCGACGCGCGCGGACCGGCGCATGCGCCCGTCTTCGCCGATCCACACGGCCACCAGATGGTGGACGCCCGCCGAGGGATTCGACCACACGAGCCGATGCGGCGCAGTCGTGCTGCTGCCGATGACAACGCCGTTCGCGTAATACACCACGCGCCGCCCGCGCGCGTCCGGAGGATTAATCGCCGCTTCCAGCACCAGCTCTTGGCCCTCCCGCAGCACCATCCCGGGGGCCGGGGCCGTCAACCGGATTGCGGGTCGGGCGGCGCTCGGCTTCGGGTTCGGCGTGAGCAGGACCGCGCGCTCGCGCTCATGCAGCAGGCCGTAACCCACAATCTGTCCGCGATTGTTGATGCCGCGCGCCTCGACCACCTGCCACGGCTCGGCGGTTTCGATCCAATCGTTCAGGTCGAGCATCGCGCCGTCGCGCCAAACGAAGGCGCGGTCGTCGTCTTCGTGGCTGCTCGCGAACAGTCCGACGACCTCGCCGGCGTTATTGATCCCGTAGGCCACGCTGTACACATTATCCAGCGTGTCGAGGCCGCGCGGCGCTTCGCCCGGCGCGGACGGCAACCACGCCGCCTGCAGTGCGCGGCCGTTCGCCCGGTAGCCGGCGGCGTCGCCGCGCGCGTTCAGCGCAAGCGCGGCGCTGCCCGCGCTGAGGTCCGCCTCGATCTTCGCCCCGCGCCAGTCGCCGTTCGCATCGAGTACAAACGCGCGGCTGACGGGCTCCGGCGATCCCAGCACATCCACCCGGCCCGCAATAGCACCCATATCGTTCACCGCATGCGCGACGCTGCCGTGGAATTGTTCGAGCGCAGACGGCACGCGAACACCGTCCACGCTCCACACCAGCGCGCGCGGGCCGCCGGGCCCGTCGCCGCCGCCGGCGAGCACGCCGAAATTATTTAGCGCATACACAACCCCCTCCCGCATCTCCGCGGGCAGCGGCAGCGCCTCCATCCCATGGTCGGCGCTCCAGCGAAACGGGCGCAGCCGCCCCTCCTCGTCCTCCGCCTCGCCGGCCGCCTCGCCCCGCGCGTTAATTGCAAAGGCGCGGCTGGACGCGCCGCCCAGTGTTCCGAGGTCCTGCATCCCCGCCTCCGGCGTCCACAAAAATGCGCGCATGGTTCCGTCGCGCGTCTCGGCCTCCCCGACGACCCACCCCTCATCGTTGACGGCGTGCGCGCGGCTGGACGCGCCGCCCAACGTTCCGAGGTCTCGCACGGCGTACGACACATCCGCACGCGCCGCGCTGATCGCCGCAAGCGCGGCGCACCCGAATAACCGGAGAAGGCGAAGAAGGTTCATCGATCAAAAGGCGTAGCTGATCGACGCGCTGAACGTGGTGTCTTGCTTTTCCTTGCCCTCGGCGGGCCGGTTGTCGTAGTCGCCCTCAAGCCTCACATGCAGGGCGAGCTGGGCGTCGAGGTCGGCGCGCAACTCGACGAACGCCTTCGCGAGATACGCCCCCGAACCCGTGCGGATCTCCGGCAGATATTCGAACCCCTGCAACAGACGCGATACGCTCGTCACCCGGGCCTCGTAGTATTGCGCGAGGCGCAGCGCGGGGTAGGCCTCCTGCTCGCCCGCCTTCCGCTCGAACACCCCCGCCGGTCCGGCCTCGAGGCGCAGCTCCTGCCGCTCCTCGCGCAAGGCGTACCAGCCGAACGAGGGACTCGCCACAAACCGATAGTCCAACTCCGCAAGGCCGTCGTACAGGAACTCGAATCGATAGGCGAGATACGCGCGCGGCGACCAATCGGTGCGATGCATGAATTCCGCGGCGACTCGCTCGCGGTTGCGCGATCCGTTGAGCTGCCCGACCTCGCCGCGCAGCTTGAACTCGCTCTCCCACTCTTCCCCGCGCCCTTTCGCGCTGATCTGCACGCGCGTCTGGGTCGAGTCGCGGTTGCCCTCCGTCACGTACGCGCCCGCCTGCACCCGCCGCGTCCAGCCCTCGCGTTTCCGGCGCGCCCGGCTCTGCGCCAACGTCGCCTCCGCGCAAAACGCCGCGAGACACACTGCCAGAACGATTCGGCGCAGCATCAGGCAATCTCCAGGGCCTTCGCGACGTCGCGCACACGGCCGAGCTCCAGAATCCGGCGCGCATTCTCGCTCGCCTCTTCCGCGCTCAAGCCGATCACGGTCTGATGCACCCGCGGAATCTGGCGCGCCTCAACACTCAGCGCGCGGATTCCGATGCCGATGAGGAACGGGATCAGCTTCGGGTCCGCCGCCATCTCGCCGCAAAACGACAAGGGCTTGTCATGCCGCCTGGCCGCAACCGCGACCCGGTTCAACGCGCGCAGGACCGCCGGGTGATAGGCCACATATAAATCGGAGATGTGCTCGTTCGTGCGATCCACCGCCAGCATGTACTGCACGAGGTCGTTGCCGCCGATCGAAAGAAAGTCCGCCTCTTGCGCGAGTTCCTCCGCGATCTCCACCGCCGACGGCAACTCGATCATCGCGCCGAGCCGAGGGCGCTCGTTGTGCGGGACGCCCTCGGCCGCCAGCTCCTGGATGCACGACTGCACCACCGCGCGCGCATCGGCCAGATCCTCCACCGACGAGACCAGCGGAAACATGATCTGCAACTCCGTGTCGTGGCCCGCCCTCAACAGCGCCCGGAGTTGGCGCGCGAAAATGTCGCGGTGCCGCAGCGAGAAACGAATCGCGCGCAGCCCGAGGAACGGATTGCTTTCGTTCGCGCGCGGGAAGTAGGACAGCATCTTGTCGCCGCCGATATCGAGCGTCCGAAACACAACCGGCCGGCCGGCCATCCCGTCGATCAACTTGCGGTACACGCGAAATTGCTCCTCCTCGGACGGGAAGTCGCTCCGCACGATAAACGGGAACTCGCTGCGATACAGGCCCACCCCCTCCGCCTTCAGCCGGCGCGCAGCCGGAATCTCGCTCAGCATATTGATGTTACAGAGCAATCTCACGCGAACCCCGTCCCGCGTCTCGGTACGATCGCCGACCAATTGCTCCTCGCGCTCCACCGCGCGGCGGTTGTCCGCCAGCTCGCGGAGCGACCGCAGCACATCGGGGGACGGATTCGTGTAGAGATTCCCCTGCTCGCCATCGAGCGCGATCAGCGCGTCCGGCCGCAGGTTGAACAGCGCGCGATCCTCCGCGATCACCATCGGCAGTTGCAGCGAGCGCGCGAGGATGGCGACATGCGACGTGACGCCGCCGCTGACCAGCACCAGCCCCTCCGCCTTTTGCGCCGCGAGTTTCAGGATATCGGATGGCATCAATTCGCCCGCCACGATGACACGGCCCCGGTAATCGCCGGCCGTCTCCTCGCCCGGTTGCAGATTTTTCACGAGGCGGCGCCCGATATCCTTCACATCCTGCACCTTCTCGCGCAGGCGCGGATTCGAACTGCTCCCGAACAGATGGATGTATTGGTTGACTACCGACGCGATCGCCTCTTCAACCGGCGTGCCGCCGTTCATCTGCGCCAGCATCGCGCCCGAAAATTTCTCGTCTTTCACGATCAGCAGGTGCGCGCTGAAAATCATCGACGCAACATCCGCCAGCCGCTCCTCCATCTGCAATTGCAGCGCTTCCAATTGCTGCTCGGTTTTCGCCAGCGACCGGTGGAAATCCGAAATCGTCCACGCGCGCGACGCGTCCGTCGAAACCACTTCGAAATGATCGCGCTCCGCGCCGAACACCGTCACCTTGCCGATCGCGATGCCCGCGGACGCCGGCGTCCCGCGGATAAACTTCGATTCCGGCGACTCCGTGTGCGCGGGCGCAGGCGCGCCCAACGCTTGCTTTCCCTCCATCTGATGCAGCGTGATGAGCAGCTTCGCGTTTTCGATCGTCGCCGCGAGTTGCGCCGCGATCGCCTGCAGCGCCTTGGTGTCGTTTTCGTCGAAATAATTCTCCACCGGGTCCTGCAGCACCAGCACACCGACACGGTCGAGCCCGCGTACGATCGGCACGGCGAGAAACGCCTGATACTGCTCCTCGCGAATGCCGGGAATCAGTTTGAAATTCGGGTTGCGCGATCCGCGGCCCTCGCGGATCGGCCGCAGCTCCTTAAGCGCCAGGCCCGTCAATCCCTCGCCGATCTTCAGGCGCACCTGCCCGATCGAGTTCGGGCTCAGTCCCTGCGTGGCCGTGAGAACCAGCTCGCGCGAGTCCTCGTCATAGAGATAGACCGAGCATACCGCGGACCGCATGTGAAACGCGACGATGCTGACCACCGTCTGGAGAAAATCCTCCAGGCTGGAGCTTCGCTTAAAAAGCCCCGCCAGTTCCGCGATATTGCAAATGAGGTCTACGTTGTCTTTGCGCATGACGGCCAATTGATCATTCGCCATGTAGCCCGAGCGTGCGCCGCTGTCGATTCAATTGCGTCGGGACCCTGCGCATTCGCCGTTTCGCATGATTACAGCACGCCCCCCCCATCATTTATGCCCACTAACGCGCCGTTTGGGCCCGTAACTCGTTGATCATCATCGCTACTCGATGTCCGACTCTTCTGACGACGCGTCCTGCTGATGACGATTCAGGTCATACAGATACATGGAAGCGGCGCCGGATTTATACTCGGCCACTTTTATGCCGATCCGGTCGAGGTGCTCTAAAATGAATTCCTCTTCATTGACGACGCACCAGTCGCAATTGTGCGAAAAAACAAACCAGACGCGCCGATTGCCCCTTAACTGCTCGACGTCCTCTATATACTTCTCCGGATTCTCCCTCGATGCTGCGCCGTGAACATACGCGCATCCTTCCAGACCATACTTTGTTTGGTAAAATTTAAAAGCAAATCGTGCGCCGTAATAAATGTATACAATATCGTCCGGGTGTTTCTGTTCGCTTAATGTGGCAAGAAGCGGCTTGATATGTTCCCCCATCGAGGGATTTTTAAGTTCTGTCCAGACGATATCCAGCGGGCGAAACAACACGTATCCAACCGCCGCCGCATAAAAAAGCAACCCCAGCCGCGCATGCAGCATCGACAGCCTTGCGCTAATCGCGCGCATCCCTTCGGCAATCAGCAAGAACAGCATCGGCATCAAAAACAAGATCAAGCGCCCGCTGAACGGATACCGATTGACGGCAGACGCCGCTAGCGTCAGCAGGAAGGGCGCCTGCAACATGATCGCGAAAACCGGCTTCCTGAACACTAATGATACTGCGCCGACCAGCGCCAGAAGCGCCACGGCCAGACTTGCATCCATCTTTGCCGGGTCGCGCAGCATATTCAGCACCGCCCCTAAATACCACTCGAGATGGTCCCACGGGGGAAGAGGCGCAAACTTACCGGCCCAGTACGCTGTCAGCGCTTTGTTCGCTTCCGCGTGGCGAAGGTTGATCCAGTAAAGAACAGCAAAGACGCACATGCCCGCACCAGCCGCGCCCGCCAGCCCGATCAACGCTGGCTTGTTTTTTTGCGCGGCAAACGAGATCCCCAACGATAGAAGCAGACCCGCAAACAGAAATAATGCCGGATGCGATATGCACATGAAAAGGCTTCCTGCCCCGCCAAGCAACGCCAGCGAGCGCGGATTTCCGCGAGCATGCGAACATAGCGCCCCCACGCCCAGCAGCGCCAGGGCGGCCAGCACATCGGTGGAGTATTGTTTGACCTCGCCGGCGTAATAGATGAGCCTCGGCGAAAGCGCAAACAACGCGAGCGGAACCAAGACATGCTGTTTTCCGAGATACGCTCGAGCAACGGCACCCATCAGCGGAACGGAAATGACGCCGGCGAGTAGCGGGATTATTCGCAACGCGTAATCGCTGCCGCCGAGCACACGCACAACGATTTTTTGCAACAGCAAAAACCCGACGGGCGCCGCTTGGTTGAAATCAAGGGGCTTGAACAAATCGCCCCACGACCGATCGACGATATTGAGGGCCAACATGGCCTCGTCAAACCATAGCGAGCGCCCTAGCGAAAAGAAATAGAGGCGGAGGACAATACCGACAAGGCAAAGCGCGGTGATCGCCGCCGTCTCTGCGCTCCATCGATCGATTCCACGGGACCCGGACATGTCTGTTGACAGCTTAGTGGCAATCGATCATGCCAGAGGTCAACGGATGCGCAAATCCTGAAGTTGACGCACCTCGGCCGGCGTCATCATGGCCGCACGCGCGTCCAGCTCGGCTCGCATGCGGGCCACGCCCCCCTCATCGTTCAACTCCCGATAGATCTGCAAAAGAGCCGTCAGAATGCGCGTATCGGGACGACCCAACGTTAGCGCGCGCTCGAAACTCTCCGCGGCAAGGTCGTACCGCCCCGCATCCATCGCAATTTTGCCGCGCGTGGACCATAAAAACGGATCCTCCGGGCGAAGCGCGCAGGCCTCCGCGATCCGCGCCAATGCCGCGTCCGATTGCCCGAGCTCGTGCAGAGACCAGGCCCAGTCGTTCAGCGTTCTGAATGACGGATCCTGACGGTTGGATTTTTCAAACGCGTCCGCAGCAAGCGCCCACTTCCCGCGCCGCGCCATGGCAACACCCACGCCGTACCACGCCAGCGCGTCATTCGAATCGATGTTCAGCAACGCACGGGCGCGCTGTTCGATGACCTCCGGAATACCCTCCTGCATGGCCATTTCCAATAGAGCCGCCGGCGCCATGCGGGCGCCCGGCTGCACAACCTGCACGCGCTCCAAATAGCGGATCGCGGCTGCACGATCTCTGTTCTTATGCGCGAGCTCGGCAAGATACAGCAGTCCGCGAGGATCGTTCACGGTTGCGACTTCCAAATCCGCCAGCGCTTCGCGCCACTCCGATTCCCGCCCCGCGGTCTGAAGCGCAACAGCGCGCAACAACGCGACTTCCGGATGGAGCGGCTTCCGTTTCATCGGCGCTCGCAGCAGATTCAACACTTCGTCCATACGACCTTCGGCAAGCGCGATGCGCGCGCGCTCAATATCCGCATCCAGATCGGAAAGGCCGAGCCGCTGGAGTTCCGCCAATAGCGCGCGCGCTTCGTCCAGTCGTCCCTCAGCCACGCGCACCCGCAAAAGCCCCAGCTTTGGCGCAAGCGCGTCCGGTTGCTCGGCGGCCGCCGCTTCCAGTTCGGACGACGCGCGCGCCGTATCGCCGCCCATCGCCAGTACCTGCGCGCGCAGCATGCGCACTCGCGCGTCCGGTGCGGCGTCGGTCTCTTCGCCGCTTCGCGCCGTCTCCAGCGCGCGTTCTGTAAATCCATAGGCGGCCCATTCGACGGCCCTCGCGCGCGCGGCATTCGGCGATACAACGCGCCCGTACCGCGTCTGCACGACGCGCGCGGCAGCGCCGGGCGGAAGCTGCGCCCATAGCCGCTGAATGAGTTGTGCCGATCGCTCGTCCAGCGGCTCGCCCCCCGCCGCGCGCGTTTCGCGCAAATTGATCAGCGCGGCGATATGGTTGGGTTCAATGGCGAGCGTATGCAAAAAAGCGTCTTTCGCGAGATCCAGTTCACCTAACGCGAATGCGTCCACGCCGATATCATTGCTCCAGCGCGCGCCAACCGCCGCCAGCCATTCGCTTTGCCGATGGAGACCGAGCGAAAGCGTCTTGCGGAGAAACGGCAGCGAAGCATATGCCTTCAGCGCGCTAAGCGCCTTCTCCAAAGAGGCGATCTCGGCAGGCGCAGCGGGCACGGCGCGCACCATAAACCCCTCCGATTTCCAGCGCCATCCATCCGGGAGCGAAAGCTCGTATTGCATGAGCCCAATCGGCGGACGCCCGGCATCGATTTCGCGCTTGATGTGATCGGCCAGGACGGCCTCCATCCCAACCGCCGCGATCATGGCCGGATCCCAAAAGTCCATGCGGTGGTGCAAAAAACGTTGATACGCGATACTGCCAAGCGCGCCCAGATTGAGCGTTTTGGCGGTTCGCTGTTCATCCCGCGCGCGGATCTGCAACGCCGCATCCAACACGCCATCGATGATGATCCAACCGCCCGGCGGCGCGGCGGCCACCGCCTCCTCCACCAACCGCGCCAGCGCGCGCGCGTGGGTGCTTTGCACGACCGGACGATTCCGCCACCACGCAACCCCTATCGCCCCCGCCAGCGCGATCAGCGTGATCATCGCGGCCGGACGCAGCTCGGGTGAAGCTCCGCGAGCCGCGCCCAGCGGGCGCGGCGGATATTGCACCCAGGCAAAGGCAATCCCTGCGAGGCGTCCGAACCACAGCGCGATGGCCGCATACGGCGTCAGCAAGGCGAATTCCGATCCGGTCACACGCATCGGCGCTGCAGGCAACTCGAACAGCGCGACGACCGCAATCGCGGGCAAGACGAAGAATCGGAGCGCATTCATGCCGATTTCCGCCGCCTCTTCCTCGCGCTGCTGAAACCGGCGACTAAAAACAAACGGAATCGGCAACAGCGCGAACAGGAGGATAACGAACCACCCCTGTCGAGGGATCGCCCTCGGTCCGGCTGTCATGTACTCCCGCAGAAAGAGATCGAATGCGTCCTTCCATTGCGACACTTCGCGCCATTCCGCAACCGGGCTTGTGTAATAGAGCGTGACAGCCGCCACTAGCGCGGCGACGCCGACAAGGGTGCAGGCCATCAACCGCACTAAAACGCGAAGAACGAATTTACGGCGAACGATAAGCATGATCATTCCCATCGCGGCAAACGGCAGCGCCGCCAGCGCGACCGTCGGCGATTCGACAGCCCCGAAGGCCAGCAGCGCCGCACAGCGATAGAGCGCGTTCAGACGATCGGATGTGTAAAATTCTTGAAAGGAATGCCACGCGATCAACAGGAGAAGCAGCCCGATTCCGTCCGGTTGTGGAAACAAGAACGCCGCTTGAAACGCTGTCGAGGCCGTTAGATAGAGGCATGCGACAACGGCTGCAACCGCGCGCAAGGCATCGTCGCGCGCCAGTCGGCGATCCGGATCCTGCTTCAGCTCGTAGTACGGCAAGTCCGTCAAAATGCGCGCCAACCAGTATATGACACCCATCCCAATGAGGATTTGCAGCACAGCGGCCGCAGCGGCCAGCGGCACGCCGGGCGCCCACGCCAGCGCCTGTATGAGTGCGCCCCAGATCGGCGTGGTCAACGGTCGAAACGGTTGCAAACCCGCGTAGCCTGAAACGGCAACAGCGGACGGTCCCGGCACGGGCTGATATACAGCCTGAACGGCGAGGATCAAGCCCGCTAACGCGGAAAGGCTGAACGGAATGCGTTCCGGCCTCATTGCAGAGGAATCAAAAAAGCCCCGCCGCTATCGGCGGGGCTTTTTCGAATACACATCAATCGTTTACACTTCGCGGCGGCGCAGCGCACGGACGGCAATTCCCAGTACGCCGAGCGCGGCAAGCGCGATCGTCGACGGCTCCGGCACCACCGACAAACTGTTGATAAACAAGTCATTACTAGACCCGCTACCAGCGTTAAAATTAAAAGCTCCAAACGCCTCCGGCGCAGCGGTGAGCGTTCCCGTCCATGAATCTGATGTTCCATCGCGCCGCGTAAGTGTTGCGGAGTAGTTGGTCGGACCTGTCATCGTCACGGTCAAATTAAGGCCCTCGTCGCCATAGCCGACACTAGTATTGATAGCAGGTCCGACGTCTTGATACTGATAAAACGTACCGCCACCTGTGAAC
>CALGMT010000009.1 GCA_937958885.1 uncultured bacterium | reverse complement strand
GCGGGCACGATCGCGCCTGAAGGCGAAGTATTCGATGAGGAGTGCAATGGTCCCCGTAATCGCGCCCCAAATCGCAATCCAGAAATTGATGGTTTCTTGATTCATTTATCAGGCCAACAGTGTTATTGGCCGTACTTCGCGTTGCGGGTACAAGCCAATTTTTCTGAACTGGAGTATGGGCGCATGGAGGGGCACGGCAAGAATAAATTGCATATGGGCCGACTTTTATGCCTTATTCGACCTTCAATCTGTAGGCTTTTTGCCGGCCAAGCGGTTTGCCGATGTGGCGCGGGGGCTATCTGCCACCGTTAAAAGCCTACTTCACGGATGTGCTGCTGGTCGAAAGGCACCCGATGTCAGCGGCGCGGGGGGCCGAGGACGAGGTCGTAGTCCAATGCTTCCACCACAGTGGCGCGGCGGATTTCGCCGGGAATGACTTTCTTCCATTCGCGGCCGCGCAAGAAACATAGACCGTCCACTTCCGGCGCCTCGAGCTGGGTGCGCCCTACGGTATGCGCGCCCGCAGGATGGGCCGTGCCGGGCGGGATCGGGCCATCGATCATGACGTCCACTTCCATGCCGATGCGCGCGCGGAGACGACGGCGCGAGACGTCGCGCTGGGCCTGCATCAATTGGTCGCGCCGCTCTTTTTTTACCGTAAGCGGCACGCTATCCGGCTTTTTCGCGGCGGGCGTTTTGGGCTCGCTGGAATATAGAAAAACACCCGCGTGCGTGAACCGTCCTTCCTTCACCAGCGCGAGCAGCTCGGCGAAATCGGCGTCGGTCTCGCCGGGATAGCCGACGATGAAGGTTGTGCGAATCGCGCCACCGGGCATTTTTTCGGCAATTCGATCGAGCAGACGCAGCGTCTCGTCGCGGCCCATTGCGCGGTTCATGTCCATCAACATCCGATCGGAGATGTGCTGGAGCGGCATGTCGATGTATGGGCAGAACCGCGAATCTGCGGCGAGAATGTCGAGCATCTCGTCGGTGAGGTAACGCGGGAAGGCGTACATCAGGCGGAACCATGCGTCGGTGTCGATGGCCTGCAGCGCGCGCAAAAGATCGGGGAGTTTGAGCGCTCCGTAGAGGTCGCGCCCATAGGAGGTGGTGTCCTGCGCGATGAGGCTGATTTCACGCGCGCCGGCGTCGAGCAGTTGACGCGCTTCGGTTACGATTTGTTCGATGGGGCGGCTGACTTGGGTGCCGCGCATGAACGGGATGGCGCAAAAGCGGCAGCCGTTCGAGCAGCCTTCGGAGATTTTCAAATGCGCGAGGTGCGGCGATCCGATGCGAAGCCGCGGGGCGGCCAGGAATTCGTTGTAGCTCTGGGTGAACGACCGCGCGGCGCCGGCGAGGCCGGTGTAGCGCTTGTCGAGGATGTCGACGCTTCCGTGCGTTGGCGCTGCGGGCTCGGGCGCCGCGTGGAGCTCTTGCAGCAGGTCGGGCAGGTGCGGATAATCCTGAAATCCGATGGCCGCGTCGGCGTGGTCGAGAAAGCCGTTGAGTTCCGGCGCACCGTGCGCGCGCTCGACGAGGCAGCCGAGCGCGATCACGCGCTTGAGGCGGCCGCGCTGTTTGAGGGTTTGCAATTCGCGCAGGACGCCCGCCGATTCTTCGCGCGCGTCGTGGATGAACCCGCAGGTGTTGACGAGGCAGATGTCGGCGTCCGCCGGATCGGCGGCCAGCATGTAGCCCGACTCGGCGAGGCGGCCAAGGATGCGCTCGGAGTCCACGGTGTTTTTGGCGCAGCCGAGGTTGATGAGGCTGATAACGGGCCGCTCGGTTTTCATGAGGCGTTGCCCTCCGTTGCCGGCTGCAGCGCGGCGCGGAGGATGCCTTCCACGCGGACTGATCGGTAATCGGGATGCGATGCGCAAATATGCGGCGGAATGGGCGCGCTGTGGGCTGGCGTGCCGATCGCGATGACCGGCATGCCTGCGCGGCGGGCGGCTTCGAAGCCCGCTTGCGAGTCCTCGAATACGAGGCAGCGAGAGGGCGGCAGGCCGAGGCGCTCGGCGGCGAGCAGGAAGAGGTCCGGTTCGGGTTTGCCGTGCGCGACGTCTTCGCGCGCGAGCACAGCGCGGAAGCGTCCGCGCAGGTTTAAGCCGTCGATGACGAAATCGACGTTCACGCGCTCGGCGTTGGACGCGGCGGCGCAGGGAATATCCGCGCGGCGCAGTGCGTCGAGCAGGTCGAGCAGGCCGGGCATGGGCGTCATGACGGGCCCGTAGATTTCGCGATAGATGGCCTCTTTTTCGTTGGCGCGACGGACGATTTCATCGTCCGTAATGTCCGCGCCGTAAAGGGTGCGGAAAATGACGTCGTTGGTGCGGGCGTAGAGGCGCTCGCGGTAGAAGGCGCGATCGATGGGTTTGTTGTTCCGCGCACCCCAGAGGAGCCACGCTTCTTCGTGATGGGCGTGGTTGTCCACGAGGGTGCCGTCGATGTCGAAGATGACGCCGTGGGAGGGCATGGTGGGGCGGGGCGCCGTTCAGTGCGTGGCGAGCCAGTGGCGGACGACGGCGGCGGCGGGGTGATCGGGTTCGAGTTCGAGGAAGCGCGCGTAGGCGGCGCGGGCTTGCGGGAGGGTTTCCGGGCGTTCGGAGTAAATCTGGCCAAGCAGGTAGTGGGCGGCGGCGAAGCGCGGATCGCGGCGGACAACATCGGAGGCGAGTGTGGCCGCAGAGGGGAGGTCGCGCGTTTGGTGGTAGAGCAACGCGAGGTTGTAGCGGGCCTGGCTGTGTTCGGGTTTGATCGCGAGGGTCTGAAAGTAGGCGTCTTTTGCGAGTTCGTAGTCGCCAAGTTGGGTGTAGGCGAGGCCGAGGTTGTAGTAGGCGTTTTCGAATTGAGGGTTGTGTTCGATCGCGCGCCGGAAGGCTTGCGCGGCGGGTTCCCAGCGGCGCTGGCGGATCAGCTCCGCGCCCTGGTTGTAGGCGGCGATGGCGGTGTTTGGATTGCGCGCGGGCGAGGGGCGGATGTCGAGCCGCCGCGCCGGCGGCGTGGGCTCGCGCGCGAAAAAGGGGTCTGCTGCGGGGGGTGGGGCGGGTGAGGGCGCGGGCCGCGTCGAGGGAGCGGGAACGGGCGATTGCGCGGCGGGCGGCGGGCGCGGCATGGGCGGGCGTTCGGGGACCGGCGTCGGCGCGGGCGGTGCGCTCGCCGGCGGCGCGGCGCGCACGGGGGCGGCGGCGCGAAGGGCGGGCGTGAGCGCGCGGATGCGCTCGGCGGCGCGCGGGACGCGGGGGTCGGCGGGGAAAAGTTTTTCGAATTCGCGATAGGCGGCGACTGCGCGCTCGGCGAGTTGCAGTTGGCGGTCGAGCAGTTGGGCGAGTTCCCACTGCGCATCGGCGTCGCGCGGGTTGAGGCGGACGGCTTGCTGGTAGCCGACGAGCGCGCTGTCGAACTCGCCGGCGGCGGTGGCGGCGCGCGCAAGGCCGAGGTGCGCGGGGAAGGACTGCGCGTCCAACACGGTTGCTTGCTTGTAGGCGCGGACCGCGTCGGCGTGTTTGCGCTGCGCCTGCAGAAAGTCGCCGAGCGCGAGGTGCGCGCGCGCGTCGTCGAAGGCGATGCGGGCCGCCGCGCGCAGCAGTTTTTCCTGGGCCGCCGCGCGGTTGTCCTGGCCGGCCGCGCCGGCGGCTTGCAGCAGCATCTCGAGGGCGCCGCCGCCGTCGCCGCGTTCCGCGCGCGCGGCCGCTTGCCGGATGAGCTCTTCGTCGCGCTGGTCCGGCGTGCGGGTCGGCGCTGCCGGCGGAGGTGTGGGCGGCGCGGGGGCAGCGGACGAGGCGGTTTCGGGTGTGGGCGCAGGGGCAGTTGTCGCGGCTACGGGCCGTTCGGGTGCGTCCGCCGGTTTTTCGCGCGCGGGGGGCGGCGTCGCGTCGAGCGCGCGCGCGACGGGCATTTCGGGTTGCGCGAGCGCCTGACGCGCGTAGTCGGCGGCGGGGCCGCTGGGTTTCAGCGCGAGGAAGCGGCGGAAATACGCCTGTGCGCGCTCCGCATCGCCGAGGCGCGTTTGGTAAATCAGGCCAATATTGAACAGGGCGGGTGCGTAGCGCGCGTCTTTCTCCAGCGCGAGCAGGTGCGATTCGATGCTTTTTTCGGGGCCGATCGTGTGGAGGTCGATGGTCGCGAGGGCGGTGAGGATGCGCGCGGAGTTCGGCGCGCGGTTGAGCGCCGCATGGAGGGAGCGGCGCGCGAGCGGCCATTGTTGATAGTGCGCGTAGAGCGAGGCGAGCACTTCGAGCGGGCGCGGGTCGGTTTCGTCGATGCGCGCCGCTTGTTCGAGCAACTGCGCGGCTTGCGCATGCTCGCCCGCCTGCCGGTGCAGCATCGCGAGGTTGTAGAGCGGCTCGGCGAGCGTGGGGTTCAAGCGGCGGCTGTCTTCGAACGCTTCTTGCGCGGCGCGGTATTGGCCGAGGCGCCACGCGGCGATGCCGAGATAGTTGTAGGCGAGCGCATTGTCCTCGCTGCCCGGCCGCCGTGCGATGGAGGTTTCGAGCAGCGCGCGCGCGCGGACGGGATTGTTGCGGCGGAGTTCGAAGACGCCGCGGTCGAATTCCGCCTGTCCCGGCGGTTTCGAGCAGCTCGCCACCGCCAACAATACGGCCAGCGTGCAGCAGCCTAAATATAAAGTCGTTTGGTGCATCGGTTGTTCATCGCCCGCGCATCGGCGGCGCAGGCCCAGTCGCGGCATGCTAACGGCGGTTCGGGGTGGCCGCAAGTTATCCCGCCGACAGCCAGAACTCGCGCGCGCGGGGGCCGGCGAATTCGCAAAAAAAGATGCCTTGCCACGTGCCGAGTTGCAACCGCCCGCCCGCGACGAGCACGCGCGCGGAGGAACCGGTCAGGATCGCCTTCACATGCGCCGCCGAGTTGCCCTCGGCGTGGCGATAGGCCGGGTCGCGCCACGGCACGAGGCGGTCCAGCGTGTGCGCGACGTCGCGCATCACGTCGGGATCCGCGCGCTCGTTGATGGTCACGCCGGCGGTGGTGTGCGGCACGAACACCGTCACCGCGCCGTCGCGCACGCCCAGCTCGGCGAGCGCGGCTTGCACCGCGCCGGTAATTTCCATACACTCGGTTTGCGCGTTGGTTTTGAGGGTAAGCTTTTTCATGCCGCTGCATGCTAGGCCCCTCGCGCGGCCGGCGCAAGGGCCGCAACGCGTCCGCTATGATTTATATCGAAGAAATCCTCGCATTCTTGTGCCTCCTTGTCGCCTCGGCCTTCTTCTCCAGTAGCGAGACCATTTTCTTTTCGCTGAACCCGCTGCAGGTCCGCCGATTGACCCAGCGCAACGCCGTCTCGGGGAGGCGTGTACACGACCTGCTCGCCAATCCGACTCGCCTGCTTTCGACCATTTTGATCGGCAACACGATGGTAAATGTCGCGATTGCGGCGGTGGGGTTCGATATGGCGCGGCGGCTTGTGCCCGGTTTCGGTGAGGCGATCGCGATTCCGGCGGTCACCGCGCTGCTGGTGATTTTCGGCGAGGCGGGGCCGAAACGGCTCGGCCTCAACCTGGCCGAAAAACTTGCGCCGCGCTACGTCCCCATTCTCAGCGTTCTCGCGATCGCCTTTACCCCGCTGCGGCTCGCGCTCGAACAGATGACGCGGAAATTCGAGGTCCTGTTTCGCCCGCGGGGGCGCGGGATGAGCGAGGATGAGTTCAAGACCGTCCTCGAAATCGGCAACGAGGAAGGCATCCTCAACGCGGACGAGCTCGCGATGATCAAGTCGATCATTCAACTCGAAGATATGAAAGCGAGCGACGTGATGACGCCGCGCGTGGACATCATCGGCATCGACCTCGACGAGGACCCCGCCGGTTACGTCGCCCGCGCGCAGGCCGCGCGCCGCAACTACCTGCCGCTCTATCGCGGCGAGCTCGAAAACGTCGAGGGCTTTCTCAATGTGCGCCGCTTTCTGCTCGATCCCGAGCACCGCATCGACCGCGCGCGCGAGGAGGTTTTTTTCGTGCCGGAAACGACGCCGCTCAACCGGCTTCTGCTCCAATTCCAGAACGAGCATCGCCGCATCGCCGTCGTCGTGGATGAGTATGGCGGCGTCGCCGGCGTGGTCACGCGCGGCGATATTCTCGAGGAAATCACCGGCGAAATTTATCAGGAGCTGAACAAGCCGCGCCCGCTCTTCCAGCCCGCCGGGCCCAATCGCTGGTTGATGGACGCGAACTTCAGCCTGGAAGAACTCAACCGAAAGCTCGGCCTCCAGCTCGACGCAGAGGGAGCGGACCGCCTCGCCGGATGGATCGCGCACCATTTGGGGCACCTGCCGGAAAAGGACGACGTTGTGGTCGCGCAAGGCGTCCGCGTGACGGTGCTTCAAACGATCCGCTTGCGGGTCACGCTTGCGCAGCTCGAAAAACTGGCGGACGAGCCCCCTGCGATGGAGTCGCCGTCGTGAGCGCGTTGGAGCTCATCCTCATCACTGTTGGTATTGTCGGCTCTTGGTTCTTCTCCGGCATGGAGACGGGTCTCATCTCCATCAACCGTCTGCGCCTGCGTCACTTCGTACGCCGCAAAATTAAAGGCGCCTCCACACTTCAACATTTTCTCGAACATCCGGACTATCTGCTCGGCACGATGCTCATCGGCAACAACGTCAGCAACACGATGCTCTCCGTCGTCGCCGCGAGCGTCGGCATGCGCGCCCTCGGCTCGTCCGGCTCCTGGATCGCGAGCGCGCTGGTGACGCTGATTCTGCTCGTGTTCTGCGAGTATTTCCCGAAGGCGTGGTTCCAAAGCTACCCGACGCAGCGGTGCCTGCCGTTCGCCGGGGCGCTCGATCTCGTCGGCCGACTCCTGCGCCCGTTGAGCTGGGCCTTCATGCGCGCGGTCAAAACGCTCGTCCCGACGCCGCGCCGCAAGGAGGGGATCGCGCCGCCGGTCATCACCCGCGAGGAGCTGATCCACCTCACGCACGAAACGCAGAAGGCCGGCGCGCTCACGAGCGATGAAGTCCGCATGATCACCGGCGTGATGGAGCTCAAGACGATCTCGTGCGAGGAGATCATGGTCCCGCGCGACCAAATCGTATATATCCACCACGACACCTCCGCGGAGGATATCAAGCTCTTCGCGCGCGCCCGCGCGTTCAATCAATTTCCCGTGTACGACCGCGAGAAGCGCACGTTTGTCGGGATCGTCTATGTGATGGACGTTCTGTGCGACCCCGCGCCCGCCGGCAAGCTGGCGAAGGACTATATGCGCCCCCCGCAACTGGTGGACAAGGACGTGCCCGCGGATCATGTGCTCCCGCGCATGCGCGTCACGCGCCAGCCTGTCGTGCTCGTGACTGATGCCGAGCGCGGCGTGATCGGCATGCTGCCGCTTGAACGCGTGGTCGCGGAATTCGTGGGCGCGTGACGTCGGGACCACCGCGCGTCGCGCGCTACTCCCCGCGCAAGCGCGCCTGGGCCGCGGCATCGAGGGCGCCGTGGCCGTACACCGGATCGCGCCCGGGCGCGCCGGCATCGGTGACGGCGGCGGTCAATGCGCGCGTCGCCTCCGCGGCGCCGGCGTTCGGGTTGCGCGCAAAATATAAGCCCAGCTCGCGCGCGACGTGCGCGCTGGCGATCGAGGTGCCCGCGTACGCGCCGGGCGGCCCGGCGTAGCCGACGGGAAACGCAGCGGTGCCCGGAGCAGAGACGGTGATGAAGTCGCCGCTGTTCGACTGCTCCCACGGCGTGCCGTCAGGCTTGAGCGCAGAAACCGCGATTACGCCCGGATAGGCTGCGGGATAAACCGGCGCGCCGGTCGGCTCATTGCCCGCCGCGGCAACGACGACGAGCCCCTTCGCCTGCGCATACGCAACGGCATCCGCGAGGAACGGGCTGTCCGTCGCGCTGCCCCAGCTCAAATTTATGACACGCGCCCCTTGCTGCACCGCGTAGTCGATCGCGCGCATGATCGCGAAATTCGAGGTGACGCCGTTCTCGTCGAATGCGCGCACGGCGAGCAGCGGCACCCCTTCGTCCGTCGGCGCGGCGCCGCGC
Source organism: uncultured bacterium (assembly GCA_937958885.1). Taxonomy (GTDB): domain Bacteria; phylum Verrucomicrobiota; class Kiritimatiellia; order CAIVKH01; family CAIVKH01; genus JAMLJG01. The sequence continues at coordinate 3,559 of CALGMT010000009.1, read as the reverse complement.
GGCAGCACGACGCCGGCGGCGACCAGCGCCATCTGCGTGCCGTGCCCAATCGGGTCTTCCGCTCCGCGGTCGGGAAATATGGCGTTGTATCGGCCCGCGATCAGCCCCTCGATGCCGAACCCGCCGAGCAAGCCGGAGTCGAGAATCGCAACAGGCGGCGCGCCGTGGCGCGGCGTTTTCGGCGATGCGCCCTCGGCTGCGCCGGTCGCGAGCGCCTGCTGGAGCGCGCTGCGCGGCAGGCGCTCGGCGTAATTGGGCTCGACCGCGGCGAGGATCGGGTTCCGCTTCAGTTGTTCGATCAGGGCGGGAATGTTGAGTCCGGGTTGCAGGCGCAGTTGATAGACGCCGATCGACGGCACGCTCGAGACGACGGTCGCGCCGATCGAGCGCAGCCATGCCCGGAAGGCCGCCGCATCCGTGCCCGGCTTCACGCGCACGAGAATCTCGTCCGCGACGAACCACGGGCTGTCGGGCAGCGGCCCGCGCGCGAGGCGCAGGCGCGCGTTTTGTTCCAGCGGCCGAATCCGCTCGCGCGCGCCGGGCCGGAACACCTGCACTTCCGCGAGCCGATGCAAGTCGGCGACGGGCCCCGGCGCGGCCTCCCAGATCGCCACATATCCGAACGGTTTCAATAGCGCATCGAGCGCCTCATCCGCCGGCGCAAGCCTGCAGGAGCCGCTGACGAGCACGTCGATCTCCGGGTCGATCTGCACCCGCACCCCGAACGCGGACAGCCGTTCCAGCACGTCGCGCAGCGGCATGCGCTCCGCCCGCACGGTCATCCGGTCGCCCAGCAACAGCACGTCGAGCGCGCGCGCCGGAAGCGCGAGGATGCAGAGGAGTCCGATCGATAGAAGGATGGCGTGCACAGCCATAGCATACCCTTCAGACAGCCGGACTCAACGGCCGCTCACTTTTTTAGCGAATGGGGCGGACGATCACGCCGCCGGATTTTTCGTCCGGCTCCAGCGCGATGAGTCCGCGCGACGCGGCTTCTTCCAGCAGCTTGTTGAACGAGCGAAATCCGTAGTAGGCCTCATTGAAACCGGGGCGGCGGCGGCGCAGCGTTTGCTTCACCATGGAGCCCCAGATTTTTTCTTCCGACCCGCGCTCATCGGCGATCGCCTCGATGGTCTCCATGATGAGATCGATAGCCTCTTGCACGTCGCCGGTGCGTTCGGTCGGTTTCTCGTCCGACTTGGCCGCTGTGGCGCTCTCGCTCGTCGCCGTTGTCGCGCTCTTCCGCGGCGCGCGCGGCGTCCGGCGCGCGGGGCGCACGCGAACGAGGTCGTCGTAGTAGATAAACTCATCGCAATTCGCGATCAGCAGGTCGGAGCTGGAATTTTTCACGCCGACGCCGATCACCGTTTTGTTGTTCTCGCGGAGCTTGCTGACCAGCGGCGAGAAATCGGAATCGCCACTGATAATCGCGAAGGTGTCCACGTGGGGCTTGGTGTAGCAGAGGTCCAGCGCGTCCACGACGAGCCGGATGTCGGCGGAATTTTTACCCGACTGGCGCAGGTGCGGAATTTCGATCAGCTCAAAGGCCGCCTCGTGCATCGCCGGTTTGAATTCCTTGTAGCGGGCCCAGTCGCAATAGGCCTTCTTGACGACAATACTCCCCTTGAGCAGGAGTTTTTCGAGCACCAGGCGGATGTCGAATTCGTCCACGCGCGCGTCCCGCACGCCGAGGGCGATGTTCTCGAAGTCGCAAAAGACGGCGAGATTCGCGGTTTCAGGTGTTTTACTCATTATTCTCTTTGTTTTCCTATCGGTCTCGGTCGCGGACTGTTCCGCGGCCTCGACACACGTTATCGAAGGCGCTTGAGCGCCTCAAACACGTTGCAGCGTCGGCCCAGGGGGCGGGCGGGGATGCGCTCACGAATGATCCGCCGCCACGCGGCAGCCGGATGTGTCGCGTCCCAGTCGGCCTCCCAGTGAGTGGCCCAACGACCGGTGATGTGTTCCTCTCCTGGGCGGGGCAGGGGATCGGTACCGAAGAGGATCGAAAAACCGCGCAGACGCGCCGTGCGAAGAATCGCCGGAGTGGGGAACCCAGCCGGCCGCAAACATGTATCGGCGCACACTAGGCTTTCCGGCGAGTGGTTGTCGAGACAATTCTGAACAATTGTTCCGCGTCGGCCCCACCACTTGCCCAGGCCCCACGGCAGGACGGGAATCGCGCCGCCCGCGCGAACGCGCGCGAGCGTTTCATCCAGCGGCAGTCCGTCGGCGGCGTCGAGATCGCGCCCGAGGGCGAGGACTTCAATGCGCTCGGCGGTGACGATCTGCCGGCCTGCGATGAGGATCAGCGCGCCGTCCGCGTGCGAGAGCGTCAGCGCGTCCGGATCGTCGCCCGGCGCAGCCGACCAGCCGGCGGGCAGCGGCGCGCCGCCGCGCCAGTCGGCGAAGACCCGCTGGCCCGCGCGCTCCGTGAGGCAGAGCAACCGCGCGTCCGCCTCCGGGGCCGCCGCGGCGAGGTTCGCAAGCGCGGCTGCGAGTTGTCGCCCCGTGTCGTACAGCGCCGGATAGAGGTGCACATGCGTGTCCGCGACAATCTGCATACCGGGGCACTATGCCGAACCCGCGCGTCGAAATCGAAATCGAAATCGGGCACGAAGCGGGCGTCTCGAAGAAGAACGGATGTGCCGTTCCCAAACGCTGGCGCGTGGCGTCGATGATGGCATCATTTGAAATTGGCAAGAGCTTGGTCAGTCTGGCAAAATGGGACTCTCATGAATGGGGTTCGTTTGCTTGTCTTGTTCGCACTGCTCGCCGCGGGCACAGGCGCCGGTGTCGGTTGCACGCGCGCCGGCGCGGGCGCGGGCGATCCGCGCGCGACGCTCGCCGAGGGCTGGCAGAATTTCCGCCTCGCGGAATACGATCTCGCCCTGCGCGATTTCAATGCGGTCCTTGCCGGCGCGGAGGCCGGATCGGACAACCGGCTCCAGGCCCTCTTCGGACTCGCGAACGTCTGGAACCTGCGCCGGCCCGGCGAAGACGTCGCGCGCGCGCGCCGCCTCTATCAACAGGTGATCGACGAGGCGCCCAACCACGACCTCGCGCCTTGGTGCGCGCTGGCGCTCGCGCGCATGATCCACGTCGTCCCTGTCGGCCAGGATCCCGATTACGACAAGGTGCGCGAGGCCTATCGCGACATCATCGCGCGATACCCCGGCCACCTCGCGGCCAAAGAGGCGACGATCTACCTGAACGGCACGCTGGTCGCGACGCTGGACCCGGCCCTCACGCGGCAGGCGATCTCCAACCTGACGGCGTTCATCGCGACGGGGACGAAAGAGTTTCTCCAGCCGGCGTGGTCGCTGCTCGCCGTGTCCTACAACACGCTCAACATGCAGCCCGAACGGCTCAACGCGGAAATTCGCGCTTTCGAAAACGTGGAAGTCGATCCGGCCAATCCTTTCAATGAATTCGCGTGGACATATTGGAACATCGCGACGATCGCCGAATTCGAAGTCGGCGATTTCGATCTCGCCCGCGGGTACTACCGGCGGCTGATCGAGGAGTATCCGGCGGACATCCGCGTGTTCGGCTCGAA
>CALGMT010000008.1 GCA_937958885.1 uncultured bacterium | reverse complement strand
GCACGTTCGTCGTGCTCAACAAAAACGGCGTCATCGGCATCTACGACGACGAAGGACGCGAGCTGGAGAAATACACGCTGGTCATCGGCGCGACCATCGCGGTCGAGGACGGCGGGTCGGTCAAGAAAGGCCAGTCCTTCGTCAAGTGGGACCCCTACAACGTGCCGATTCTGTCCGAGCAGCGCGGCGTGATCGAATTTCACGACTTTATTGAAGGCGTCACGGTCAAGAAGGAAGTGGACGAGTCCACCGGCATGGAAGGCGTGGTCGTCCTCGAGCACAAGGAAGACCTGCATCCGCAGATCGTGCTGAAGGACGTCGATACGAAACAGGTCATCAGCTACTACTCGATTCCGGCCGGCGCGCATGTGATCGCGCGCAAGGGCGAGGAAGTGGTCGCCGGCGCGATGCTCGCCAAGACGCCGCGCAAGATGGTCAGCACGAAGGACATCACCGGCGGTCTGCCGCGTGTCGCGGAGCTTTTTGAGGCGCGCCGTCCGAAGGATGCCGCCGAAATCGCGCGCATCGACGGTATCGTGGAGTTTGCGGGGACCGCGCGTGGGCGCCGCAAGCTGGTCGTCAAGGACCCCGTCACCGGCGACGAAGAGGAACACCTGATCCCGATGGGCAAACACATCGTCGTCTTCCGCGGCGACCGCGTGAAGAAGGGCCAGCAGCTCACGGAAGGTCCCGTGGTGCCGCAGGAGATCCTCGAAGTCTGCGGCCCGCAGGAGCTGCAGGAATACCTCGTCAACGAAGTGCAGACGGTGTACCGCCTGCAGGGGGTGGACATTAACGACAAGCACATCGAGATTATCGTGCGGTCGATGTTGAGGAAAGTCCGCATCACGGATCCGGGCGACACCGAATTTCTGTGGGGCGAGCAGGTCGAGAAGCAGCACTTCCTCGACACGAACCAGAAGGCGATGGCCGAGGGCAAGCGTCCCGCGCAGGCCTCGCCGGTTTTGCTCGGCATCACGAAGGCCTCGCTCGAAACCGAGAGTTTTATTTCCGCGGCTTCGTTCCAGGATACCACGCGCGTGCTGACCGATGCGGCCACCCTCGGCCGCATCGATTATCTGCGCGGGTTCAAGGAAAACGTGATCATGGGCCACTTGATCCCGGCGGGCAGCGGCTTCGGTATCTATCGCAACATCAAACTGGTCCCGCTCGCCGAACCGATTTCGGCGGAGGAGCTGCTGGGCGATCGCCTCGGCGGCGGCGAGACCTCGGAGGCCGCCATCGTCGAGCAATAGTTGCAAAGCGCGCGCGGGCTCTGCTAGGCTCGCCGCTCTTTTTGCGAACGCAGAGGAACGTATGCCAACCATCAATCAACTCGTACGGAAGGGCCGGAACGTGCCCAACATGAAGAGCAAGTCGCCGGCGCTGCAGAAGTGTCCGCAGCGGCGGGGCGTGTGCCTGCTCGTGAAAACGATGACGCCGAAGAAGCCGAATTCCGCGCTCCGCAAGATCGCGCGCGTGCGGTTGACGAACGGCGTTGAAGTCACCGCCTACATCCCGGGCGTCGGCCACAACTTGCAGGAGCACAGCATGGTGCTCGTGCGCGGCGGCCGCGTGAAGGACCTGCCCGGCGTGCGCTATCATATCGTCCGCGGCAGCCTCGACTGCGCGGGCGTGAACGAACAGCCGGGTTGGGGCCAGCGCAAGCGCGGCCGCTCGAAATACGGAACCAAGCGCCCGAAGGGCGATGCGGCAGGCGCGAAGAAGTAGCATTGAGGAAGCATCCATGAGACGTCGTCGTGCAGATAAACGTGAGAAGGCCCCGGAACTGCGGTTCAACAGCCCCGAGGTGGGCGTGCTCATCACCAAAGTGATGCAGCGAGGAAAGCGGTCGGTCGCGGAAAACATCGTGTACGGCGCGCTCGACACGATCGCCGAACAGACCCAGCAGGATCCCATCGAGGTGCTTCGCACCGGCCTTGAGAATGTGAAGCCGCGCGTCGAGGTGAAGTCCCGCCGCGTCGGCGGCGCGACCTACCAGGTGCCGGTGGAAGTCGACGCCGATCGCCAAAACGCGCTCGCGATGCGCTGGCTGGTGAGTTATGCGCAGGGGCGGAAGGGTGTTCCCATGCGCCGCGCGCTTGCGATGGAAATTCTTGACGCATCCAAGAACCAGGGCAACGCGGTCAAGAAGCGCGAAGACACGCACAAAATGGCGCAGGCCAACAAAGCGTTCGCCCACTATCGCTGGTAAGCGTGATCCGCCGCCGCCATGTCTTCCGCCGTCCCGAGTGCTCAGCCGCCGTCCGCTACGCCTGCACGGCGTGAAGCGGAAGGCCGGACCCACGCGCTCGCGGACATCCGAAACATCGGCGTGATCGCCCACATCGACGCGGGCAAGACCACCACCACCGAGCGAATCCTTTTCTACACCGGCCGCGTGCACCGCATCGGCGAGGTGGACGCGGGGACCGCGACGATGGACTGGATGGTGCAGGAACGCGAGCGCGGCATCACCATCACGAGCGCTGCGACAACCTGCTACTGGCGCGACCACCAGATCAACATCATCGACACACCGGGCCACGTTGACTTCACCGTTGAGGTCGAGCGCTCGCTGCGTGTGCTGGACGGGGCCATCGGGGTGTTCTGCGGCGTCGCCGGCGTGCAGCCGCAATCCGAAACCGTGTGGCGGCAGGCGCGCAAATATGGCGTGCCGAGTCTCGCGTTCGTCAACAAGATGGACCGGATGGGCGCGCGCTTCGCGTGGGTTGTGCAGCAGATCCGGGAGCGTCTTGCCGTTGCGGCGTGGCCGATCCAACTGCCGGTCGGCAGCGAGGCGCAGTTCAACGGCGTGCTGGATCTGGTCGGCGGGCGACATCTGACCTTCGATCCTGACACGCAGGGCGCCCAGGTGCGCGAGGGGGAGTGGCCCGCCGAGCTGCGCGAAGAGGCCGCGGCCGCGCGCGCCGCGCTGATCGAGGCGGTCGCCGAGCGCGACGATCTGCTGATGCAGGCGTATCTGGACGATATGGACGTGACGCCCGACGCGCTGCGCGCGGCGATACGCCGCGCGACGGTGGCCGGACGCTTCGTGCCGGTCCTGTGCGGCACCTCGCTGCACAACCAGGGCATTCAACCGCTGCTCGACGCGGTCATCGATTATCTCCCGTCGCCGCTGGACGTGCCGGACGTGACGGGGCATCACGTGAAAACCGGCGAGCCGATCACGCGCCCCGCCGACGACCACGCGCCGTTGAGCGCGCTCGCGTTCAAGATCGCGAACGACCCGTTTGTCGGGAAGATTATTTATGTGCGGACCTATTCGGGCATCCTCAAGAAGGGTGCGCAGGTGTACAACCCGCGCACACGGAAACGCGACCGCGTGATGCGGCTGCTGCGCGTGCACGCGAATCAGCGCGAGGATGTGGAGGTCCTCTACAGCGGCGAGATCGGCGCGATCGGCGGCCTCAAGCAGGTCACCACGGGCGACACGCTGTGCGCGGAGAATCATCCGATATTGCTCGAGCGCATCGTCTTTCCGGAACCGGTCATTGCGATGGCGATCGAGCCGAAGACGCAGGCGGATCGCGAGAAGCTGCAGGAGGCGCTGCGCGCGCTGGCCGACGAGGACCCGACATTCCTCGTGAAGATCGACGCGGACACCGGCCAGACACTGATCAGCGGGATGGGGGAGCTGCACCTCGAAATCATCCGCGACCGGCTGCTGCGCGAGTACAAGGTGCAGGCCAACGCGGGCAAGCCGACGGTGGCCTATCGAGAATCCATTCTCAAAACGGCGTCGGCCGCGCACACCTTTCAGCGCGAGATCGGCGGGCGCATGCACTACGCCGAGGTCGGACTGGAGGTCTCGCCGCGCGAGCGCGGCGCCGGCAACGAAGTGGTGTTCGAGGTTTCGGATTCGCAAATTCCGGCGCAATTTCGCGAATTTGTCGAGCAGGGCGTGTGCGACGGATTAATAACCGGAATTTTAGCAAATTATCCCTTGATCGACGTGCGCGTCCGTATTATAAGCGGCGGCTTTCATCCGGTGGATTCCACGGAAGTGGCGTATCGCTCCGCGGCCATCATGGCGCTCAGGGAGGCCGCGCGCGCAGCGCAGCCGACGCTTCTTGAGCCGATCATGAAGGTCGAGATCGTGACGCCGGATGAACATCTGGGCGATGTGATCGGCGACGTCAACGGGCGGCGCGGTCGCATCAAGGAGATGGCGGCCCGGGAGGGCGCGCAGATTGTGCAGGCGGAAATTCCGCTGGCCGAGCTGTTCGGATACTCCACCGGGTTGCGGTCACTCACGCGCGGGCGCGCGAGTTACAGTATGGAACCGGCGCGGTTTGATGCCGTGCCGGCGAATTTGCAGGAAGCAATTGTAAACAGGTAGAACATGACCGGGCAACGAATTCGCATCAGGCTCAAGGCGTACGATCATCGGGTGCTGGACCAGTCGGCGAGCGACATCGTCGAGACGGCGAAGCGCACGGGCGCGCGGGTGGCGGGACCGATTCCGTTGCCGACGAAGATCGAGCGGTACACCGTCAATCGGAGTCCGCACGTGGACAAGAAGTCCATGGAGCAGTTCGAGATCCGCACGCACAAGCGGATGCTCGACATCATTGAGCCGACTATCAAGACGGTCGACGAGTTGAAGAAGCTGAACCTGCCCGCGGGCGTCGACATCACGATCAAGATCTGATCGGGCGCGACGGCGAGACGGAAGACGGAACACGGAAGACGGAAAGTCAGGGCGAGATATGAACGGTTTGATCGGGAAAAAGCTGGGGATGACCCAGGTGCATGACGACGCGGGCCGCTTTGTGCCCGTGACCGTCATCGCCGCGGGCCCGTGCGTGGTCGTGCAGCGCAAGACGGCGGCGCGCGACGGGTACGATGCGGTGCAGCTCGGCTATGCCGAGCAGAAGGAGTCCCGCGTCGGCAAGGCGCAGGCGGGCCGATTCAAGAAGGCGGGCGTTTCGGCGCGCCGCGTGCTGCGCGAGGTCGCGGTGCCGGCGGATGCGGATGTCAAGGAAGGCGCCGAGATCACGGCGTCGATTTTTGAGGGCGTCTCCCACGTGGATGTCAGCGGCGTGACGAAGGGGCGGGGCTACCAGGGCGTCGTTAAGCGCCACCGCATGGGCGGCGGTCCGCAGTCGCACGGCCACATGTCGCACCGCCGCATCGGCGCGATCGGCCAACGCACTTGGCCGGCGCGCATTATGAAGAACAAGCGCATGCCGGGCCACATGGGCAACCTGCACGTCACGACGCAGAATTTGCGCGTTGTGCAAGTGCGGGCGGCGGACAACGTGTTGCTGGTGGAAGGCGCGGTGCCCGGTCCGACGGGCGGCCTTGTGCTGGTGAAGAAGGCGCTGAAGAAGGCGGCGAAGAAATCATGAGTGCGCTACCCGTCCATAACCAACAGGGCCAGCCGGTAGGGCAGGTCGAGATCCCTGACGTTTTGATGGCGTCGCCCCGTGCGACCCAGGCGATGGTGCAGGCGGTGGTCACGCTGCGCGCGAACGCGCGCGCGGGCACGGCCAGCACCAAGACGAAGGGCGAAGTGGCGGGCCACGGCAAGAAACCGTGGCGGCAAAAGGGCACCGGGCGCGCGCGCGCCGGCTATCGCCAGTCTCCGGTATGGACCGGCGGCGGCGTGGTGTTCGGGCCGAAGCCGCGCAGCTACCGGAAGGCGCTGCCGCGCGCGAAAGCCCAGTTGGCGCTGCGCAAGGCGTTCACCGACAAACTTGCGGCGGACGGGGTGCGCGTGGTGGACGCAATTAACCTGGCGCAGCCGAAGACGAAAGACCTTGCCGCAGTACTCAAGAGCCTGCGGGTCGAGCGCGGGGCCTTGTTGGTGACCGACACGGCCAGCCGCGAGCTGCTGCTGGCGGCGCGCAATCTGCCGAAAGTGGAAGTGGTCCGCGCATCGGATGTGAACCCGCTGCAGATTTTGAAATACGCGCACGTGGTGGTTACGCGCGAGGGCTTGAACAAGCTCCGGGATCGCCTCGGCGGCGCGCAGGAGGCGTCGGCATGAGAGCTCCGGAATTAGTGGTCAAACGGTTGGACCTGACCGAAAAAGGCGCGGGCCTTTCGGAAAAGCGGAACCAGTATTTCTTTGAAGTTGGCCGCGACGCGAACAAGATCGAAATCAAGCGCGCGGTCGAGCAGTTGTTCAAGGTCAGCGTCGTCAAGGTCAACACGCTGACGCGCGCGGGCAAAGCGAAACGCAATCGCCGCGGCGGGATCGGATTCCGACCCGATTGGAAGCGCGCCATTGTCACGCTCAAGGAAGGCGACAAGATCGACCTGACGTAGGAAATCCGCCATGCCGCTCAAATCCCATCGCCCCATCACGCCTGCCGGCCGTTTCACTGAACTGCCGGATTTCTCCGAAGTGACGAAATCGCGACCGGAGAAGCGCCTTACCGTGTCGCGTAAATCGAAGGCCGGCCGCAATATGTACGGCCGAGTCACGATCCGCCACCGCGGCGGCGGCCACAAGCGTCATCTGCGCATCATCGACTTCAAGCGCGACAAGCACGGCATTCCGGCGAAGGTGACGGCGATCGAGTACGATCCGAACCGTTCCGCGCGCTTGGCGCTGCTGACCTACAAGGACGGCGAAAAGCGCTACATCCTGGCCACGTTGAACATGAAGGTGGGCGACGAGCTGCTATCGGGTCCGAAAGCGGAGCCGACCGAAGGCAACGCGCTTCCGCTCGCAAAGATCCCCGCCGGCCTGCCGGTGCACAACATCGAATTGTATCCGGGCAAGGGCGCGCAACTCGTGCGCGGCGCCGGCGGCGCGGCGGAGATTATGGCCGTTGAAGGCGGCTTCGCGCAGGTGAAGCTGCCCTCCGGCGAGATTCGCATGGTACGCGACGCGTGCTACGCCACAGTTGGCCAGGTGGGCAACATCGATCACCAGAATGTTTCGCTCGGCAAGGCGGGCCGCAAGCGCTGGCTCGGCATCCGACCGACCGTGCGCGGCGTGGCGATGAACCCGATCGATCACGTGATGGGCGGCGGCGAGGGTCGCAGCTCGGGCGGCGGCCACCCGCGCTCCCCGTGGGGCAAGTTGGCGAAGGGCAAGAAAACGCGCAATAAGCGCAAGACCAGCAGTCGGTTTATCGTGCAGCGGAGGAAGTAAGACATGGCGCGTTCCATTCGCAAGGGTCCCTTTGTGGACGCCAAGCTCATGAAAAAGGTCGAACTGCTGGAGCGCAGCGGACAGAAGCGGCCGATCAAGACGTGGTCGCGCCGGTCGATGATCATTCCGGAGTTCATCGGGCACACGTTCTCGGTGCACAACGGCAAGACGTTCAATTCGGTTTTTGTGACGGAGAACATGGTCGGCCACCGGTTGGGCGAGTTTTCGCCGACCCGGACTTTCCGCAAACACGGCGCGGCGACGGACAAGACGCCGACGCTGAAGTAGCGGCGGGGGGCCTCGTCCGGGCGATGCGCCGTGACTGGCAGCCGGTCGGGCTTGCGATGTGCGGTCTCTTGTGGGGACTGCACGCGGAGGCCGGCGATCCGGCCGCCGATGAGGCGGCGCTGCTCGCGCGGCGGCTGGTCGAGGAAAATGTGCGCCTGCGGGTAGAGCTGGCAGGCGCGCTCGCGGAACGCGATGGATTACTGGCGCGGCTCGCGGGAGAGCAGTTTGAGACGGATCGCTGGACGGTGGTGCCGGAGCGTCTCCCTGAAGCCGAGTCGGCGGAGGTCGACCTCGCGCCGGCGGGTTGGCGGGTGCTGGATGCGAGCCGGGAGCTGGGGCTCGTCGCGTTGGACGCGGGCGCCCGGTCGGGGTTGCGCGCGGGGTTGTCCGTGGCGGTGGTGCGCGACGGCGCGGTGATTGCGCGGGCGCGCATTGTGGAAGTGCGGGAGCGGGTGTCGGGCGCGCGGGTGGAAGCCCTTGCGGCGGGCCGGTTCCCGGACGCGGGAGATCGCGCCGTGGTGTGGCGGTCTCGAAGAGAATGAGGCGGAATTATGGAAGTAGAAGCTGTCAGTAAATATGTGCGGATGTCGCCGTCGAAGGCGCGCGACCTGGCGCGGGCGATGCAGGGCAAGCCGGCGGCGGAGGCGCTGCGGATCGCGGATTTTAATGCGCGCAAGGCGGGTGTGTTGCTCGGCAAGACGCTCCGATCGGCGATTGCGAACGCGGAAAACAACGCGGGGTTGTCGGCGGACCGCTTGATCGTGAAAGCGGCCTTGATCGAGGACGGACCTCGGCTCAAGCGCTATTGGCCGCGCGCGCGCGGCAGCGCGAGCCCCATCCTGCGCCGCACGAGCCATGTACGGATTGTGTTGACGGAGCAAAAAACGGCTGGAAAATAGCCGGTTTGGTCAGGAAGAAAAGGAGCCATCTCTTGGGACAGAAAGTAAATCCGACGGGCCTGCGGGTCGCCGTCACAAAAGACTGGCGATCGCGCTGGATCGCCGACAAAAAGAGCTTCGGGCCGCTGCTTCAGGAAGACATTAAAATCCGAGAGCTGGTCAAGAAGCGGTTGAAGGATGCGGCGGTGCCGGAAGTGCTGATCGAGCGCTATGCGAATCGCGCGCGCATCACCGTGTTCACTGCGCGTCCGGGCATCGTGATCGGACGCAAGGGCGCGGACATCGAGAAGCTGCGCGAGGAGATCGCGAAGCTCACGGGCAAGGAAATCTACGTCGAGATCAAAGAGGTCAAGGACCCGGACTGCAACGCGCAGCTCGTCGCGGAAAACATCGCGGTGCAGCTTGAGCGCCGCGTCTCGTTCCGCCGCGCGTTGAAGCGCGCGGTGCAAATGGCGATGGAACTCGGCGCGCTGGGCATTCGCGTGCTCGCGTCGGGCCGGCTCGGCGGCGCGGAGCTGGCGCGGCGCGAGGGGTACCGCGAGGGCAAGGTTCCGCTGCATACGTTGCGCGCGAACGTGCAGTATGGCTTCGCGGAAGCGAACACCATGGCCGGCGCGATCGGGATCAAGGTATGGATTTGCAAAAAGCCGGAGACGCCGGCGAAGGAGGCCAGCCATGCCGCTTATGCCTAAACGCGTCAAGTATCGCAAACAGCAGCGCGGGAACCGCAAGGGGATGGCGACATCCGGCAACGCGCTCGCGTTCGGCGAATACGGCTTGCAGTCGCTCGGGCGCTCCTGGGTGACGAACATCCAGCTCGAGGCGTGCCGCGTGGCGATCAGCCGCTCGATGAAGCGCAAGGGCAAGTTGTGGTTGCGCGTGTATCCGGACAAGCCGTATACGAAGAAGCCGCTCGAGGTTCGACAGGGCAAAGGCAAGGGACCGGTCGAGGGCTGGGTCGCGGTGGTGCGGCCGGGCCGCATGCTGTTCGAGATGGACGGCGTGACGGAGGCCGTCGCGCGAGAGGCGCTGCGGCTCGCGGCCAGCAAGCTGCCGATCCCCACGAAGTTTGTGCAGCGCCACGCGGCGTAGGACGGAAGCATGTTATGAAAGCTGCGGAAATCAGGGAGCTAACGGAAGCCGAATTGCGGCAGAAATTGAGCGACGCGCGCCAGGAGCTGTTCAATCTCCGGGTGCAGCAGTCCGCGGGGCGGCTCGAAAAGCCGTCGCGGCTGCGCGAGCTCAAACGCGATATGGCCCGCATCCAGACGGTGATCCGGCAACAGGCGTTGGCCAAGAGGACGGCATGAGCGAGCAGTCGACACGAGGCGTGCGCAAGGAGCGCAAGGGCACGGTGATCAGCGACAAATCGGCGAAGACGATTGTCGTCAACGTGACACGGCGCATCCGCCACCCGGTTTATGGCAAGGAAGTGACCGTCAGCCGCAAGTATCACGCCCACGACGAAAAGGGCGAGGCGAAGGTCGGCGATACGGTCCGCATCGAGGAATGCCGGCCCTTGAGCCGCCTGAAGCGCTGGCGGCTGGTGGAAGTGATCGCGCGCGCGCAGGCGACGGCGTGAGGTAGACGAACATGATTACCCTCAAAACAATGCTCGATTCAGCCGATAACAGCGGCGCCAAGGCCTTGCAGTGCATCCACGTGCTCGGCCAGCATCGTCCGTTTGCGCACATCGGCGACGTCATCAAGGTCGCGGTGAAGGACGCGATCCCCACGGGAATGGTCAAGAAGGGCGAGGTCCACGACGCGATCATCGTCCGCACGAAGCAGCCCATTCGCCGGCCGGATGGTTCGTTGATTCGTTTCGATCACAACGCCGCGGTGATTGTGGACGCGGAGCGCAATCCCAAGGGAACCCGCATCTTCGGACCCGTCGCGCGCGAACTGCGCGAGCGCAATTATATGAAGATTATCTCGCTCGCGCCGGAGGTGGTGTGATGAACCGAGTGTCGCATCTCAAGCGGGACGACATCGTGTATGTCCGGTCCGGCGAGCACAAGGGGAAGACCGGCAAGGTGCTGCGCGTGAACCTCGAGACCCGAACGGCCGTTGTCGAAGGGATCAACCAGGTCAAGCGGCACATGCGCAAGTCGCAGGACAATCCGAATGGCGGCATCGTGGAGAAAGAGGCCCCCATGCCGGTCTCCAAACTGGCGCGCTTCGACGATGCGCGGGCCAAGAAGGCCGGCGCGAAGGCCTCGGCGTAGGCGGGAAAGAGATTCTATGGCAACGTTGCAGGAAAAATATCGAACGGAACTTGCGCCCGCGCTCCAAAAATCGCGCGGCTATGCGAATGTGATGGAAATTCCCCGGCTCACCAAGATCGTGGTGAACATGGGCATCAATACGCAGGTGGACAAGGATACCTTCAAGGCGTTGGTCGAAGACCTCGGCCGCATCACGGGCCAGCGCGCCCAGGTAACAAAGTCCCACAAGAGCATCGCGAATTTCAAGCTGCGCGCGGGTCAGCCGGTCGGCGCGCGCGTGACCTTGCGCGGGGCCCGGATGTACGAGTTTCTCGAGCGCTTGATCCACGTTGCGCTGCCGCGTATTCGCGACTTTCGCGGCATTCCCAACCGCGGCTTCGACGGGCGGGGCAACTACACGCTCGGCCTCAAGGAGCAGACCATTTTTCCGGAGATCGACCCGGACCAGGTTAAGAAAGTGCACGGGATGGATATCACATTGGTGACTACGGCCAAGACCAATGAGGAGGCGAAGGAGCTGCTCAAACTGCTGGGCATGCCGTTCGCCGCCGCGAATCAGGCCGCGTAGGTTGGAGGAACGTCGTTGGCTAAAATTTCCTGGATGATCAAAGCGACGCGCGCCCCGAAGTTTTCGGCGCGCGCATACCACCGCTGCAAGAACTGCGGGCGGCGGCGCGGGTATATGCGTAAGTTTAATTTGTGCCGAATCTGCTTCCGTGAGATGGCCTCGAAGGGCTTGATTCCCGGCGTGGTGAAGGCGAGCTGGTAGGATATCCCATGAGTTTGAGTGATCCCATTGCCGACATGTTGACCCGCATCCGCAACGCCTCCCGCGCGGGCGCGCGCGAGGTCGTGGTGCCGCATTCCCGCCTGAAGAGCGAGATCGCCCGCATCTTGAAAGGCGAGGGCTACATTGCCGACTGCGAGGCCGAACAAGTCGGCGCCAAGAAGACGTTGAAGTTGAGGCTGCGCTATCGCGGCGACGACCCCGTGGTGCGCGGACTGCGCCGCGTGAGCAAACCGGGCCTTCGCCGGTATGTGCCGGCGGATAAGGTCCCCCGCGTGGTGGGCGGAACGGGGGTTGCGGTGTTGAGCACGTCGCGCGGCGTGTTGACGGACCGCGAGGCCCGCAAGGCCGGTGTCGGCGGCGAAGTCCTGTGTTACATCTGGTGAACGTATGTCCCGAATTGGATCCAAACCTATTGAATTGCCGAAGGGCGTGACGGTGGCCGTCGAGGGATCGCTGGCGAAGGGCAAAGGCCCCGCGGGCGAACTCGCGGTGCGCATCCCCAGCGGCCTTGAAGTCAACGTGAACGGCGGCGTGATTACGGTGGCCGCGGTCCGCGAGGACAAGACGCTCAATGCGCTGCACGGCACGACGCGCAGTCTGATCGCGAACATGGTCAACGGCCTCGCGAAGCCGTACGTCAAGGAGCTCGAGATTCAGGGCGTCGGCTTCCGCGCGCAGCAGCAGGGCCAAAAGCTCACGCTCGCGCTCGGCTTCTCGCACCCGATCGAATTCATCGTTCCGGCCGGCATCACGGCGAAGGTCGCCGATGGCACCTCGATCACACTGACCGGCGCGGACAAGCATCTGGTCGGCGAAACGGCGGCGCGCATCCGCGGCTATTTCCCGGCGGAGCCCTACAAGGGCAAGGGCGTGCGCTACAAGGGCGAACACGTGCGGCGCAAGGCCGGCAAGGCGGTGGCGTAATCATGAAAGTGCGTACCAAGGAAGAGTATCGGAAGCGCCGGCACCTGAGGCTCCGCCAGAAAGTGGCGGGCACCGCGGCCCGCCCGCGCATGAGCGTGTTTGTGTCGAACCGGCACTTGTATGTGCAGTTCATCGACGACGCGGCGTCTGTGACGATCGCGCAGTGCTCGACGCAGCAGGAGTCGGTCGGCGCCGCGAAGAACAACGTCGAGACGGCGAAAAAGCTCGGCCAGTTGGCCGCGCAGGCCGCCCTCGAAAAGGGCATCAAGGAAGTCGTGTTCGACCGCGGCGGATTCACCTATGGCGGGCGCATCAAGGCGCTGGCCGACGCCGCGCGCGAAGCGGGACTCAAATTTTAGCGGAGGCATGGTGTGAGAGAAAAAGATTCCAGCGGCGCAAACAAGGGCGGCATCGAGGAGCGCGTCATCCACGTCAACCGGTGCGCCAAGGTCGTGAAAGGCGGACGCCGCTTCAGCTTCAGCGCGCTGATTGTCGTCGGCGACCGCAACGGCCGCGTCGGCTATGCGCTCGGCAAGGCGAATGAGGTGGCGGATGCGATCCGCAAGGGCACCGACCTCGCCAAACGCTCGATGTTCTCGGTCACGATGAAGGACCGCACGATCCCGCACGAGATCGAGGCCCGCTTCAGCGGCGCGAAGGTCTTCATGCGGCCCGCGTCGCCCGGCACAGGTGTCATCGCCGGCGGCGGCATGCGCGCGGTGCTCGAATTGTCGGGCATCCGCGACGTGCTGGCCAAATCGATGGGCAGCAACAATTCACTGAACGTAATTCGCGCCACGGTCAAGGCGCTGCAGGCCCTCGAATCGCGCGAGGCGATTCTCGCCCTGCGGCGGGAAGAAACCGCGGCCTGACAGAGGAACCCATGAATCTGCATTCGCTCAAAAACGCGCCCGGCGCCGTCCGACCCAAGAAGCGGGTCGGGTGTGGCGAGTCGTCGGGCCACGGTAAAACCTCCGGCCGCGGCCACAAAGGCCAATACGGACGCTCGGGCCACAAGTACAAGGGGGCCTTCGAGGGCGGTCAGATGCAGTTGATCCGGCGCATTCCGAAGCGCGGGTTCAACCACCCCGTAAAGGTCGTGTACACCGCCGTGAACCTGCTGAACCTTAGCCGGTTCCCCGCGGGATCGACGGTAACACCCGATGAGTTTCGCGCGGCTGGATTCTCCTCCAGTTCGCGGGCCCGCTTCAAGATTCTCGGCGACGGCGCGATCGAACACGCCCTGCACGTGAAGGCCCACGCATTTAGCGCGACCGCCAAGTCGAAGATCGAGGCGGCCGGCGGCTCCTGCGAAGTGCTGGCCTGATCCCGACGCCATGCTCTCCGCCTTCTCCAACAGCATGCGCATCCCGGAGCTCCGGGTCCGCATCTTGTTCACGTTCGGCATTATCTTCATCTGCCGTCTGATCGCGGCCGTGCCGACGCCCGGCGTGGACGCGGCGGCGCTTCAGGAATTTATGCAATCGGTCCGCCAGATGGCGGGCGGCAGTTTCGTCGGCCTGTTTGACCTGTTCAGCGGCGGCGCGCTGGAAAATTGCGCGGTCGGCGCGCTCGGCGTGATGCCCTATATCAGCGCCTCGATCATTCTGCAATTGATGACGGCGGTGGTGCCACAGCTCGAGCGGCTCGCGCGGGAAGGGGACACGGGTCGCCAGAAAATTACGCAATACACCCGCTATTTGACCGTCCTGTTGTGCATCGTGCAGGGGTATGCGATGGCCGTCACGCTGGAGAACCCCGGCGCGCTCGGCATCACGCGCGATATTGTGATCGCGCCCGGCTGGGGCTTCCGGCTGATGGCGGTGCTCACGATGACCACCGGCACGCTGTTGTTGATGTGGCTCGGCGAGCAGATCACGGAGCGCGGCATCGGGAACGGCACGTCGATCATCATCACCGTCGGCATTGTCAGTCAGTTGCCCGGCGCGATACAGGCCTCGATCAATATGTTCAAGCCGATCGATGGGATCGCGCAGTTCGGCGCGTTTCACCTCGTGGGCCTGCTGATTATGATCTTCTTCGTGATCGCGGCAGTGATCGCCGTCACGCAAGCGCAGCGCAAGATTCCGGTCCAATATGCGAAGCGCGTCGTCGGCCGCAAGGTGTACGGCGGGCAAAGCACCTACATGCCGCTGCGGGTGAACTACTCCGGCGTCATGCCGATCATCTTCGCGTCCGCCATCCTGATGTTTCCCACCAAGCTGCTCGGAATGATCCCCGGCTCGTTTTTCCAATCGCTCGCGGCCGCCCTCAATTACGGCACCTTCACGCACAACGTGCTGTTTGCCGTGCTGATTCTGTTCTTCTCCTACTTCTGGGTGGCGACGCAGTTCAATCCGATTCAGATCGCGGACGACCTCAAGAAATACGGCGGCTACGTGCCCGGCATCCGTCCCGGCAAGCCGACCGCCGAGTTTCTCGATCGCACCATGACCCGGATTACGCTGGCGGGCGCGATCTTCCTGGCGATCATCGCCGTGCTGCCGACGGTGCTGGCGCAGCAGTTTCGCATCCCGTGGATTGTCGCGCATTTCTTCGGCGGCACCAGCATGCTGATCACTGTCGGCGTGATGCTGGACACGATGCGCCAGGTCGAGTCGCATCTCGTGATGCGCTACTACGACGGATTCCTCAAGAAGGGTCGGCTTCGCGGCCGCGCCAAATAAGGAGCACCGGACGATGCAGGCGATCATCCTCTTGGGCGCGCCGGGCGCGGGGAAGGGCACCGTGGCCGAGGATCTCAAGCGGCAGATCGGCATCGAACACATTTCCACAGGTGACATGCTGCGCGAGGCCATCCGCGCCGGATCCCCGGTCGGACTCGAAGCGAAGGCCTTCATGGAAAAGGGCGAGCTGGTTCCGGACGATGTGATCATTCGTCTTGTGCGCGAGCGCCTGCTCGCGGGCGGATCGGACGCCTGGTACATGTTCGACGGCTTTCCGCGCAACGTGCACCAGGCCGAATTGCTCGACGCCATGCTGCCGGAGTGCGGCGGCGCGCTGACCCACGTCTTTTTGCTCGAAGTGCCCCGCGACCTCATCATCCGCCGCATTTCGAACCGCCGCGTGTGCCGCCAGTGCGGCGCGGTGTACAACCTCATCGGCATGCGTCCGAAGGTGGAGAACGTCTGCGATCTATGCGGCGGCGAGGTGTATCAGCGCCCGGACGACAACGAGGCGACAGTGAACAACCGGCTCGATGTCTTCAACCGCGAGACCGCGCCGCTGGTGGAATACTACAGACGCAAAGGCTTGTTTGTGCAGATCGACTCGAGCGACCGGCTCGACACCGAAAAAGCCATCCTGCAGCACCTCGGCCGGGCGTAGCATGATCATCATCAAGACGCCCGAAGAGCTGGACCACATGCGGGCCAGCGGCCGGCTCGCCGCCCGTATCCGCGACGAACTTGCGCGCGCGATGGCGCCCGGCGTGACCACCGGCGAACTCGATGCCTACGCGCGAGAACTGATGGCGAAGGCCGGCGCGCGCAGCGCGTTCTTCGGATACCGCGGATTTCCCGGCCACATTTGCGCGTCGATCAACAGCGTTGTGGTGCACGGCATCCCCGGACCCCAGCGCATCCAGATCGGCGATATCGTCAGCATCGACGTCGGCGTGGTCCTCGACGGCTTCATCGGCGACACCGCGACCACTGTGATGGTCGGCGTGACCGATCCGCGCGTCATCCGGCTTGTGCGCACGGCCGAGGATGCGCTGGAGAAGGGGATCGCGAAGGCGGTGGCCGGCGCGCGCTTGTCGGACGTGTCGCACGCGATCCAACACACGGCGGAGTCCGCCGGGTTCAGCGTGGTGCGCGAATTTGTCGGACACGGCGTCGGGCGCAGCATGCACGAGGAGCCGCAGATTCCCAATTACGGGCCGCCCGGGCGCGGGCCGCGTTTGAAGGCCGGGATGACGCTGGCGATCGAGCCGATGATTAATTTGGGCGCGGCGGAGGTCGAGGTGTTGGCGGACGGATGGACGGTCATGACCAGAGATCGCCTGCCCTCCGCGCACGTCGAGCACACGATCGCGGTCATGGACGGGCACGCGGAGATTTTGACGCTCGCGCCCGTAGCCGCAGCGCGATGAGCGGGAACGGGAAAAAAGAAAAAGAAGAAACAATTAAGCTGGACGCGCGGATTGTCGCTGTGCTACACACGCGGGCTTTTCGCGCCCTGCTCGATAATGGGCATGAAATAACGGCCTACCGGCGATCTGTCGGGGGGTACCACGCGACGGTGCAGCCGGGCGACCGGGTGTGTCTGCGGGTGTCGCCCTTTGACTTCTCGGCGGGCGAAATCCTGGACAAGGAAACGGAATCTTCCGGACATGAAAGTTAGAACGTCGGTTCGTAGAATTTGCGAGCGCTGCAAGGTCATCCGCCGCAAGGGGGTGGTGCGGGTGATCTGCACCAATCCGCGTCACAAGCAGCGCCAGGGTTGAGGGATTTAGGAGAAACGTATGCCGCGCATTTTGGGAGTTGATGTACCGGGCAAAAAGCGGGTGGAGTACGCATTGCGTTACATCCACGGGATTGGCCCCACCCGCGCCCGCCAGCTGGTCGAACAGATCGGAATCGATCCGCTGAAAAAGGCCGACGACCTGACCGACGACGAGACCTCGAAGATCACCCAAGCGCTGAGCGCGTTCCGCCTGGAGGGCGATCTGCGCCGCGAAGTCGCCGCGAACATCCGCCGCTTGATTGCGATTAACAGCTACCGCGGCGGACGGCATCGCAAAGGGTTGCCTGTTCGCGGCCAGCGCACCAAGACCAATGCGCGCACCCGAAAGGGCCCGCGCAAGACGGTGGGCGCCGTGCGCGGCAAGGAAGCCCGCACCGCGGCGAAAACCGACTGATTTCCACGCTGACAAGGAATACGACTGATGAGCGAAGAGAAAGCAGAGAAGAAGGCAAAAGTTGCCGCTCCCGGGGCGCCTGCGCCCGAATCGCCCGCCCCTGCGGCGACCGCCGCCGATGTCCTCGCGGGCGACGAAGCGAAGCCGGCCAAGAAGGTCAAGATCAAGGGTTCCAAGCACGTTCCGGTCGGCATTGTTCACATCACCGCGACCTTCAACAATACATTGGTTTCCATCACCGATATGCGCGGCGCGGTCATCGCGTGGAGCACGGCCGGCCGCAGCGGATTCAAAGGTTCCCGCAAGAGCACAGCCTTCGCCGCGACCATGGCTTCTCAGGATGCCGCGCGTCAGGCGATCAACCACGGATTGCAGGAAGTCGAGGTGCGTGTGCAGGGACCCGGCGCGGGGCGCGAATCCGCGATTCGGGCGCTGCAAGCCGCCGGCCTAACCGTCACATCCATCAAAGACGTCACGCCCATGCCGCATAACGGCTGCCGGGCGCCGAAACGTCGCCGCGTCTGATTTAGGAGCCACCATGGGTCGTTACACAGAAGCCTCGTGCAAACGCTGCCGCCGCGAAGGGCATAAACTTTTCCTCAAGGGCGATCGCTGCCACATGGCCAAGTGCCCGATCGATCAGGGCGCCCCGCCACCCGGCCAGCACGGGCAGCGCCGCAGCAAGATGTCGGACTACGGCACCCAGCTCCGCGAAAAGCAGAAACTCCGCCGCATGTACGGACTGCAGGAAGCGCAATTCCGAAATCTCTTCGAGCGCGCGTTGAAGGCCCGCGGCATCACCGGCGAGAAACTCCTCCAAATGCTCGAGCTGCGTCTCGACAACTTGGTGTATCGATTCGGGTTCGCCCCATCTCGCAAGGCCGCGCGCCAGTTCGTGACGCACGGGCATATCGAGGTGAACGGCCGCAAAGTCGACATCCCCTCCGCGATTTGCAAGGAGGGCGATGTGATCCGCGTGCGCGACCGCGCTCAGAGCCGTCAGTACGCCGGCCAGTGGATGGAAAACGCCGAGAGCCGCGGCATCTCGCCCTGGCTCATCCTGAACAAGGTCAATTTTGAAGGCACTGTCGCGAAGGTGCCCACGCGGGAGGAACTGGCTCCCACGATCAACGAGCAGCTCGTCGTCGAGTTGTACTCGAAGTAATCGCGAAATTCGGAACAAACACCATACGGCCCGGCTAACGACCGGACCTGGGAGGAAGAACCATGCCACGCAGACTCGCGCGCTTCGAAATGCCGAAGCGCATCGTCAAGGACGAGGTCGAAGCCACGTCCACCTACGCGAAATTCATCGCAGAGCCCTTCGAAGCCGGCTACGGCCGCACGATCGGCAATTCGCTCCGCCGCGTATTGCTCTCGTCGCTTGAGGGCGCCGCCATTTCGTCCGTCCGCATCGACGGCGCGCTGCATGAATTCAGCACGCTGCCCGGCGTCGTGGAAGACGTCACGGACATCATCCTGAACCTCAAGAAGGTGCTGCTGACGTCCTTCTCCCGCGAACCGCGCCGCGTCCGCATCAGCGTCAAAGGGCCCGGCGATGTGACCGCGAAGGATATCCAGACCGACGGCATGCTGGAAGTGCTGAACCCTGATCATCACATCTGCACGCTGGACAAGGACGGCAAGTTCGAGGCCGAACTTGAAGTGCGTATCGGCCGCGGCTACTGCCCCGCCGATTGGAACAAGAAAGACGATCAGGAAATCGGACTGATTCCGATCGACGCGCTTTTCTCGCCGGTTCGCCGTGTGGCGTACGCGGTTGAGAACACGCGGGTCGGACGCCGCACCGACTACGACAAGTTGATTCTTGAAATCTGGACTGACGGACGTGTTGCCCCGGACGAGGCGCTGACCATGTCGGCCGCGATTCTTCGCCATCACCTCGACGTCTTTGTCAGTTACGACAAGGATTTGATCGAATTCGAGGAGAGCGAGAAGCAGATCGACGCGGAGCGTGACGATTTGCGCCGCAAGCTCAGCATGAGCGTCAACGAGATTGAGTTAAGCGTCCGCGCCGCGAACTGCCTGAACAATGCGAATATCACCACCGTCGGCGAGCTCGCGCAAAAGACCGAAGCCGAGATGTTGAAATACCGCAACTTCGGCAAGAAGTCCCTGAACGAGATCAAGGCCAAGCTCGAGGAGCTGGGCCTTTCGCTCGGCATGAGTTTCGACCCCGAGGTGCTCAAGCCCCTGCCGGGCGAAGGCGCGCGCCGCGAGTAGGCCGGGCCGGGAGAATCAGCCATGAGACATCGCAAAAAAACCATCAAGCTGGGGCGCACCTCGGAGCACCGGGATGCGCTGCTCTCCGGTTTGGTGTGCAACTTGGTCAATGCGCGCCGCATCACCACCACGCTGCCGAAGGCGAAAGCCGCGCGTTCGCTGGCCGAGCGTATGGTCACGCTGGCGAAGCGGAATACGCTGCACAGCCGTCGCCGCGCGGCGTCGATTCTGCGCCGCGAAGAAGCGGTGGAGAAGTTGTTTGGCGACATCGCGCCGGCGATGCAGGATCGCGCCGGCGGCTATACCCGCATTATGAAGCTCGGCAAGCGGGCCAGCGACAGCGCCGAGATGGCGATTTTGGAGTGGGTCAACTACGTCCCGCCGCCGCCCAAGAAGAAAGCGGACAAGGACGCCAAAGGCGGCAAGAAAACCGCCGGCGAAAAAGAAGCCGCTGCGGCAAAGTAACGTTCGCTTCTAAATGATCCGCCTAATAAGCCCTCCAGCCCGCGCTGGGGGGCTTTTTATTCGTCGAAAGAAATTCTTTGTTAGGTCGTGGCGACGCGCGCACATCTCGTCATGGACTCTGCTCTTGCAAGCCGCTAGCCCAAACTGACGAATTTGGGCTAAAAATCAACCCGACTCCAGCCAGCTTATTGCCCAGGTCAACAAAAAGACATCGGGTCTTTCTCCCGTCAGTCCTCTTGTTTGCCATCACTTGCCAAGCTGTAGTATGCAGGTTTGAAGTATGCGCGATGTTTCAGGTAACGTCAAAACGCTGCACACATGAGAAACAAAATCTGGGTATCCCTCGATGGGTTCGCCCAACACCTCAGCATCAGCAGAGACACGGTTTGTCGATGGATAGATGGCCGCAGAATGTCGGCACACAAGATCGGGCGGCTGTGGGAGTTCACTGATTCGAAAGCCAACGCCTGCGTCAGAGCGGGCAAGGCGGCAGAGCCAGGGACGGAGGAGAAGTAATCGATGCCGCGCATTTTTGACAACATCGAGGAGCATTTGCTTCCAGCCTTGCAGCATACTCTCGCGCTTTGCGAGCGCGCGGATTTCTGCGTCGGTTACTTCAACCTCCGGGGTTGGCGGCAGCTTCACGACAACATCGAGAAGTGGCACGGCGGGGACGGGCATTGCTGCCGTCTGCTCGTGGGCATGCAGCAGATGCCGCAGGACCAATTACGGCAAGCGGTGGGTTCTGCTGCATCAGGGAATCAGATTGACCAGGCTACGGCGATTGCCCTCAAGAAGAAACTCGCCCAGGACTTCCGCGACCAGTTGATGGTGGGGATCCCCACGAACGCCGATGAGGAGGGCCTCCGGCGCCTCGCGGCTCAGATTGCCGCGCGC
>CALGMT010000007.1 GCA_937958885.1 uncultured bacterium | reverse complement strand
AGGGGCTTGAGGCGCGCCACCGTTGCCGCAGGATGCTTGAGGTGTTCGAGCACATCGGCGAACACGATGTAGTCGAGAGAGGCCGGCTCCAGCTCCGGCTGCAGCGTCTCGGCGTCGCCTTCCCAAACGCGATCGAGCGTGCGGCGCGCGGCCGCCGCCGCATCGGGATGACCTTCGAGTCCATATCCGCGCGCAAGACGGCCTTCTTCACGCAGCGTTTTCAGTAGACGACCGCTCGCGCAGCCCACATCCAGCACGTGGAGGTTGTCGCCGCGCAGTCGCCATAACACGAGGTTGTTGACGCCGTCGTAGTAGCCGGAGGGTTTGTCGGCGTACGTTTCGCCGCGGGGCGCGATGGGCGGTTCGGCGCTCATCCTGCCGTTCTCGACGCGAGCCACAGTTCGGGATTGACGCGTCCAGCGCGCACGGTGAAGCCCCGGCCCTTGAGGAGCTTCTTCAAATCGTCCGGATGCTTGTCCGGGCGAGGGTGGATTTCGAGAATGATATTTTCAGCGGAGGCCCACAATCCGTCCGGCATGGCTTGGAGGATCTCGTATTCGTCCCCTTCGCAATCGATTTTCAGCAGATCGATCGAAGGACGGCCCTCTTCGTCCCAGACGCCGGCGATATTCCGCAGCGGCAGTTGCGTCGCGATTCCGGTCGTGGCATGACGACTGGTTTGCCCGTAGGAGTCGCACGGCACGAAGGCCTGTACCTCTTGATCCCGATCCGCAAGGCCGTACGGGCGTATCTCCCAGGGCTCCCCCCGCCACTCGGCCTGATTTTGGGCCAGCAGCTCGTATGTTTCCGCGCACGGTTCAAACGAGGTGATGCGCGTTCCCGGATGGCGGCGAAGCAGCCAGATGGCGAAACAGCCGATGTTGCCGCCGATGTCCCACACGCGTTTCGGCGGCGCGGCGGGGAACAGTTCGCCGTAGCTCTCCGCCACGAATAGTTCGCTCATGGCAACCAAGTCGTATTTTGGGCGCATCCAGAGCGCGCCGCGCGGACGCATGCGCAGGCGAACCGGCTCGGGCCGCCGTGTTATGGCGTAGCGCATGAGGGCGGCGGGCACCCAATCGATAAAGGCGCGCCGGAATTTCATCAGCGAGATGAACTTCTTTATGGGGGATGATTTCATGGGGTTAATGGCGCGCGGGATATATTCATTTGAAGACGGTTTTGCAACAAGTCCAACCAGCGCTGACTGATGTTATGGGGCGAGAATGCTGCGGCGCGCCGGCGACCGGCTTCGCCCATCGCCTTGCGGAGGTTCGGATCGCGGAGCAGCTCGATCACGCGCGCGGCGAGCGTCGCCGTATCGCCCGGCGGCGCCAGGAAGCCCTCCACCCGATCCTGAATGACGTCAACCAAGCCGTCCACGCGCGAGGCGACCATGGGTGTGCCGCAGGCGCAGGCTTCTAGCGCGACGTAGCCGAAACTTTCATACATGCTGGTGATGACGAGCACATCGGCCGCGGCGATGTACGCGCGGGCGTCGTCGCGATGGCCCACAAAATGACATCTGTCGGCGATGCCCAGTCCGTTCGCAACATCTTTCAGGCGCGGCCCGTCTCCGCCGTCGCCCACGATCCACAGACGCGCCGTGGGAACGGCGCGGCGCACTTCGATCCATGCGTGGAGCAACTGATCCAGATCTTTCTGATCGGCGAGACGTCCGACGCTGACGACATGTTGCTCATACGCGCTCCACCCATGCCGCCGCCGCACGGCCTTGACGCGATCGGCGTCCGGCACGGCATCATCGAACAGGGCGGGAGGAATAGAAATGATCTTTGATGGCGCCGCGAGTTTTCGCAACAGGTACTGGTGCCTCGAACTGGGCGTAAAGGTCACCACGACGTCCGCGAGTCGGCACGGAACCCATTCGCTCAACCGGTTGCGCAAGAGGCGCGCCACATCCCAGTCGGTGTAGAACGCGGGCCATTGAGCGACGTAGATCAACCGACGCACGCCGGCCAGCCGGCCGATCAGCGCGGCGACTGGCGCTGCGGGCTGTCCGTGGACGACAAGCACTTCCGGGCGCAACCGGCGCAGCTTGCGCCAGAGCGGCAATCCGGCGAACCCCCACAGCCGCCGCCGCGTCAGACGTATCGCGCTGTAGGGAAGACCCTGCCGCTCGCAATGCCGGGCGATCAGCCCGCGCCCGCCGCAGATCGCGCTCTGGCGGCACCAAGGATTGAGGTTTCGCATCAGGCTGACGATGATCGGCGGGCCGCCTCCTTCTCCGTCGTGATGCAACACATGCGTCATCAGCGGGCGCGTTTCCGGTCGAATGGCCGCCAGCCAGCGCGGCGCAATGCGATCCGGCCGATACTCCTCCGCGGTGCGCCGCGCGCGCTCGCCCATTGTTGTGCGCAGCTCGGAGTCCTGGATCAAGCGAACGAGCGCGTCGGCCAAAGCCGGGATATCGCCGGGGGGGACCAGCAGGCCATCCTCGCCGTGTGAGACGATGCTGCGCGGCCCGTCCACACTGGTGGCGACGACCGGCTTCCCGGCGATGAAGGCCTCCAGAATGACGTTGCCGAACGTTTCGAATAGCGCCGTATGGGCCAATAAATCTCCCGCCGCGATGAACTCCGCGCCCGTGTGCGCGTCGTCCTCGATCCACGTAATCCGGCCGTCCAATCCCAGAGACGCGGCGCGCTTGACGAGGTCCGGTTTGAGCTTGCCTTGTCCCACAATCCACAGATGCGCGTCGGGGCAGGATCGGAGCACGCGCGGCCACGCGTCGATCAGCCAGTCGCATCGTTTCTGCTGCTCCAGCCGCCCCACGCTCACAACGTTGCACGCATGGCGGTCGAATCCGTATGCCGCACGCAATGCGGCCACCCGCTCGGCCGTCGGCAGGTCTTCGGCGGCGGTTGAATTCGGTACGACCGTCATGCGCTCTGCCGGCACGCGATGGCGGAGCATGAACTGATAGCGGCTGCTTTCCGTGAGGAAGATGATGCGGTGACAGAATCGGGCGGGCACCTGCTCCGCCACAAAATTTCGCAGGCATCGCAGTAAATCCCAATCGGCATAAAAATAAGGCCATCGGACGATATACACCCGGTGCGGAACGCGCGCCAGCCAACCGGCCAGCGCGCCAAGCGCGCCGCCCCATTGTCCATGGAGGACCAACACATCCGGGCGAATACGACGCAGCGCGCGCCATGTTTGCCAAAAGCCCGCCGGCAGACGCCGCTTCCGGTCGATATCGATTTGTTCGTGCGGATAGCCGGCGCGGTCGCAATAGTCGGCCAGCCGGCCGGCGCCGCCGTGGATCACGGTCTGGTGGTAATATGGCGCGAGCATGGCCAACTGGTTGATGACGGAAAGGGGGCCGCCTCCGGGACCGTCGAGGTGAATCAGATGCGCCAGTTTGAGTTTGGGCGTTGTCATGCGATGGCTCGCAAGCCCGTTAGCTCATCCAGAAGAGCGCGCGCCCGAGCGCGAAAGGTTTCCGAGTTCATCGCTCCGGCCGCGCGAAGGCCGGCTTCGCCCATCGCGCGCCGGCGCTCCGGGTCCCGAATCAGTTCGAGCAGCCCCTTGGCCAGGGCCCGATGATCGCCGACCGGAACGAGGATGCCGTTCTCGCCGTGGGTCACGCTCATGCGAACCCCATCCGCCTCCATGGCGACGATGGGCACGCCGCAGGCCATGCTCCAAATCGGGAGCCGCGCGTGCATGTCGAATAGGCAGGAGAGCGCGGTGAGGTCGGCTGCGGCGGCGTAGTGGGCGAGGTTCCGCTCGGGACGGATAAACGCGCATCGCTCCAATCCCAGCCGGCGCGCCAGCGCCTTCATCGCGTTTTCCTGCGATCCTTCGCCCGCGACGGCCAAGCGCGCCCGACCGTGCGCATCCTCCACCGCGGCCCACGCGCGCAGCAGCCAATCGACGCGGGTATGCGGCTCTAGAGGACCCGCATATACGACGAGCGTGTCCGCCGGGTCGGGCGCCATCGTCTCGCGCAGCGCCGCGCGCTCGGCGGCATTCGGAAATTCGTCCGGGTCCCACATCTTGGGGAGCAGAAAGTAGCGCGATTCATGCGTCCATTCCCGCAACAGGAACTGATAGAGATTGCCGGTCGCGGCGACGACCACGCGATCGGCGCGGGCGAGTATCGAGCGTTGAACACAATAGTTCGAGGCGACCGCCCACAAGGAGGTGTCGGCATAGAGGCGAGGCGACAAGGCCACATAGATCAGCCGTGTTTCCCTGGCAGAAGCCAAGACCCGGGCGCCCTGCCTGCCCGCGCGGTCGCCGATCGCCACGAATATCTGAGGTTCGAACGCGCGCAGCGTGCGGTTTGTGAAGCGACCGCCCGCAACAAACAGCCGGAGCGCGGGGTGAAAAGCCGCCGGGTCGCCAGGATCAAGCCAGATGCGGATCTCCGCCGAGTCTGACCATGCACGGCAGAGATCTGCCGCGTAGCGCGCGTATTCACCGCTCGACTCGCGATCGACCCGGATGGCGATCATCGGTCGGTCGGATCCTTCCGCGCGCGATGTAGAAGCTCTGCTCATAATGCCGCGGTGCGAGCGACGATGGGTTCCCATCCGGGCGCCGGTCGGAAACGCGGAAGATCGTGAGGCCGCTCGCCGGAGGGCGGCAGGTTTCGGGTGATCAACGGGTGCGGGAGGTCGAGATTGAGGGCCTCCCGGACAATCGCGATCGCCCGCGGTTCCAAGCCCATACATTCCGTCGCGCGGAGATCAAGCGCGGCCGCATTCATCGACGCCAGCAGCAGACCGGCCGGCACCGGATCGGGCCGCAACGGGCCATCGCCGTCGCCCGCGATGACGCCGTCGAGGACATGGAGCGTTACACGTTGCGGCTGATCGTGGAGACGGCCGTCAACATCGCTGTAGAGCAACACGCGATTCAAATCCAGGCACGTGCGCCAGATCGTGTCGTTGCCGTACCATCCGCCCTCGACGTCGATCGAGCGGCCGCGGATGCGATCGAGGAAGAGCACGCGGTAGGCCGTGCGGATGAATCGCGCATAGGCATGCGGAGCTCCCAGCAAGTGCGCATTGGCCCAGTCGAGCGCATTTTCAAGCACTCGCTTGGGCACGCTCGCTCGCGCATAGTTGTCGCCGCCCCGGTCGGCCGCGCCCTTGCGATGGTGCGGCAGGTATTCCTTGTTGCCGTTGATGCCGACGAGGTTTTTCAGCGCGAGCGTCACGCCCGCCTTTTTGTGCGTCTTCATCTTCGGCACATTGATCACGAGGTCCGCGGCCAGAATGTCGCGCGCCACGAGGTAGCGATGCACGCCGGGCCGGTGGTTGTTCCGCATCAGGCGCGGGTCGTACATCGTGACGCGAAACTTTTTGTAGTCGGCGGAGATCGGCTCCAGCAGGCTCTCCGCGCCGAGATCCGCCAGCACATAGTCGGCAAGCGGCTTCAGCTCCGTCTGCACCTTCAGCTCGCCCGGTCTTCGCGCGGAAATCGTGCGCCGGAAATCCTTCACCTCGATCGACGCGCCGGTGGACGCGATGTACGCGGCCGTTTCGCGGAAACCCTGCGCGAGCAGCGCATCGAAATCGCACACCTGAACCGGCGCGTCCCCGACGATGAGCGAGGCGGGCCGGGCCTTCAGCGCATAATCGATCAGCGGGCGCAGCACCGAGGGGTGCGTGAACAGGCAGTCGTTCCCGCCCGGCCCTTCGTTCGCGTGCAACACCCAGTTCGGCTTGATAACGATGCGGGCGCCCGGCGGCACGAGCGCTCCGATCGGATTCCACTCCGGCTTTCCAAAACGCGCGCTATCCAAGCCCAACTCCCGCCACGCGGCGCGGACCGCCGCATAGACCTCGTTGGGCTCCGCGGAAACAGGTCCGCTGTACTCCGGATAGCGCTCGCCCGGATGGTAGGGCGCGTGCGACGGGTAGCGCGGCGCGATGCGGACCTGCGCGACTGCGGTCTCCGCGCGAACATCTCGTTGGGGAAGGGTCTTCATTTTTTCAGCAGCAGACGGACGGGCGCGCTGTTCAAAAGCCAGCGGGCGCGCGTGCGAAATTGTTGCATATGATGAATCCGTTCCAAGAGGAATGCAATGTCCTCCGGCGAACGGGTGTTTCGGCGCTGCCCCTTGAGCCAGCGCTCCGACTCCGCGAGCAACTCGCCCACCGACTCGTCCGTCCGGCCCGCCATATCCGCCGCCGCCTTCCGGGCGATGCGCCCCAGCTCCAGCCCCGCCTCGAAGTAATCCCTGCGCGCGCCCCGAATCCATACCCGCTTGAGCGCGCCCCACTGCTCGAGCTGGCGCACCGACATGCTGGCGCTGCCTTTGCTGATGCCGAGCGCGGCGCAGAGGTCGTCGAGCGATTGCGGCCGCGCGCTCAAATAGACGTGCCCGTAAATGTGGCCGATGTTCCGGCCGAAGCCCAGGGCTTGCGTTATCTCGCCGGCGGCGGCGATGAACCGCGCGCGCACATCATCGGCGGTGCGCATGGCGCGGTCGGACCGTTGGGCCGGCCTGTTCCGTTCGCCGCTCGAAACGGAGTTCATAATCCGTTCAATATAAATTGAACGTTCGGAGGCGGGCAATAGAAAACGCGTCGGGCGGCCGGGCGGCTGCCGCGCGGGCATGCCGCCGGCAACCCGGCGCGAAGCCCACGATGCAACCAGGCGCGTGCGTGGAGACGGCTCGAAAAAAAATGACGCGTGACGCGATGCGCGATTGCATTTTTTGCGGTGGGTCTACAATCTGTCGCTCTGCGAGCGATGAGCGTCAGTGTCGATATAGCGGGCGTCACGAAGCGGTTCGGCGATTTTGTCGCGGTGGACCGCGTGTCGCTGCAAATCCGGAAAGGCGAATTTTTCTCGCTGCTGGGTCCGAGCGGGTGCGGCAAGACCACACTGCTGCGCATGATCGGCGGTTTCGAGTTTCCAACGGAGGGCGTCATCCGAATCGGCGATCGCGACGTGACCTGGCTTCCGCCGTACAAACGCCCGGTCAACATGGTGTTTCAATCCTCCGCGCTGTTTCCGCACCTGACCGTGATCGAGAACGTCGCGTTCGGCCTGCGCTACAAAGGCTTGAACAATGGCGCGGCGAAACAGAAGGCGCGGGACGCCCTCGCGCTGGTGCGTCTGGAAGGATTCGAGGATCGTCCGCCCGCGCAATTGAGCGGCGGCCAGCGCCAGCGCGTCGCGCTCGCCCGCGCGCTGGCGATGGAACCGGAGGTGCTGCTGCTCGACGAGCCGCTCGCCGCGCTCGATCAGAAATTGCGCAAGGAGGTGCAGCTCGAGCTGAAGAATCTGCAAAAGTCGCTCGGCCTCACGTTCGTCTTCGTCACGCATGACCAGGAGGAGGCGCTGACGATGAGCGACCGGATCGCGGTAATGAACCAGGGCCGGGTCGAGCAGCTCGACGCGTCGCACCATGTGTTTGAATATCCGAAGACGGAATTTGTCGCCCAGTTCATGGGCGCGCCGAATTTCTTCACCGGCGTCGTAAAATCGCTCGCGGAGGGCCTGCTCTACATCGGCGGCCGCACGGAGGCGGATATCCGCGCGCGGACGACGTCCGACACGTGGCGGCCGAACGATCCGGTGCGCTTCGTCGTGCGACCGGAGAAACTCGACCTGCGGACCAAGTCCGGCACGTCCGACGGCGAGGTCAGCATCGAGGTGACCATCGAGGATCGCGTCTATCAGGGTGTGAACACGGTGTGGGTCGTGCGCGGCGACGACGGCGAGCGCTACATGATCTATGAGCAGAACGACCGGCCGTTTCAGGAAAGCAGCCGTTTCCGCGTGGGCGGCCGCGCGTTCATGAGCTGGAATCCGCGCGACACGGTGGTGCTGGAGAAGAAATCGTAATCGGCCTCGATACGAGCAACACGGAGCACGCGCGTGGGCGACGAAACCACAAAACCAACGAAAGCGCCGTATCTGTTGATCGCGCCCTCCTGGGCGGCGCTCGGGATTCTTTTCCTGCTGCCGCTCCTCGTGATGTTCATCATCAGTTTTGGGATGCGCGGCACGTACGGCGGATTGAAGCCGATTGACGACCTGTGGGCCTACATCCTGTCGGGCGATTTTCTCGCGAACTACAAGCGTTCGCTGGAACCGCTCTACTGGCCGATCTACTGGCGCTCGTTCTGGATGGCGACGGTGACGACGGTCCTTTGCCTGCTGATCAGCTATCCGATCGCCTACTACATCGCCATCGTGGCGCCGGCGCGCTGGAAGAACCTGCTGCTCGCGCTGGTGGTGATTCCGTTCTGGACGAGTTTTTTGATTCGAACCTACGCGTGGATGCTGATCCTGCGGACCGAGGGCTTGATCAACACGGTGCTGATGGAGGGCGGTCTGATCGACAAACCGCTGGACCTGCTCTACAACGAATTCGCGGTGATGATCGGCCTGGTCTACGGCGAGCTGCCGTTCATGATCCTGCCGCTCTACGCCTCGCTCGAGAAACTCGACCTCACGCTGCTGGAGGCGTCGAGCGACCTCGGCGCGAAACACGTCTCGACGTTCTGGCGCGTGACGTTGCCGCTGACGATGCCGGGCGTGGTGGCGGGCGTCGTATTGGTGTTCATCCCCAGCATCGGGCAATTCGTCGTGTCGGATTTGCTCGGCGGCGCGAAGAGCATGCTGGTCGGCAATTTGATTCAAAACCAATTTGCCGTCGCCCGACATCGCCCGTTCGGATCCGCGATTGCGTTTGAGTTGACCGCCGTAGTGCTGCTGCTGCTCTTCGCCTACGCGTGGTGGGCGAAGAAGAGAGGACAGGAGGCAATGTTGTAGAGGACGTCGAACTGCGCATGCTGACACCCGAACCAGCAACCCGCGCCGCTTCGGCGCCTGAATCCGTCGAGACGACACCGGCGTTTGTCGGCCCGCGCGCGCCGGCGCCCCGCGGTGCGGCGCCGTTTCCATGGGAGCGGCGCCTGCTGGGCATTCATTCGGCGCTGGTTTATCTCTTCCTGTACGCCCCCATCGCGATTCTGATCGTCTTCTCGTTCAATGCGGCCCGGCAGACCGCGCGCTGGGAGGGGTTCACGGTCCAGTGGTACGCGCGGTTGATGGAGAACACGCTGATCCTGAAGGCGCTGAAAAACAGCCTGATCGTCGCGGGAGTGACCACGGTGGTCGCTACGATCATCGGCACGCTGGCCGCGCTCGCCCTCGCGCGCTACTCGTTCCGCGGAAAGGGCGCGACGCAGGCGACGCTGTTCCTGCCCATCATCATTCCGGAGATCGTGTTCGGCGCGGCGCTGGTCACGTTTTTCGGCGCGATCCAGTTGCGCTTGAGCATCTGGACGGTGATCCTCTCCCATATCGCCTTCAGCATTTCGTATGTCGCGATTGTCGTGCGCGCCCGGCTGGCGGGTTTCGATCGCTCGCTCGAAGAGGCGGCGATGGATCTCGGCGCGGGTCCGGTCCAGACGTTCTTCCGCGTGACGCTGCCGGTGATTTTGCCCGGGGTAATCGCAGGCGCGCTGCTGGTGTTCACCATTTCCATCGACGACTACGTGGTCAGCTCCTTCGTGGCCGGCGTCGGCGCGACTACGCTGCCGCTCCAGATTTACTCCATGATCAAAGTCGGCGTAACGCCCGAGGTGAACGCCGTTTCCTCATTGTTGCTGCTGGCAACCGTGGTTATGATTGTCGTCTCGCAGCGGCTGCAACAAGAACCCGGAAAAGGAGAGTCCCGACGATGAAACGCCTATTCGCCATTCTGACTATCGCCCTGTGCGGCGTCGTGATGCTGACCGGCTGCGGAAAGCGTCAACGAAATGTGCTGAACCTCTTCATCTGGTCGGCCTATCTGCCCGACGAGGTGCTGGCGGAATTCACCCACCGCACCGGCATCCGCGTGCGCTACGACACCTACGACTCGAATGAAGCGCTGCTCGAGAAGCTGCAATCCGGCGTCGCGGACTATGACATTGTCGTGCCGTCCGACTACATGGTTCAAATCCTGTCCGCTGAAGGCCTCATTCAGGAGATCGACCACTCCCGCATTTCAACGTGGGGCCATCTTGACCCGAAATTTCTGAACAAGGATTTCGACCCGGACAACAAGTTTTCGATGCCGTACTTCTGGGGAACCACGGGCATCGGCTTCAATCGCCAGAAATTTCCCGACGGCGTCGATTCGTGGGCGGTCATGTTTGATCCCGCGCACGCGGGCCGGATCTTGATGCTGGACGACGTGCGCGAGGTGTTCTCGGTCGCGCTCAAGTATCTCGGCCACTCGGTCAATGAAACCGATCCCGACATCCTGCGAAAGGCCGCCGACCTGCTCAAGCAGCAGAAGCGACTCGTCCGCACCTATAACAGCGGCGATTTCCACAACATCCTCGCCTCCGGCGACGTTGACCTCGCGCACGGATATAACGGGCAGCTTGCGGAGGTGATCGCGGCCGCACCGGAACGTCTGGGCTACGTCGTGCCGAAGGAGGGCGGAGTGTTCTGGATGGACAGCCTCTGCATTCCCGCGAAATCGCGCAACGTGGACAACGCGTATGCATTCCTATCCTTCATCATGGAGCCGGAAATTAACGCAAAAATTGTCAACGCCGTCAGCTATGCGAGCGCCAACAAGGCCGCGAAGCAATTCATCGACCCGGCTATCTTGCAGGACGAGGCGATCTACCCTCCGGATGACATTATAGATCGCTGTGAGTTTCTGGAGGATGTCGGCGAGGCGGCGACCCTGTTCGACCGCCTGTGGACCGAGATCAAAGCCATGTAACGCCGGCGAAAAGTCGCTGCGGAAAATCGCGCAATGCGCTGGATGAAAGCGTATTGCGCGATTTTAGTTGGCCGGAATCGCGCTTCAGGGGTACACTTCTAATGAACTGAAGAGGCGCACCATGGCACCAGATTCCCCAAAAGCTGCCGCAGAGGCGAAAGCGGGGACGGGTGTAGCCATTGCGGAACCTGTCCCTGAAGTCGCGACCTGTCCATTAAACAAAATCGAGATGGTGTATCGCAAATCGTGCGATTACCTCGATATCGTCAGCGATACGGAGCCTACGGCGGACGCCAAGAAGCAGATTCTCGAAAAGACGCTTACGAATTTCGACGACTACTTCAACCGCGGCTTCCTGCATTACCGCAAGTCCGTCGCGGAAGCCGAGGATTTCGCGGCGATCGAGTGGACCGGGCAAGGCTCGATCATTGAGGACTTGATGGGCCGCAAGTTCATCGACTGCCTCGGCGGATTCGGCGTCTACAACATGGGCATTCGCCACCCGAAAATCATTCAGGCGGTGCAGGCTCAACTCGCGCGCATGCCGCTGAGCTCCCAGGAATTGCTGGATCCGCTGCGCGGCTACCTCGCGGAGCTGCTCGGCGAACTGGCCCCCGGCGACCTGCAGGACTGTTTCTTCATCAACAACGGCACCGACGCGGTCGAGGGCGCGCTGAAGCTCGCGCGGCTCTACACGAAGAAAGTCGGATTCATCGCCGCGACCGGCGGCTTCCACGGCAAATCCATGGGCTCGCTTTCCGTGATGGGCAAGGCGGTGTATCGCAAGCCGTTCGCGCCGCTGCTGGAAGACGTGTTCTTCGTGGACTACGGCGATATCAAAGATCTCGAACGCGAGCTGCGCAAGCTCGACGCACTCGGCGAAGATATTGCCGCGATCATACTCGAACCCGTGCAGGGCGAAGCCGGCGCGATTGCGCCACCGGACGACTATCTGCCCCGCGTGCGGGAACTGTGCGACCACTACAAAATCCTTCTGATCCTCGACGAAGTGCAGACCGGCATGGGTCGGTGCGGGCGCAATTTCGCCTGCGAAAACTGGAATGTCGTGCCCGACATCCTCTGCCTGGGCAAGGCATTGGGCGGCGGGGTGATGCCGCTGAGCGCGTTCATGAGCACGCCGAAGATCTGGAAGGTGCTCGAAGACAACCCCTTCATCCACAGTTCGACCTTCGGCGGCAACCCGCTGGCCTGCGCCGCCGGCATCGCGGCAATCAATGTGATGCTCGAGGAAGATTTGCCGCGCCAAGCGGAAGAAAAAGGCGCCTTTTTGATCAAACGCCTGCGCGCGCTGCACGCGCTGTATCCCGACATCATTCGCTCCATCAATGGAAAGGGACTGTTGCTCGGGATCGAGTTCCACGACAAGAACGTCGGCTACAAAGTCGCCGCGGGCCTGTTCAAGCGCGGCGTCCTGGTCGCCGGCACGCTGCTCGGCGCGCGCACCGTCCGCATCGAGCCCGCGCTGAACATCAGCTACGACCTGCTCGAAAAGATGCTCGATCGCCTCGCCGACACCCTGGCCGAGCTCGACAAAAAACTGGACGCAAAATCCAGGGAAAAGGCCATCAAGGACGCAAAAGAGGGCAAAGACTAACTCATCGGGCAGGCCATGACCACGCACTGGATCAACAACCGCGCGCTGGAAACCAAAGAAGCCCGCATCCCCGTCCGAAATCCCGCAACGGGCGGTATCATCGGGCGCATCCCCGCAGGCGGCGCGGCGACGGCGAATGAGGCGGTGCGCGCGGCGCGCAAGGCGTTCGACGACTGGCGCTGGATGCCCGGCGTCGAGAAGGCGCATCTGCTCCACGAAATCGCGCGCCGCATCCGCGCGATGCAAAAACCGCTCGCGACGCAGATGACCAAAGAAGGCGGCAAACCGTGGTGCGAAAACCGCGACGAGGTCGAATGGACCGCCGCGTGCTTCGATTACTACGCGGAAATCGGCCGCAACAGCCGCGGCGCTTCGCTCCCGCCCGTCGCGCATCACCAGGTCAATTTCACCATTAAAGAGCCGTACGGCGTTGTGGTCGGGCTCGTGCCGTGGAACTATCCGCTGCTGCTGATGTCCTGGAAGGTCGCCCCCGCGCTCGCGGCGGGCAACACGTTCATCCTCAAGCCCAGCGAGGAAACGCCGCTCGCGACGCTGATGCTGACCGAAGCGTTCGAGGCGCTGCCGCCGGGTGTGCTGAACATCGTGCTCGGCTACGGCGAGGAAATCGGCGAGGCGCTGGTGCGCCATCCGGGCACCGACATGGTTGCGCTCACCGGATCGGTCGCCACCGGGCGACATGTCGGGAAAATTTGCGCGGACCTCGTGAAGAAATTCCACGGCGAACTCGGCGGCAACGATCCGTTCATTGTTTGCAGCGATGCGGACCTCGAGGTGGCGGTCCGCGGCGCGTGCTGGGCGGCGTTTCTCAACACGGGCCAGGTCTGCACGAGCGCGAAGCGCATCTATGTGTTTGAAGACATCGCGGATGCGTTCATCCGGCGCGCGGTCGCGTTCGCGAAATCGCTGAAGATCGGCGACGGCATGAATCCGAAGACCGACATCGGTCCGATGATCAACGCCAGGCAGCGCGAGGACGTGCATCGCCGCGTGATGGACGCCGTTGCGCATGGCGCGAAACTGCGCTGCGGCGGGCGGATCCCTCCCAAGCTGACCCGCGGCTACTTCTATGAGCCCACTATCCTGACCGGCGTCACACACGACATGGAGGTCGTCAAAACCGAGACCTTCGGCCCGGTCATGCCGATCATGCGCGTGCGCGACATCGACCACGCGATCGCGCTCGCGAACGACACCACCTACGGCCTCGGCGCGAACCTCTACACCAACAACATGGAATGGGCGATGAAGGCGATGGAGCGCATCACCGCCGGCACGTTCTGGATCAATGACCCGCTGACCGACAACGACGCCGGGCCCTTCGGGGGCATGCGCCAAACCGGACACAGCCGCGAACTCGGCGAGGAGGGGCTCGACGCCTTCCGCGAGACCAAGCACGTCCATCTCGACTACAAGCAGGAGATCAAGCCCTACTGGTACCCGTATTCAAAATATAACCGCGAGTCGGGAGGTTGAATCCAGGATCATCGCTCATCCCATCACCCACGAAATCGGCCTCGAAATCGAAATCGGAATAGAACCCTCGCTTCAGCAATCGATCCCGATCCCGATACCGATACCGATGGTTAAACCGGCGCCACTTCTATTTCATGTGCTCATATGAAAACCTGGAAAAACTTCATCAACAACGAATGGGTTGCCGCCGCCGATACGCGCGCGGTAATCAATCCCGCCAATGGGCAAACCCTTGCTCGGGTCGCGGAGTCCAGTCGGGACGATGTCGAGCGCGCCGTCGCGGCGGCGCGCGAGGCGTTTGACAACGGACCTTGGCGGCAATCGACCGCGCAGCAGCGCGGGCGCATTTTATTCAAGATGGCCGAATTGGTGCGCGCGCACGCCGCCGAGCTGGCGGAGCTTGAAACGCGGAATTGCGGCAAACCGATCGTCGAAAGCGAATTCGACATGGCGGATGCCGCGACCTGCCTCGAATACTACGGCGGGCTCGCGACCAAAATTCACGGCGAGACCTTGCCGGTGCCGGACAATGCGCTCAATTTCACACTGAAAGAGCCGGTCGGCGTTGCGGCGTTAATCGTGCCGTGGAACTATCCGCTGCTGCTCGCGATGTGGAAGCTGGGGCCTGCCCTGTCCGCCGGCTGCGCGGTCATCGTCAAACCCGCCGAGCAGACGCCGCTGACGATGCTGCGCTTCGCCGAGCTGGTGAAGGCGTCGATCCCGGAACTGCCGCCGGGCGTCTTCAACGTCGTCACCGGCGACGGACCCGTCGCGGGACGCGCGCTAGTGGAATCGATGCGGGTGGACAAAGTCGCGTTTACCGGCGGCACGGAAACCGGGCGCGAGGTGCTCCGCGGCGTCGCGAACTCGAATCTCAAGAAAGTGTCGCTCGAACTCGGCGGCAAGTCGCCGAACATATACTTTGCGGACGCCGATCTGGATGCCGCGACCGACGGCGCCTTGTTCGGCGTATTCATCAACCAGGGCGAGGTGTGTTCCGCCGGCTCCCGCGTGCTCGTGCAAGAGCCGCTCTACATGAAGTTTCTCGCCCGGATGAAGGAAAAAACCAAACGGATCAAACTCGGCGACCCGCTCCGCCGCACGACCAAGATGGGTCCGCTCGTAAGCGAGGAGCATCGAGAGCGCGTGTTGAATTACATCGCGATGGGCCGAAAGGAGGGGCGGCTCGTGGCGGGGGGCGGGGTTCCCAAGGGCCTCAAAGGGGCCTTTGTGGAACCCACTATTTTCGAAACCGACAACACGGCGCGCATCGCGCGCGAGGAAATTTTCGGGCCGGTTGTTTCCGTGATCCCGTTCAAGGACGAGGCCGACGCGATTCGCATCGCGAACGACACGCCCTACGGGCTGGCTGCCGCGGTCTGGTCACGCGACATCTTTCGCTGCCTGCGCGTGGTGAAGGCGCTGCGCGCCGGCATCGTGTGGGTCAACACGATGCAGCCGTGCTACGTGGAGGCGCCTTGGGGCGGCTACAAACAAAGCGGCCACGGCCGCGAGATGAGCCTGCACGGGCAGGAAGAGTTTCTGGAGACCAAGCAGGTGCACATCAATTTGAGCGAAGCGCCCATCGGCTGGTATTAACCAATAGGTCCTATCCGACCTATCGGACGTATGAAAACCATCCACCTTAACACCCCGATACCCGGTCCGCGCTCGCAGGCCTTGATGGCGCGGCGCAAGGCCGCGGTTTCCAATAGCCCGTTCATCGTCACGCCGATCTTTGCCGAGCGCGGCGCGGGCGCCGCAGTGACCGATGTGGACGGCAACACGTTCCTCGATTTCGCCGGCGGCATCGGCACGGTGAATGTCGGCCATGCGCACCCGCGCGTCGTCGCGGCGATCCGCGAGCAGAGCGAAAAACTGCTGCACACCTGCTTCAACGTGATGCAATACGAGCCGTACATCGCGCTCGCCGAAAAACTCAACGCGATCGTGCCGACGCGCGGGCCGCGCAAAACCGTGTTGTTCAACAGCGGCGCGGAGGCGGTCGAAAATGCGGTCAAAATCGCGCGCCGCGCGACCGGGCGATCCGCGGTGCTGACATTTGAGCACGGTTTCGCCGGCCGCACGTACATGGCAATGACCCTCACCAGCAAGGCGATGCCGTACAAAAGCGGATTCGGCCCGTTCGTGCCGGAGGTGTATCGACTCCCGTATCCGTATTTGTATCGCGACGCGCGGTCCGGCGAGGATGAAGAAGCATTTTCCGAGCGATTGCTGGCCGGGGTGCGCGAGTTTTTTCACACGCACGTGGACCCGAAGCAGGTCGCCTGCGTGTGGATCGAGCTGGTCACCGGCGAGGGCGGGTTCATCCCCGCGCCGAGGCGCTATATGCAGGGACTCCGCGCGCTCTGCGACGAGCACGGCATCGTGTTGATCGTCGATGAAATCCAGACTGGCTTTTGCCGTACGGGAAAGTGGTTTGCCGTCGAACACTACGGGATCGAAGCGGACCTGATCACCATCGCCAAATCGCTGGCCGGCGGGCTCCCGCTCTCCGGCGTCGTCGGACGCGCGGACCTGCTCGACGCGGTGCACGTCGGCGGCTTGGGCGGCACGTTTTGCGGCAATCCCGTCGCCTGCGCCGCCGCGCTCGCGACGATCGCGGTCTATGAAGAGGAGCGCATCGCCGACCGCGCCGCCGCGCTGGGGCGCCGC
This sequence comes from uncultured bacterium, assembly GCA_937958885.1. Lineage (GTDB taxonomy): Bacteria > Verrucomicrobiota > Kiritimatiellia > CAIVKH01 > CAIVKH01 > JAMLJG01. The sequence goes on along the minus strand of CALGMT010000007.1, from coordinate 13,759 downwards.
CTTTTCCAACGTCTGGAAAAATGGCCGGAAAAATTTCCATGCTGTGGAAATATTCGCGGGCTCCCCCCGATGCTCGGCGTCGAATTTGTGAAAGAGCGCGCGACGAAAGAGCCCGACAAGGCGGGGCTGAGCGCGCTGATCCAACGCTGTTATGAAAACGGCGTCATCCTGATCGCCTCGGGGACGCACGGGAACGTGCTGCGCTTCCTTTTTCCGCTCGTGATGGATGAATCGCAACTCGACGAGGGGTTGGATGTGATCGAGACACAATTGGAGCAATTATGAAATCGTGTGTCCTCTTGATGCTGTTGGCGCTCGGCCCCATCGCGACGGCGGAGCACGTCGTGCCGGAGTTGCGGGTGGGTTCGAGCTGGGAGTACAGCTATCGCTCCACCGTGATCTATGACGACGGAAGGTTCGGGATGACCAACATCACGGAAGGCCGGATGGTTCAGCGCCTGACCGGCAAAGACGTTGTGAACGGCGTCGAATATTTCAAAGGACGCGTCGAATACATCGATATTTTCGGCATTCCGCCGCAGGATATATGGGTGCGCGCCGACGACCAGGGGTACTACACGGCGATGGATTTGCGCGGGACCTTTGTCGAAGCCTGCGCGCTGGCTCTTCCGCCGACCCCCGGCCGACGTTGGGACTTTTTCGATGGGGAGGAGGGCTGGAGAACCATCGCGGGTCGGGAGCTCGTGGAAGCGGAAGGCCAACGATACGAGAATTGCATCAAAGTGGAGCGAGGGTTCAAGGACCCCGAAAAAGCGCAGATGTTCACGCAGGCCGAATGGTATGCGCCCGGCAAGGGCGCCGTTCGCTTTCACTTTGTTCAGAAACGCGGGCCGACGTTTTCGAAAGTTGAAACGATGCTGTTGAACTACACGCCGGGGCCGCCATGAAACGGACCTATTTCGTGCTCGGTGGATGCGGGGCCATGGGCCGCATCGCCGCGCGCGACCTCTTCGCCACCGACCGCGCGGCGCAAATTACGATCGGCGATATCGATGGCGCGCGGGCCGAGCGCGATGCGCACAGCTACCGCAGTGCGCGCGTTCGGGGGTTGGCGGCGGATGCGTCGGAACCGTCGGCCCTGGCCGATCTCCTGCGCGGTCACAACGTGGTCGTCAACTGCACGCAGCATCACTTCAATCTTCTGGTGATGCAAGCTGCGCTGGCGGCGGGCTGCCACTATCTCGATTTGGGCGGGCTATATACGTGGACGCGTCGGCAGCTCAAGCTGCACAGCCAATTCAAACGCGCAGGGCTGACGGCGATTCTCGGCATGGGCGGATCGCCGGGCATCACCAATGTGCTGGCGCGGTGGGCGGCGGAAAAACTGATCACCGTGCGCGCCGTGCGCGTGCGCTCGTGTTGGCACGACCCGGATGCGAAGCCGGGCGATTTTGCCTTCGCGTTTTCGCCGCAGACCGTTGTTGAAGAGCTGACGTTGCCGGCGTTTGCCTGGCGGAACGGGCGTGCGGCGCGCATCCCGCCGCGCGCGAAATGGGAGCGGCGCGACTTTCCAAAACCGTTTGGAACCGTCTGGTGTCTGGCCACGCGCCACAGCGAAGTAGCGACGCTGCCGGATTTCTTTCGCGACCGCGGCGTGCGCAACGTGGACTTCATGTTGGGTTATGACCGCGCGTTTGTTCGAGAGTTTGAGCGGCGCTGGAAGGCGGGCTGGCGACTGCCGGAGTTCAAGCCGCTGGTCGCGCCGCGCGAGCGCCCGCGCGATCGCGAATTGCTTCGCGTGGAGGTAGAGGGCGCTGGCGTTATCGTGACGGCGGATTGCATTGCGAGGGCGAAGCCCGCGTGGCATGCGAGCGCGGGGGACATCGATACGGGGTGCCCGCCGTCGATCGTCGCGCAGATGATTGCGCGCGGCGACATCCGCGAACCTGGCGTGCACCCGCCGGAGCGCGTCGTGCCCGTCGCGCCCTTCCTGCGCGAGCTGCGCCGCCGCGACATGCGTATCTGTTCAACGCGCCGGCCATGCGCATCGTGTTGATGCCGTCGCTGCAAATAATTGACGAAGTACATATTAATGCCTATTAACTGAATTAGTTTGCATTTATTCTGCCGCCGCGCTCATGGGTTTGTCTTTAAACAGCTTCACCTATTGCTGCCGATTGATTTCAGCGCTCGCCGCGCTTGCCGCGACGGTTGCGCAGGCGGAGAGCACCGCCGAGATGCGCGAGGGATGGTAGCGCATCCGATTGTTGCAGTTCAATGAAGCGCGGGCGTTGTTCCGCACGATGGCTCCGGCGCGCGAAGCCAGGTTCGGCGAGGCGATCGCGCTGCTCAACGTGCAGCCGCGTACCGCGGCGAATGTCGAGCGCGCGAGAGAATTGCTGGAGATCATCGCGCATCAGCAGGACGCGGACGAGGTGGCGCAGGCCGCGCGCCTCTTTCTCGCCCGCGTTGACCAGATGCATCGCGCCGCGCCGGATGAGGCGGGCGCCGTCAAGCGCCTGCCTGCGCTTCACGACGCGCATCCCGACACGCAATGGGGGCAGATGGCGGTGTTGCTCGCCGCGCCATCCATGCTTTATGCGTCGCGCGATCCGGCCGTCCGTGCGGCGGCGCTAGAAGAACTCGAAACGCGGGCTGCGCGCATCACGATGGACGCGGTGCGCCGACCGCTGCACTTGACGCTCGCGCGCGCGTAAATCGACTTCGCCGGGGCGCCGGAGCCCGCACTGGAGCATCTGCTTGCGGCGCGCGTCGAACAGGCGGCGCGTTGGCAGGTGAGGGCGGACGGATATGTGCAGATCGGCGCGTTGTCGCGCGCGTTGGGTCGCCCGGATCTGGCCCGCGACTATTTCAACAGGTTTTACACCGAATTCCCGCGCGATTATCGCCATTACATGTTGGGCGAGCTGCTCCGCGAACTGGAGGCGGGCCGATGATGCGCGACCGCGTGATGAACGGCATCGGATTTGCGTTGATCGCCGTGTGCTTCGTGTGGGCGGCGGGCCGCATTTTCCTCCGCGCGCGGGCGGAATCCGATCCTGGGCAGATCACGCTGCGCTTCGCGCACTGGCAGCTTGAGGGCGGGATCCGCGAGGCCTTTGACGCGCTGGCCCGGCGCTACATGGCGTTGCATCCGCATGTGCGCGTCGAACAGATGCTGATTCCGGAGCGGGTCTATCCGAACTGGCTCATTACGCAACTCGTCGGCGGAACGGCGCCCGATCTCATCGAGGTTCGCGCCGGGATGCCCGAAGACCGTATCGCCCGCTATTTTCTCCCGCTGACGCAGGCCATCGGCGAGCCGAATCCCTACAACGCGGGAACATCGCTCAACGGCGTTCCCTGGCGCGACACGTTTCTCGATGGGCTCGCCGCGCCGCCGTCCTACATCCCGGATTTGCTGGACTTCTATGCGATCCCCACCGCGATGTTCAGCGTGCGGCTTTACTACAACAAGGACCTCTATGCGCGCATCGCCGGCGATGCGCCGCTGCCGCGCACGTTCGACGAATTCATCGCGATCTGCGAGCGCGTGAATGCATACGCTCAGCGGCATGGACAGATCAGGGGTGAGGGCGACTATCCGACAACCCAGCGGACTCGGCGATCCCGCCCAAGCATTTTCTTTTTATTCGAATGCTGCCGCTCCGCCGCTCCACCGGCGGAGCGGCGCAATTACAGCTCACGGGATGGAGTGTGAACGATTTCAAGGCTAAACGATCGCTTTTGTGTGTCCATCGCCATGCTCGTCCGCTGCATCATCGCGACTGCGGACAATTTTTACAGATCATGGAACTTGAAAATTAATTTTTTACAGAGCATGGAAGTGTGTTGGTTCATTCCTTTCCTTTCCCACACCACCCCCCCGGGGTGTCCACCCAATCGGGGGAACTCCACCGGAGGAGGGGTCCGCGCAGCGGGGGGTGGGTTTTTGCCGAGGCCCACCGCTGTCTTCTGAACGAATCAAGAGAAAGCATCAACGGGCCGTTTGGACAACAAACCCAAAAAGGGATGACAAGGCGGCGCATGGATGCTTGCTTCGCGGGCGGGGGCGGGGTAGGGTCCGCATGACCGTGCTAGACGGGGAAGTAGCGGTGCCCTAAACCCCGGTGACCATCGGGGCGACCTGCAACCCGCTGCAGCAGGGTTGAATCCCCGCGCCAGACGGCTCGAGGCGCATGAGCGCATCGGAAAACGGCGTTGAACGTCGGACCCGCGATGACGGATGCAGGTGAACCCCGCCAGGACCGGAAGGTAGCAACGGTAAGCCATCGCGTTCCGGGTGTCGCGGATCCCCGGCGGGAGCCGCGGACCGACAGCGGCGCGCGCCAAGCGCCGGCAAACGCGGGTGCACGGTCTTGATTTGTTGGTCGGTTTTGGATGTGAGAAGGATCGGCGCGTGGCGGAAAAGAAGAGCAATACACACGAGGTGCTGGCGCGGAAGTATCGCCCGCAGGTCTTCGAGGATGTGGTGGCCCAGCAGCACGTCACCCAGACTCTTGCGAACGCCATCCGCTCCGGGCGCATCGCCCAGGCGTATTTGTTTGTCGGCCCCCGCGGCGTCGGCAAAACCACGCTCGCGCGCATCTATGCCAAGGCGCTGAATTGCGAAAAAGGGCCCACGCCCGAACCGTGCGGCGTCTGCGAATTGTGCCGATCCATCGCGGAGGGACGCTGCCTCGATGTGATGGAATTCGACGCGGCCTCGAACACCCAGGTGGACCGCGTCCGCGAAATCATCCTCGACAGTATCGGCTTCGCCCCCGCCCAGGCGCGCTACAAGGTGTTTATCATTGACGAAGTCCACATGCTCTCGGGTTCTTCGTTCAACGCGCTGCTCAAAACGCTCGAAGAGCCGCCCGCGCACGTTCGGTTTGTATTCGCGACAACGGAACCGCAAAAAATCCCCGCGACGATCCTTTCGCGCTGCCAGCGATTCGATCTGCGCCGCATTCCGACCTCGGCCATCGTGGCGACGCTCAATAAAATCGCGAAGCTCGAGAAGATCACGCTCGAGGACGATGCCGCGCTCGCGATCGCGCGCGGCGCGGAGGGCGGCCTGCGCGATGCGGAGTCCGCGCTCGACCAGTTGATCGCCTTCTGCGGCGATACGATCCGCGAGTCCGACGTGCTCTCCGTGTTCGGTCTCGTCGCATGGACCCAGGTGCAGGAGATGGCTGCGGCGCTGTTGCGGGGCGATGTCGCGGCGTTGCTGCAGCGGATTGCCGAACTGGATGCGGGCGGCAAGGACTTGCTTCGCCTGTCGGTCGAGTTGTTGGAATATTTCCGCGACCTGCTCGTCGTCGCATACACCGGCCAACTCGCCGGCGAGTCGGATGTGGACGAAGCGCGACTGAAGACCCTGCGCGAACATGCGAATCTGGCGGACCCTGCGCGGCTTTCGCGTATCGCCGATCTGCTGGTCGAACTGCAAGGCCAACTGCGACATGCGCTCTCGCGCCGCACGCTGCTCGAGGTCACGCTGGTCCGCGCGGCCCGCGCGGCGACCGCCGTGTCGCTCGATGAGGTGCTCGCCGCATTGGGCGAGGCCCCCGCGGAGACCTCGCCCGCTCCGGCGTCCGCGACTCAGCCGGCTTTGCCGATATCGCCGCCCGCGCCGCCGCCCGCCGTGCGCGAACCGCCCGCGGCGCCCGCGCGAAAACTATCGCGTGAAGCGCCCGCGCCGCTCATGGATGATGATGCAGCTTTTTCCGCGCTGCGCACAGCGTGGCCGTCGATTGTCGAAAAAGTGGGCCTAACCAATCCGATCATCCGGAGTAGTCTCAAGGACGCGCAACCTGTCGCGGTCGATGGCGATCGGGTGCGGCTGTCGTTCGATCCCGAATTCGCATCGAGCCGCGACAAGCTCAACGTCCCGCGCAACATCCAATTGGTGCAAAAGGCGATCGAGCTTGTGTTGCGCCGCCCGGTGGCGCTGGACCTGACAATCGGGGAGGCCCCGTCGACCGCGCCCGCGTCGATGGCGGCGTCCGAAGCGCCCGCGCCGTCGCCTTCGCCCCGCGCGGGGTCGAAGCGCGATTGGAGCAAAGAAGAGGCCGTGCGCCGCGCGCTCGACGCGTTCAATGGAGACATCGCCGATGTGCGCGAATAGGAGCCGACCATGAACATGATGAAGTTGATGAAGCAGGCCGCCGCGATGCAGCAAAACATGCAGAAGCTGCAGGAGGAGCTGGCCTCGCGCGAATATACGTTTACCGCGGGCGGCGGCGCGGTCACCGCGGTAGCCGGCGGCGACATGACGATCAAGCGCCTCGAAATTTCGCCCGCGGCAGTGGATCCGTCGGATGTGGAATTGTTGCAGGATCTGATTCTCTCCGCTGTTAACGGCGCCCTGGGTACGGCGCGCGAGACGGCGGCGGCGGAAATGTCGAAGGTAACCGGCGGACTTTCACTGCCGGGCCTGTGAGCGGCGTGTGCCGGAAGCGCTCGACAGGTTGATTGCCGCACTCGGCCGCTTGCCCGGCGTCGGACGCCGCTCGGCGGAGCGCATGGCGTTGGCGGCGCTGCGCGATCCGGAAGGGACCGGCGCGGAATTGATGGCCGCCCTGCAAGCCGCGACGCAACAACTCGTGCCGTGCAAGCTGTGCGGCAACATCACGCAGCGCTCGCAGGACCCCTGCGCGCTGTGCACCGACCCGCGCCGGGATGCCGCGCTGCTCTGCGTGGTCGAAGAACCGGCGGATATCCTGTCGATGGAGCGCGCGGGCGCATTTCGCGGACGCTATCACGCGCTGATGGGCAAGCTCTCGCCGATGCGCGGGGAAGGCGTGCGCAACCTGCGCGTGGACCAACTCGTCGAGCGCGTGCGCAAGGAGGGCGTGAAGGAGGTTATTCTCGCGCTCAACAGCGATGTCGAGAGCGACGCCACCGCGTCCTATTTGCTGGAAGTACTCGGCGCGTTGCAGGTTCCGGTGACGCGCCTTGCCCGAGGGATCCCCGCGGGCAGCGGCCTGGCCTACACGGACGCGGTCACGCTGGCGCGGGCGATGGAGAACCGGCAGCGCTGGTGAACCCATGAGCGCGCGCGACTTTTTCCGCCGGTTTGGCCTCTCCGTGCCCGCCTGGGTTCCCGCGGCGAACCTGCTGGTCGGCCTGAATCTGGCCTACATGCTGCTCGCGATGGCGCTGTTCGGCGCGCAGAACCTGTTCCAGCCGGAGCCGGAGATGCTGTTTCGGATGGGCGCGCTGGTGCCCGCCGCGTTTTTTCAAGGCGAGTACTGGCGGCTGATCACCTACGGATTCCTGCACATCGGCCTGTTGCATATCGCGTTCAATATGATCGCGCTGTCCCAGGTTGGCCCCGCGCTCGAATCGGAAGTCGGGTCGGCGCGCTTTATCGCGGTGTACCTGCTTTCGCTGGTGGGCGGCGGCGCGGCCGATTTGCTCGTGCGCGGCCCGGTGGTGATGCTGATTGCCGGCGCGTCGGGCGCGTTGTTCGGTCTGATCGGCTTCGGCATTGCCTATGCGCACTTCTATGGCGGGTACGCCGGTCGGATGCAGCGCAATTTCTTCCTTCAGTGGGCCGCGTACGGTCTGCTGTTCGGGTTCATCGTCGGGGCGGACAACATTTGTCACCTCGGCGGATTGATCACCGGTGCGTTTTGCGGCTTCTTGGTCGAATGCGAGCGCGCAAATCGGCCGCTATTCACGCCCGTGTGGACTGCGCTGGCCATTTTGCTGTCGCTCGCATCTGTCGCCGCGTTCGGCTGGCTCCTTTGGCGGTCGCTTTAGACGCACGGCGAGTGCAGCCGCCTCAGAACAGTTCCAACTGCGCACGGGGCGGGGGCGTGTAGGGCGCGAGGCAGGCGGGTTCGTCGAATGCGGTTGAGTTAACGCGCGGGTTGACGGGGCGGCGGGTCAGGAGTTCGGCCGGGCACGGCCTAAACAAGGCATGCCAGTCGGCGGGCGGTCTTGGATGCGGGGCAAGCCACGTCTCCAGCGCAGACGCCTCCAGTATGACCGGCATCCGATCGTGGAGGGGGCGGATCAGGTCGTTCGGTTCGGTGGTGAGGATCGTGAATGTGGTCCACTCGCGTCCCCCATTCGGTTCGCGCCAATCGTCCCACAATCCCGCGAGCAAAAGCGGCGCGCCGTCTTTCCGATGGATGAACCATGGCTGCTTCGGCGTCTCGCCGTGCGCCCATTCGTAGAAGCCGTCCGCGAGCACGACGCAACGCCGTTTTTGGAGCGCGTCGCGGAAGGAGGGCTTTTCCGCAGCCGTTTCGGCGCGCGCGTTGAACAGGCGTGCGCCTGCGGCGAGGTCCCTCGCCCAACGTGGGGTCAAACCCCAGCGAATCCAGCGCAGTACCGCGCGGTCGCGATTCAACACCGCCGGCGCGTCCTGCGTCGGTGCGAGGTTGTAGCGCGGCGGGCGTTCATCATCCGCGCGCGACGCGCCGCCGGCGGCCAGAAGCTGCTTCGTCGACGAAGTGACCACCAATCTGCCGCACATCGTCGCGCATGCCTCCTGCTGATGATGGGATCGGGAAGGCTTAGCTCGATGCGCCCGTGTACAGCGAGTCGATGGCAGGCCAGTTGATGACGTTCCAGATGGCCTTCACATATTCCGCGCGGCGATTTTGATATTTCAGATAGTAGGCATGCTCCCACACGTCGATGCCGAACAGAGGGGTGCGTCCGAACATGATCGGACTGTCCTGGTTGGGGAGCGATTCGACGAGCAGACGCCCGTCGCTGTCGAGCGAGAGCCATGCCCACCCGCTGCCGAACACCGACAAGGCGGCGCGCGTGAGCGCATCCTTGAACGCGTCAAAGCCGCCGAGTTGTTCCTCGATAGCGGCGCCAAGCGCGCCCTCGGGTACGCCGCCGCCGATGGGGCTCAACGTGTTCCAAAACAGCGTGTGGTTCGCGTGGCCGCCGCCGTTGTTTCGCACCGTGACGCGAATGTCTTCCGGCAGCGCGTTCAAGTCGCGGATTAGCTCCTCGACAGAGGTGCCGGCAAAAGCGGGATACGCGGCGATGGCCTTGTTGAGGTTGTTCACGTAGGCCGCGTGATGTTTGCCGTAGTGAATGCTCATCGTCGTGGTGTCGATGTGCGGCTCCAACGCCTCCGGCTCGTAGGGCAGGGGGGCGAGGGTGAACAATCCGCCGGCGGGATCTGGAATTGCCGACGGCGAGACGGGTGGAGCGACGGGCGGCTCATTCAGTTGAGCCGGTACGCCGCTGGACAGCAACGGGGCGGCCACAGCGGCGGCGGAGGCGAGAGATAGCGTGCGAAGCGCTTCGCGACGGGTATGCATGGTAATGATCTCCTTTAATAAGGTCCGATAGCATAGCCTTGGTGCGCGTTTATTTCCAGCGCGCATACGCTGTCGCCACAGGACTCGATGAAACTTGCCCATTGAGATCCAGTTCAGATTTTAAAGCCGCGGCGCGACGGGACACCGCGTCGTCAAAAAATTCCATACTCTGTAAAAAATAATTTTGCCGTTTCCATGCTCTGTAAAAAATTTGTTCTCCGCCTTGAGGCGGCGTGAGCGCGGTCGGGTTCAGGGAATCCCCGATTTGTGCGATGGCGGTTGACGATCGCCCAAGCCTGCGGTACACATGCGATTTCTATTCCGGGCGGAAACAGAGCCCGCCCGAGTCCTTAACGCTAGGCTTACAAAGCAGGAGAAACGACATGGCAATCAAAGTGGGCATCAACGGGTTCGGCCGCATCGGCCGTATGGTTTTTCAGGCGATTTGCGATCAGGGCCTCCTCGGCAAGGAGATCGACGTGGTCGCGGTCGTGGATATCTCGACGGACGCCGATTATTTCGCCTACCAGATGAAATACGACTCCGTGCACGGCAAGTTCAAGCACACCGTTGCGACGGAGAAGAGCGATGCCTCGAAAGAGGAGGCCGATACGCTGGTGGTCAACGGCCACAAGATCAAATGCGTGCTGGCGACCAAGACGCCGGACCAGCTTCCATGGGGCGCGCTCGGCGTGGACTATGTGATTGAATCGACCGGCCTCTTCACCGATTCCGAGAAGGCCAAGGGCCACCTCGCGGCGGGCGCGAAGAAGGTCATCATTTCCGCGCCCGGCAAGGGCGAGGTCAAAACCCTCGTCGTCGGGGTCAATCACGAGGAATACGACAGCGCCAAGCACAACATCGTGTCCAACGCCTCGTGCACCACGAACTGCCTCGCGCCGGTTGTGCATGTCATCCTCAAAGAGGGGTTTGGCATCGAGACCGGCCTGATGACGACCATCCATGCGTACACCGCGACGCAAAAGGTCGTGGACGGCCCGTCCAAGAAGGACTGGCGCGGCGGCCGCGCGGCGGCGATGAACATCATCCCGTCCACCACCGGCGCGGCGAAAGCCGTCGGCGAGGTGCTGCCCGCAACGAAGGGCAAGCTTACGGGAATGGCCTTCCGCGTTCCGGTCCCGAATGTCTCCGTCGTGGACTTGACCTTCCGAACGGCGAAAGACACCTCGATTGAGGAAATCGATGCGGCGCTCAAAAAGGCCTCGCAGACGTACCTCCAAGGCATCCTCGGCGTCACCGATGAGGAGTTGGTCTCGACCGACTTCATCCACGACGATCGCTCCTCGATCTACGACTCGCTCGCCACGCTCCAGAACAATCTGAAGGGCGAAAAGCGCTTCTTCAAGGTGGTTTCCTGGTACGACAACGAGTGGGGCTACTCGAATCGCGTCGTCGACCTCGTCCGCTACATGGCGAAGGTGGACGCGAAGTAATTCGCAGACGAACTTAGTGCGCGGGCGCGGCGGCTGGGCTGCCGCGCCCGCCGGGAGTCATTACCGTGAACAAGCTCACCATCGCCGATGTCGATTTGAAGGGGAAACGGGTCCTGATCCGCGTGGACTTCAATGTGCCGGTCGAGGGCGGCAAGGTCGCCGACGACACGCGCATCCGCGCGGCGCTGCCGACGATCAAGTATGTGCTCGACCATGGCGCGTCTGTGATCCTGATGAGCCACTTGGGTCGTCCGAAAGGGAAGGGTTATGAGGCCGAATTCAGCCTAAAACCCGCAGCGGATCGACTCTCCGAGCTGCTGCGCCGCCCGGTAGCCTTCGCGCCGGACTGCGTCGGTCCGGAGGTCAAGGCGATGGCCGCGTCGTTGCATCGCGAGCAGCACGTGTTGCTGCTCGAAAATCTGCGCTTCCACAAAGAGGAGGAGGGCAAGGTCAAGCTGCCCGAGACCGCGACGGACGAGGAGAAGAAGGCCGCGAAGTCCGAAATGAAGAAGAAGCAGGAGGAATTCGCCCGCCAGTTGTCCGAGCTCGGCGACCTGTATGTGAACGACGCGTTCGGCACCGCGCACCGCGCGCACGCCTCGACGGCGGTCATCTGCAAGTTTTTCAAAACGAACGTCGCCGGCTTCCTGATGGAGCGCGAGGTGAAGTATCTGGGGCAGGCCCTGGCGAATCCCGAACGGCCATTCGTCGCCATCCTCGGCGGCGCCAAGGTCAGCGACAAGGTCAATGTCATCACCAACCTGCTGAACAAAGTCGATGCGCTGATTATCGGCGGCGCGATGGCCTACACGTTCTACCGCGCCAAAGGAATTCCGACCGGGAAATCGCTGGTGGAGGAAGACAAGGTTTCGCTCGCGGCCGATCTGCTTCAGCAGGCGCAGGCCAAGGGCGTGAAGCTCTTGCTGCCGGTCGATCATGTGATTGCCGACAAATTCGCCGCCGACGCTGCGCACAAGGTCGTGGGTGAGAGCGGCATTGAGGATGGGTGGATGGCGCTCGACATCGGGCCGAAATCCGCCGAGCTGTTTGCGCAGGAAATCCGGTCGGCTAAAACAGTCGTTTGGAACGGCCCGATGGGCTGCTTCGAAATGGAGCCGTTTGCGGCGGGCACCATGGCTGTCGCGCAGGCGATTGCCGCAACGAAGTGTCTCAGCATCATCGGCGGCGGCGACAGCGTCGCGGCGGTGAACAAAAGCGGTCTTGCCGACAAGATGAGCCACATCAGCACCGGCGGCGGCGCGAGTCTCGAGTTTCTCGAAGGCAAGGCCTTGCCTGGCGTCGTCGCGCTGACGGACAAACCCTGATCCCCAATCGAGATCCCCATGCGCAAACCTATTGTTGCCGGCAACTGGAAGATGAATAAAACGGTCGCGGAGGCCATCGAGCTGGCCGCCGCCATCAAGCGCGAACTCGGCGATTGCAAGGACGTCGATATCGTCCTCTGCCCGCCGTTCACCGCCATTCAGGCGGTGAGTGAGACCATCACGGGCAGCCACGTCGATCTCGGCGCGCAGAACATGCACTGGGAAAAGAGCGGGGCCTTCACCGGCGAGATATCCGCCGCGATGCTGCGCGAGCTGTATTGCCACTATGTCATCCTCGGCCACAGCGAGCGCCGCCAGTATTTCGGAGAGACCGATGCGATCGTGAACAAGAAGGTCAAAGCCGCGCTCGCCGCGAATCTCAAACCCATTGTGTGTATCGGCGAGACGCTGGAGGAGCGCGAGGCCGGTCGCACGGAAGAGGTCATTGAAACGCAGGTGCGCGGCAGCTTGGCTGATCTCACGCCGCGGGACCTGGTGGAGTGCATTTTGGCGTATGAGCCCGTCTGGGCGATCGGCACGGGCAAGACCGCCACGCCCGAGCAGGCGCAGGAGGTTCACGCATTTATCCGCGGGCTGTTGCGCGACATTGCGGACGAGGCGGTTGCCCAGAGCGTGCGCATCCAGTACGGTGGCAGCATGAAGCCGGCCAATGCCCGCGAGTTGATGGGGCAGCCGGATATTGACGGAGGATTGATCGGCGGCGCTGCGCTCGAGGCGCGGTCGTTTGTGGAAATTGTGCGCGGTGCGATCTAGGCGCGGCGCGGGGGAACGGACATGGGCATCTTGCGTGTTTTGCTGATTCTGGTTGAAGTCGTCACCTGCCTGCTGTTGATCGGTGTGATTCTGCTTCAGAAGTCCAAGAGCGAGGGACTGGGCCTGGCGTTCGGCTCCGGCGTGGGCGAATCGTTGTTCGGTTCCCGCGCGGGCAACGTATTGACGAAAATCACGGTCACCCTCGGCTTGATCTTTCTCGCGAACACCGCCTTTCTCGGCATGGTGTTCACGCACCGCACGGAACGCTCGCTGATCGATCAACGCGTCGGCACGCCGCCCCCGATGGCCGCGCCCGCCGCCCCGAGAGCGCCGGCGCCGATGGCGCCGCCCGCCGCGCCGCCCACGACCTTGATGCCCGGCGGCAGCTTTGATCCCGCGCCTGCCGCGGACGATGCGCAGTAAGCCGGCGCGAAAGAAGCGGTTCGTTTTCGTCGTTCGGCGCTCGCCATCCGTGTAGGATGCCGCCCGCAATGCGGTTTCTGCTGATCAACCAATACTTTCCGCCCGACACGGCGCCGACCGGAGTCTATCTGCGCGACCTCGCGCGCGCGCTGCTGGCGCGCGGTCATGAGGTGACCGTGCTCTGTTCCCGCCGCGCATACAATTCCGATGCGGTTTATCCGGCGGAGGAGTCCATTGATGGCATCCAAGTCAAACGAGTCTCGGCGAGCGGCTTTGGCCGCCGCACGGCGATCAGCAAGGTCTTCGACTATGCCTCATTCTACGCCACGCTCGTCCGCGCGCTTCCGGGTCTGACGCGCGAATCGGACCTCGTGGTGTCGCTGACCACGCCGCCTTATGTCGGCCTCGCCGCCGCGCGTGCGGCGCGGCGCGCGGGCGTCGCGCTCGCGCACTGGATCATGGATATTTATCCCGATGTGCTCGCCGCGCACGGCGCGCTCGCGCCGTCCGGCCCCGCCTA